>LDXN01000003.1 GCA_001443445.1 Candidatus Dadabacteria bacterium CSP1-2 | reverse complement strand
TAAATTGTCTTTTTCTTCCTCTATCTCAATCTATGTCTAACAACTCAATATGTGGAAATTTTTGTCTGTTTTTCACTTAAAGATTTTGTATTCCGTATTAGATGTCAGAATTTTTATCTTTCTTATTTCCCAAGCACCGCAACCGTGCTATGCCACGGCTTACCATCCATATCACGGCTCGTTTCTGCGCCTACGTGTAGAAGTTTGTAACCGTGCTGTTCAATGTAGTGGTTAGTAGATTCAGCAAATCGATCAGCGGCGATTTGGGTACGACAGTGTTCGCAGCCAACCCCCATACTCGTGCTTATATAAACAGTATGCTGAACTCCCTTATAGTAATTTTGCGTTGTCATTTTAATTTGCTCCTTACTTTATACATAACTATTTATTTTACCTACAAATTTAAGTTTCCATACCGTCTGTTATCACACAGCGCTGTGCAGGGCTTTTTTTACCGCATGCGGGTTTTTCTCAATGACCGTCAGATAAGCCTTGGTCGGGCCTTCGGGCACACGGTTATTGGTTTCCCATTTTTTTAATGTGGATACAGGGATGGCAAAAGTCTCGGAAAAAACTTCCTGCGTCATGTGAAGTCCTTTACGAATTGCTTTGACATCTATATCTCTGGTGCGTACCTTGTAGGCGCGCCCTTTGGTTTTATCTCCTTTGAGATAAGCCAGAGCCTGCTGCGCACCTGTAATAATTTCTTTTCCTGCCTTGCTCATGATTTCATCTCCTTCTTAATGTCCTGAACAATTCCATACAGGATATTTTTCTCTTTCTTCGTTAAATCCGATTTTTCGTTTTTTCCAAACACAGTGAAAAGCAGCACTGGGTTCCGGTCATCATAGTAATAATAAATAACCCTGACCCCACCCCTTTTGCCTTTTCCCTGTATGGCAAACCGCAGCTTTCTAACGCCGCCGGTGCCGGAAATAACGTCACCTTCCTTCGGGTTTCTGGCAATGAAATCAAACAGCTCATCTTTCTCAGCCGCACTCATAATCTTGTCGGCCTTACCTGTGAACTGCTGTGTTTCAATGATCGTTATCACTTATAATAGTACCCAATGAGAACCATATTTGTCAAGAATAAAAAAACCCAATGGGAACCCCCTGTCTCAAATAATTATAACCATTACGGCTGGATTAAAGAAGGTATTTCCTATCTGCTTTAAGGAATCCGTGATTTCTTGCTCTAAAGAGCTGCACAGTATTCGTTACGAAAAGCTGATCTGATCAATCTTGTCCATTTGCGTGGTCGTGAAGGCTAAAACCTTGATGACTTTTTCTATGTTTTCGATCTCCGGCAGGGAGAGTTCATGTCCTTTGCGGTACTTCATGTATCTTTCCAGTACCTGATAGCCACCAACCGTGAATTGCCAGATATTTTGTGGTACAGGTTCAAAGCAGCTTTCTTTGTTGATATAGAGCTTTTCATTTGTCCACACCGGCTTTACCACTTCATGGTTGCCTTTACTCTGATAGTTAATCACTGCTTCGGCGGCGAGAGCATCAGTCACTGGATTCGCTTCAGAACTGTAAGAGCAATCTGGCTACGCGCACCTTTCTCAAGCTCCTCGCTCACTTTTGCGCAGGCTTTAACAGTCGGGTGTTCTGGATCAAATGAAATATCTTCGTGCCGGCGCCTTTTGATTTCGTCCGAGACGCTCACCGTAGGACTCGTTAATTCTAGCTATAAATAGTAACGGAAAGGATAAACTGAAATCATAAGTTTTCAAATCTTATTTTCCATACCGTCTGTTATCACACAGTGGGCGAACCATTAGAAGAAAGCTTGTTCTTACCCAGAATCGGTAATTATGTTTCAGATGTCTTCCTAACGGAAAGTGTCGGGCCAACGCACAGCACTATGAATAACGGACACAATCTGGATTTCAGAATCACCCAAAATGTAAACCACAATGTAGGGTGATCCTGCTATAACGAGTTCACGTGTTCCTTGCACCCGACCCGGCCTTCCCATTTGAGGATGCTTTTTTAAACGTTGTGTTGCATCCTGAATGCGCACAACCATGCGGCTTGCTGCTAAAGGATTGCCCTCCGCGATATACTCATGCAAATAACGCAAGTCCTGCAGGGCAATGCGTGTCCATCTCAGTTTCATGAGGGCCGGCCGTATTTATCAAAAAAAGCCTTTACCTCTGCTTCCGCGGCGAAATCTCCACTGCGGGCGGCTTTCACCCCTTTCCGAATATGGGTCAATTGCCATTCGTGAAGGTCAATGTACTGGTCAAGCGCCTCATTGATAACGGCGCTCAGCTTTTTCCCGAAGGCTTCGGCTATATGATCCAGGCGTTTGCGTTTGCCTGCCCGTGTTACAAAGGAAATCCTTGTTGAACCTTTTGGCATTAACATTAATAAGCTCCTATATATTACCTTATAGTATACTATCATATATTATATTATTTTTAAAGGTTTTGTATACATGGGATCGTTAATTGTGTTTTATGCAAAGATAATTACCTGTGGGGTGTCGCCTTTTTCCTCTGAGAAAGTCTGCACTGCAGCCTTTCGGTCCAGCATGTTAAAAAAATCGAAAAGCCTTACGCAAAAAAAAAATACGTAACCACCCTATCCTTTGTAGAAACTATTACGAAAATCAAAGCCCGGCTAGTTCAGGCACTTCCGTTAAAGATATATCAGAACTGGAAAGAAGATTTATTATTTCTCTTCTAGGCAAAGAATCTATGAGAATATGTTTAGCTCTACCACCAATAGCGTTTCTTAGTTTCTGGCTTATTGAGACCCTTCCCGGATTGGATAAGGCTTTTGAGCATAAGTTTTCGATTCCCTTTTGTGTTTCATAAATAACAGTAGGTTTTACTTCAAGAATATCATCAAAAAAATTATCCCTGGTTTCTGCAATAGAAATTCGGTTTCCCATGTAGATACCAAGGTAATTCACAAACCTTTCATATGGGCTGACATAAGACAGATGAGAAAAGGCTTGATCCTCTTCTGTAATGGATAAAAGCTTCTCCGACGCGCCCTTGAGAGCTTTGATTAAGTCTTTATGTGTTATTTCTTTTCGTTCTTTCTTTAAATCTGAATCAAAGTTGTAAAAAACAGCAGCCGTTGAATCTGGCAAAACACCTTCGGCTTTTCTAGCCAACTCATCTTCGAGCATCTTTCTTTTCATTGAACCGAATTTAAGAAGACCCTTAAATGGAATGACTCTTTCGTCCTCTCCGATACCAGTATCAGTAAAAGTTACTATTTTATGTAAAGAAGGAACCTCGTGGATCTTATTGCTGAGTTCCTTCAAAGTAGATTCCTTTGCTACAAACATGAATCTACTTTTTGAATCTCTTGCAATCTTTATTATTTTTTCTAGATCATCATTATCATCAATGGGTATTGTAATTCCGCCAAGAAGATAAATACCAAATTCAGCAAAAAGGGACTCCGTTCGACTTCCCGAGACAATTATAGCGGCGGTACCTGGTGCAAAGCCTAAACCCAGAAGAAATGAAGCAATATCCTTTATTGTTTTTTCAAAGTCGAGCCATGTTATCTGTTTCCAGCTCCAACCAACTTTGTGTTGAAAAAGAATCTTTCCTCCGTATCTCTTGATACGGTTTGTCATCATCTCAGGTATAGTTCTTTCATCATTCATGTTTAATTCTACTAGTCGCTTTAGTCAAAATAAATCGTAGTATACAATAAATGCTCAAAATAACACAATGAACGGTAGTTTTAAACTTAAACCATTTCGTAGCGAATTATTCAACACTGCTCGCATGATGGTCGAGCGTCTAAGAGCATCAGGCCACAAGGCATTCCTTGTAGGCGGATGTGTTAGAGATACTGTGATGGGGAGTCCACCTAAGGAATACGATATTACCACGAGCGCTAGCCCAGAAGAGATTATGCGCATTTTTTCAAACACAGTACCTATAGGAGCAAGCTTCGGCGTTATTTTAATCCTTGAAGGTGAATACAAATTTGAGGTAGCAACATTCAGACAGGATGAAAGCTACTCAGATGGAAGGCATCCAGATAGGGTAATCTACACCTCTTCTGAACGCGACGATGTAACAAGAAGGGATTTTACTATAAACGGTATGCTCTATGATCCTATAACGGAAGAGGTAATTGATTACGTAGGTGGCCTTGATGATATAAAAAGTGGGATTATACGAACAATCGGAAGCCCATATGAGAGATTTAATGAAGATAAACTCCGAATGATAAGAGCCATACGGTTCGGAGCAAGGTTTAACTACGAAATAGAAGAGGAAACTCTTCATGCGATAAGAAAGCTTGCGTATAGAATTTCCGATGTAAGCGCTGAGAGAGTAAGAGAAGAAATTGTAAAAATTATCACTCAGAAAAATCCCGGTTTCGGTCTTGAGCTTTTAAGACAAACTGGACTTTTATCCCATATACTTCCCGAGGTTGACAAAATGTATGGAGTGCCTCAGCCTCCCGAATTTCATCCCGAAGGCGATGTTTTTACTCATTCCTGTCTTATTCTTGACAAAGTCTTTGAAATTACGGAAGGGGACCCATCCCTTGAACTCTCCGTAGGAGCTCTTCTCCACGATGTTGGAAAACCCGTTACAATTACCTTCGAAGACAGAATTAGGTTTAATGCCCATGATATTATTGGAGCAGAAATGGCTGAAAAGATATGTAAAAGGCTCAGGTTTTCAAATAAAGATATAGAAAGAATAGAGGCTCTAGTTAGCGAACACTTAAGATTCAAAGACGTTTTCAATATGAAAGAAAGTACACTAAAGCGTTTTCTTGGTATGCCCTATTTTGAAGACCATCTTACACTTCATCTAGCAGACTGTCTTGCAAGTCATGGTTCCACCGAGGCCTACGATTTTGTAAAGAAAAAGCTCGAAGAGTTTAAAGAAGAAGAGATAAAACCAAAGCCTATTTTAACTGGCTACGACCTTATTGAAATGGGATATACCCCCGGACCCATTTTCTCAGAGATTCTTGAATCCCTAGAAGAGGCTCAGCTTGAGGGAAATGTGAAAGATAAAGAAGAAGCAAAGAAGTTCGTGCTCGAAAGGTTTCCGATTTAAGAGAGCGTTTCTTTAATTACTGCACCCATATAAAGATGCTGCAAACACATTTTTAAAATAGGGTTTCTGCTCTTGATAAATTGAATCCCGACGAATTTTAACAACCAGCCTTGCTCGTTGCCACAACCCCAGAAAGACTCCAGACTTCACGGTAGCACAGAGCCAAGTACCATTAATACTAATAAACAACCTTATTAAAATTTAAAGGTATTACGCTACTTATATATCTCCTCGTTGAAATCCGAGTAGAGATACCACCCTTTTCCTCTTAAAATCCAGGGGTCCTGAAGTAGTATGGTTTTCTCAGAAACCGATGGGTATTTATAATAACTTATAAGAACCCTAACTAAACCCTTATTCTCAACTGAGTTAAAAGTCACTTCTCTTATTTCGTAATTTGTTATGTTAAGATCATCTTTAGAATCAAAGAGAAATCTCTCAAAGTTACCCTTTTTATCCTCATCTATAAAAAGAGAGGCCTTTTCGTATGACTTCCACATAAATAGGTTATAGTAGGTTGAAGCTGTTTCCTGAAGTAGTTTTTGCTTTTTCTCAATAGAGCCTGTGGCTGAGCAGCCTAACACGAAGATTGGTAAAAATACTAGATACTTAATGATCTTTCTCACTTTAATGGAAATGATATTATAGTTTTTGAGGAAAGTCTATAAAAACCTAGAAAAGTAGGGGGAAATCTCGTGTTCGCCCCCGATGAATTCTTCGGGGGCATTCACAAGGATTGCCCCTACTTGTTTGTTTAATTAAATCTTTGCCTGAAGCAAAAACGTGATAGCGAGGGCATAGATTACCAGAGACTCTATAAGAGCAAGACCGATGATCATCGGGGTTTGAATCCTTACCGCAGCCCCTGGATTTCTTGCAATTCCGCTTAGTGCAGCCGCTGTAGCGCGTCCCTGACCCAAACCTGCAATACCGGCCGCTATTCCAATTCCCAAACCGCTTCCAATGGCGAGACCAAATTTTACTAAATCCCCTAGCTCTTTAACCGGAGCCTCCTCTTGTGCTAACACCTCAGGAACGAAAGCTCCCAGAATAGCAAATCCGATCATACCAACCGAAAAGAGAAACCGTTTCATTTTTTCACCCCCTTGTTTAGTCTTTGTTATTAAAGTTTTGATTAAAATTAATTATCCCTTTTAATGTTCATGTGCTGTTGAAAGTGAAATATATATTGCCGAAAGAACAGTAAAAATAAACGCCTGTAGAAATGAGATAAAAATACCAAGGGCGATAAAAAGCGCAGGGACTACAAAGTGAGTAAGGTTAGTAAAAATTCCAAGAACCAGATGGTCTCCTGTCATATTCCAGAAAAGCCTCAAAGAGAGAGATAAGGGACGGACAAGATGGCTTATAATTTCAATCACAATCATTAGCGGTGCGATGTAGATTATGGGTCCAGCAAAGTGTTTTAAGTAAGCGACCCCATTTTCCTTAAATCCATAGAAGTTATACATAACAAATATTACAAGTGCGCAGGCTACTGTAGTATTAAAATTCCCAGTAGGTGAAAGAAATCCGGGAATTAAACCGAGTAGATTTGAAATGAGAATGAACATGAAGCTCGTTCCTAGTAGAGGAAAATACCTCTTTGCCTTTTCACGAGAACCCATCATACTTGTAATGAGATCTAGCAGAAAATCAATTGTAAGAATTTCAAAAATCGTTCTTAGTGTAAATTTCTCCTCAGGAAGTATAGAATTCTCTTTTGAGAGATTCTTCTTAATTTTATAACCAGCAAAGATTAAAAAGAGAACCACTAAAATAGCTCCCAATATGGGATCATATTTGCCTAACCCAAATAATGTAAACCAACTAAAGTGCTCCATCTTTCTTTCCTCTAAGAGCTTCTCCAATAATAACTATTACTACACCTACCATTCCAATTAGAAACCCATAGATGTTTATCTTTGTTAATAAAAAAAGAGAAATTACCAAACCAATAAGAACAGCCATTTTAATCATAAGAACAAACACACTAAAACCCTTAGAATGAGCGCCTCCAATAAGAGCGCCTACTACTAAGCGAATTGCTAAAAAATTCACAAGTACCAACCCACCCCCTACCCCAGCTCCGAGAGCAAGCTCACGCGAGCCAACAAGAGCATTTATTGCTACAAGTATTCCAGTAACGATTAATCCATGCTTTTCAACTCTACTAAACGTTATTGGTCTTGTTATCTTCATTATTTCTGTTGTCATGTTTTCTTTTTGTCATCCTTATAAGTAAGCTGAACCCGGTTACTACTCCCGCTATAAGACCTATGAACGTAAACCAAGGTGTTTTTGTCCCAATCCATTTATCAACATAATGACCCGCGATAAGCCCTGCAACAACCGAGAATGCTAATTCAGTACCAATAGCAAAGTATCTTAGCCACCCAAGATTTTTTTCTTCCTTAACCTGAGCTCTCCTCCATATGAATCGTGGCTAATGACTGGTGGTTCGTGACCTCGTTATGGGCGCCTAGCCTAGGCCGAAGCCTCAGTCGAACGATTCGGTACACGATTCACTAACCGCGACTCGCTGTTTCTTTAAGCGCCTTATAAACGGCTCTAAGAGTAATATCAATTTCCCTCTCAGTGTGCGCAAGTGAAACAAAAACTGCTTCAAACTGAGAAGGCGGAAACATAATACCTGCACTTAATAAGTTTTTAAAGAACCTGGAATACATTTTTGTGTCTGAGGTAAGAGCGGATTCATAATCAAACACTTCGCGATCTGTGAAAAATATAGTAAACATGGAGCCTACAGAGTTAATTTGGGCTTTTATACCAAGTTTCTTCAGGATCTTGTGCAAACCTTCTATAAGACTCTGAGTTAATTCATTCAGTCTTTTGTATGTTCCCTTTTCCCTGAGTTTATTTATCGTTGCAACCCCTGCCGCCATAGCAACAGGATTTCCTGAGAGTGTGCCAGCATGATACACTGGCCCAATAGGAGCGATCATACTCATTATTTCCTTTCTCCCACCATATGCCCCAACGGGAAAGCCACCACCTATTATCTTACCTAAGCACGTAAGGTCTGGCTTTATATTATATGTTTTCTGTGCACCACCTAAGCCCAACCTAAAACCGGTTATAACCTCATCGAATATGAGAAGTGTTCCAGAATCTTGCGCCAGCTTTCTTAATCCCTCAAGGAACCCGTTCTTCGGTGGAACGACGCCCATGTTTGCGGCAACGGGTTCGATTAAAACACAGGCAATTTGATTTTCATATTTAGAAAAAAGCCTTTCTACAGAACGAATATCATTGTACCTAGCTAGAAGGGTGTTATTTGTGAATCCCTTAGGAACACCAGGGCTGCTAGGGGTTCCAAATGTAGTTGCTCCAGAGCCTGCTTTGACTAGTAGATAATCGGCATGTCCGTGATAGCATCCCTCAAATTTAATAATAAAATCACGCTTTGTATATGCCCGTGAGAGACGAACAGCGCTCATAGTTGCCTCAGTGCCAGAACTAGTCATTCGTAACATATCAATTGAAGGAAACGACTTAACAATAAGGCTTGCAAGATTTATCTCGTCTACACAAGGAGCGCCGTAGCTTGTACCATTTTCTGCAGCCTTTTTTACTGCCCTTACAACATCATTGTGAGTGTGCCCTAGAATAAGCGGACCCCACGATGCTATATAATCTATGTATTTGTTTCCATCTTCATCATATATCCAGGGTCCTTTCGCACTTGATATAAAAACCGGCGTACCGTCAACAGCCTTGAAGGAGCGAACAGGACTATTTACTCCACCGGGCATAAGACGTTCTGCGATCTTATATAATCTTTTCGAATTATTAAGTTTTAACTCCATATATTCTAGGTTGGTTATAAGATTTTAGTATAGGTAAATTAGAATATAAGGATACCTGACAAGGTCATACCTAGATTGATACTAATTAAATCTATTCAATTTTAAAGAGGAAAGAAGCCTAATGGCATCTTTCCTCTTTAATTTTTGTAAACTATTCTCTACTTTATAGAGCAGGCTTACTTTCGTCGTTAAATTTAAAGTAAATCCTTGCTCCAGGCGCCGATGCTGATGGTTGTGTGGGAATAAAATGAGCTCTTCTGTTTAGCTGAAAAGAATCTTCTGATGTCCCAGCGGCAAACTGTGTGGTTTCACCACCGCTTGCAGTTGTAATTCTCGATGGGCCAACTCCCTGCCTGACCAGATAAGCCTTTGCTGCATCAGCTCTTCTTTGCGCAAGCCTAAGGTTATATGCTGGTGTACCCCTTATATCAGCATATCCCTCAATAACCATAGTGACATTTGGGTTATTCTTCAAGACATCTGCATTCTCTTGAAGCACAGGCTCCGCATCAGGCCTAATGTCATATTTATCAAAATCAAAGAATATATCCTTTAGCCCAAATTCTTCCTCAACCATAGGTGGTGGTGGAGGAGCCTCTTTTTTAGCAAGGCACTTAAACCTAGCCTCATCCGCCTTTGCCTTTGCATCAACGAGCATCCTACGGGCTTCTAGCTCATGACAGAACTCACCAGCAAGAACCTTCCCTTTAGCCAACGCAGCTTGGGCGGCTGCTAGCTCAGCATCTCCACATGGGTATCCGCAATACTCTACGTCCGGCTTTCCCACGTTTTGACACCAGTCCCCTTTACACATGCTGCATTGATTTGTAGCCGCTGCAACTGCTGCCTCAGCATCTGCAAGCTCCTTTGTTGGAGGGGGTGTTGCACAGCTTACAAGATGAAGCAATACAACGATAACAACTGGGAACAAAATAGCAAATACGTCTTTCTTTCTCATCCTACTGCACCTCCTTTAAGATAATTGTTGGCAATATTATACTCATATTAACGTTTCCCTGCAAGCCCCTTTAACTTCTCCTGTGCTACCTTCGCCTCTTCAGATTGTGGATATTTATCAATAAGAGTCTGAAGGAAAATTCTAGCCTCCTCTTTTCTTCCAATGTTAATAAGAGAAAGCCCCTGTTTTAAGTAAGCTAGGGGAACCTTGCTATCCCGTGGATAAGCCTCTATAAACCCTTGAAATTCTAATATTGCTTCCTCAAAATTCCCCTCTCTATAATAGGTTTCAGCAATCCAATACTGGGCATCAGGAGCCTTAGAGGAGTTTGGATACTTGCTGATAAATAATTCAAATTGCTCTCTTGCATCCTTGTATTTTCCTTGGCTTAGATTGCTATATCCTTCACTATACACAGAGGTCTCTGATTCTATTATGGTTGTAGTGTACCGCTTCCCTGAGGTGTTACAGAACGGGATGGAGGAGGGTAAACAGAGGTTGTCTCTCTCTTCATAAGCACATCAACATTTTCCCTTAGTTCCGAATACGATTGTCCCATGCTCTTTAACTGTTTCTCAAGCTGAGTGATTTGAGCATTAATCTCCTTGCCATTAGAATCTTGGGCCTGTGTCTTGAGTGCTTCAACGTCCTGTGACAACTGTTCCGTTCTCGCTTCAAGCCTAGCTTGCCTCGCATATAACCCCCTTACATCCTCATTAGTGGCAACGCATCCAAGCAACATTACAAAAAAAACTAAAGAGAAAACAGACCTTAGTCTCAATTTAATTATCTAAAGAAGCTTGTGGTGGTAGTGATGTTGGGACAAAATGAGCTCTTCTGTTCTCCTGATACGCCGCCTCTGTTGCCCCCACAGCCCACTGCTCAGTTTCTCCCTTGCTTACAGCCTCGGTTTTTGAAGGTGAAACGCCAAGTCCCACGAGATAAGCCTTAGTAGAGTCAGCTCTCCTCTGACCCAAAGCTAAGTTATATTCCTCCGTGCCACGTATATCACAGTATCCCTCAACTACTACAAGTACACCAGGATTGTTCTGTATGATTTCAGAATTTTCCCTTAGGACTGGCCTTGCATCTGGTCTAATATCAGCTCTATCATAGTCAAAGAATATATCTTGAAGTCCAATATTAATTCCCCTTGAAAGACCGCCTTCTTTAAGCTTTCTGAGTTCTTCTTCTCTTGCCATCCTTTCTTCCTCAGACATTCCCCCCTCGGATTTTGCAATCATCGCTTTCCCTTTTGCATCAATCGCCTTATACCTTGCCTCTTCTAGGAGTTCACGAGCCTCTTGCCTTCTTCCCGCTGCCATTAGTTGTTTTGCCCTTGCAATAAGATCCTCTGCAGCTTGATACTCGGCAGGTGCTAGCTCAGGAGCTCCTGCGTCTCTAGCAGCCTGTAAAGCAGCTTCAGCATTGGCAAGCTCTTCATCCGGTTGTGCACATCCGCCTAAGTAAACAGAAACAACTAGTAGGGATAACAGCGCTATCAGCACACTTCGCATTTTCATTAATACAACCTCCTAAACTGGAACTATTTTCTATTCCTTAGTGCTATGATTCATACCTCATTTTAAATTCTAAGTCAAGAGCTTTTGATTTGGATAGTATTAAAAAATCAATGGCAAAGCTTAATACATCAGGTATAAGGATTAGACACGCTTATCTAATATTCTGAGTCTGTAACACTCCTTTACTTTTCTAGATAAAGACCTATCTTACTCGCTTGAAGGGTCAATTTTTATAGCGTTTTCTATAAGTTGGAGAGCTTTGAGTTGCTCCACATTTTTGAATAAGGGTCGAACAAGCCCGATATAAGCATCAAGATTATATGGAGATAACCCTAAATCGTCATTATATAGGTAAATAGCTTCCACTGAATTCCATTTGACAACAACACACTACCAAGATCAATAAGCTTCCATACTTACTTTTTCCTATCATATGGTTCGAATCTAAATCTAAGTATCTCCCTTAATCGAGCATCGTTCTCTTATTTCATGAGTAATATCAACCCCACACTCCCTTCAACTCAGAAGTGCAGTGTGGGCAGCGTGTAGCCTTAATAGAAATTGTTGAGAAACAGTATGAGCACTCCTTAGTTGCAGGAGCAGGAGGTGGAGCTTCTTCCTGGCGCTCTAGCTTGCTCATACTACGCACAAGAAGAAACACAGCAAAAGCAACTATAAGAAAGCTAATGATCGTATTGACAAATAAACCATAGTTAATTGTTACAGCGCCTGCTTTTTGTGCATCGGCAATTGAAGGATACGGTCCTGTCGTTGCTCCCTCTTTTAAAACTATAAAGAGGTTTGAGAAATCAACGTGGCCTAGGGCTAGACCAATAGGTGGCATAATAATATCCGATACAAGCGACTTCACAATAGTTCCAAAGGCTGCACCAATTATAATTCCACAGGCCATATCAGCCATACTACCCCGCATGGCAAACTCTTTGAACTCTTTTAGCATTATCCTTCCTCCTTACAAAAATGGCATATCATAAATTTCCCCGTCAGGAAATATTTTATGATTCTCTCACAAGGAATGAATAATTGTCAAGAAACTTAATTTTTAAGCGATAAAGCTCTGAGAACTAAATGTAACTTAGAATTGCCAGGAGTGTCAGCTAGTAGGATGATTTGTTTTAAAAAATGTACACATGCATAATTAAAACTACTACCCAAATCATAATCATGGTGTTATTATTTGATTTAGATTTTCGTGGAGAAGATATTTGATTAATCATTTAGGTTTATTACTTATAACATTTACCTCGTTTTTGGCTTCTTATAGTGGTGTGTATGCCGACCCACCATTTAGCGATGACATACCAATACTAGCCAAGCCATATGACGAATCTACATTTATTGATATAATGGGAAATGAAAAAAAGCCTGATATATTTCTTAAAAAAGAAACCAGGCCTAAATCACTTGCCGATTTTGAGGATTTTCTACGCGACACTCAAAATGCTTACGCAGGGATCTGGGTTTTTCGAGCAATTTACGTAAAGCAAAAAGATGACCAACTGATAATAGACCCGAGAAGGTGGTGGAAGAATATATCCCATTTTCAAAATAATGGACGCCGTGGGCCTATTGCATGGAATGACGGCGATGGAATTATGACAAACTGGGTCCAACATCCTACCTTTGGAGCTTCCATTTATCTTTATTACAGAGCACTTGGATATAACCGTCCTACTTCAGCTTTTGGTGCTTTTCTTCAAAGTACTCTATTTGAATATACAATTGAAGGCATAATGCGCCCACCCTCACTTCAAGACCTCATTGTCACACCTGGGGCTGGGGTACCCTTTGGAATTATTCTTGAGGAAACTTCAAACTGGCTTGAAGATAGGGACAGTGGCTTTTTAAGGGCTTTAAGCTATTTAATAAACCCTACTAAGATATTTATCAAAGGAAGTAATAATATAAATCTTACACCACTTATGAACCAATATGTTTTAATCGGTTTTAATTGGTAATAGAAAGCATTAATTCCTGTTAGTTTTTAAACGCTGAATATAAATGCTACCAGGCTACATAAGCCCTAGAAGGATGGATCCGTCTTAGGATAATGCTGTAAGCTTGTTAAAATATATTCTACAACTAGGAAGAGATTATTTATGAGCAAAGAAGAAGGAGTTACCCTTGCAGGTGCTTTCTGGTCACTTTCCCCTGTAGTAGCGATCACAAGCTCATGGCAGGGTAGGGTTAATGCTCAGATCGCGGTAACCGTAGTTACAGCGTCAATCGTCTACTCTTTTCCGAGACTTCTTGTAGGAATCTGGAAGGGGAATTACACACATGAATTTATCATAAACAGCAAAGCCTTCGCGGTGCATATTCTAAGAAAAGATCAGCTAGAGATTGTAAAAAACTTCGGCTTCTACACAGGTCGTGAAAGAGAAAAGCTTAAAGGCATTCCATACGACTCAGGAGTAACAGGAAGCCCGATTCTCAAGGATGCCCATTCTTATGCAGATTGTAGGGTTATAAATGCAATGGATGGAGGCGATATGACTGCTTTCTTGGTGAATGTTGTAGACGGTGGAATATTAAGCGGTAGAGAATGGATGACCCTTGATTACTTTTACTACACCGCTCCTCCTGAGTGGATTTCCGAATATGGGGAAAAGCTTTCTCGATCAGTTGCTTTATCGCTTGAGAGAATTCATAAGATTGATTACACACCTTGGATTCCATAGTTCATCATTCAGATTTGCATTGAACCAGTTGACCTCTAGGAGGATTAAAGATGATTGAGAAAGAATCAATCGAGGTGATAAATACCCATTTTGTCTTCCCAAACGACACGAATAATTACGGAACAATTTTTGGTGGAAAACTTGTTGAGATGATGGACCTGACTGGAGCTTTATCAGCAATACGTTTCTCAGGCGAGAATGTTGTTACTGCATCTATTGAGGCACTCGACTTCAAAATACCAATTAAGCAAGGAGACATTGTCGAGCTTAGAAGCAAGGTAATCTATACAGCCAAAACCTCGATGGTCGTAAAGGTTGACGTATATAGAGAAGAAAAACCTGGTGAGAGTAAGGACTTCTGTTGCAGAGGGTATTTCGTATTTGTTGCAGTAGACACACACGGAAGACCAAAGCCAATCCCAATCCTGAAACCTGTTTCAGAAGAGGATAAAAAGTTCTGGAAAAATGGAGAGACAATAAAAAGAAGGGCACTTGAAAGAAAAGCGTTGAGTCCTTAGACAGGTGTCACACAACACATTGACATCCAAAATACAAAGGTGTATTTTGTTCTCAGGACATGAAAAATCATAATAAATATAGAGTTTGGTTCCAGTGTGTAAATGATAGGTGTAATGAAACATATCCACTTAATGAAATAGTTTATCTATGCAAGAAATGCGGTAATCTTCTTGAAGTAGTACACGACCTAAAACCACTCAAGGAAAAATCCCAAGATGAATGGAAACGGCTTTTTGACGACCGTTATAGACGACAAAACTGGCCATATGGCAGCTCTGTCTGGGGTAAAAAAGAATGGGTTTGTCCATACGTCGAGGATGAGAACATTGTGTCTATGTATGAGGGGGCTTCAAACGTTTTCTGGGCCGAAAGATTTGGAAAGCAGGTTGGTGTAGAGGATCTCTGGATAAAGATGTGCGGAAACAGTCATACTGGTTCTTTTAAAGATTTGGGGATGACTGTTCTTGTCTCAGTTGTAAAACAGATGATAGCAGATGGAGTGGATATCCCTGCCGTAGCATGCGCATCTACTGGGGATACCTCGGCTGCGCTTTCTGCTTATTGTGCAGCAGCTGGAATTCAAGCTATTGTTTTCCTTCCAAGAAACAAGGTATCTATTGCTCAACTTGTTCAACCACTTTCAAATGGTGCTCTTGTACTATCACTAGATACGGATTTTGATGGCTGTATGGAGATGGTACAAAGAATATGCACTGAGCACAATATTTATCTTGCAAACTCCATGAACTCTCTACGTATCGAAGGGCAGAAAACTGTAAGTATCGAGCTCTGCCAGCAGTTCGATTGGGAAGTGCCTGATTGGGTAATCATTCCCGGTGGAAATCTCGGAAACGTCTCCGCGCTAGGAAAGGGGTTCATAATAATGTATGAGCTTGGTCTTATTAACAAACTTCCACGAATTGTCTGTGCTCAGGCACAGCGCGCTAATCCACTGTATCTTAGCTACCTCAAAGGATTTAAAGAATTCCATCCAGTAAAGGCAGAAAAAACCCTCGCGAGCGCTATCCAGATTGGAAACCCTGTGAGTGTGAATAAAGCCATTAAGATTCTAAAGATGTTTGATGGAATAGTAGAACAGGCTAGTGAAGATGAGCTCTCAAACGCTGCCGCACTTGTAGACAGAACTGGAACCTTCAACTGTCCCCACACCGGCGTAGCGACTGCTGCCTTCTTAAAACTAGTTGAACGAAGCGTAATTAAACCGAATGACAGAGTCGTTATAATCTCTACGGCCCATGGTCTAAAATTCGTCGAATTTAAAATCGGATACCACGAAGGCAGGCTTGAAGGAATCATACCTAAGCATGCTAACACGCCTGTGGAACTCCCACCGGATTTAGCTATGGTAAAAAAAGCGATATTTGAGAATATAAAAGAGGCAATTTGATTTTTCCTATCCTTTCTACTAAGCAACGAACAAAAATTCAGAAGTCAAAATCCAAGAGTCAGAAGCCTAATTGACTCTTCTGAATACAGAACTCTGTCTTCCGTCTTCTGACTCCTGTCTTCTCATTTCTAATCCCTTAATTCTCTCCCTGTCAACCTCAAAAATACATCCTCTAAATTTGCGCGGCGATGAAGAACCTCGAGCTCTCTTATTGAGAGAAGCCTTCTTCCTATCTCATCGCCATCCCTTGAAAAGATGTAAATCGTATCTCCGGCTCTCTCAAAGCCGAACTCAAGGCCCTGAAGCCTGAGGAGAACCCTATTATCCTCTGCCCGTCTTACCTCAAACACATCTCGCCCGGCATATCTTTCTATTAGTTCCCTCGGCGGACCCTCTACGAGTATCTTTCCAGAATCCATTACCGCAACCCTATCGCAGAGTTGTTCGGCCTCCTCCATATAATGAGTAGTGAGGATCATAGTAACCCCCTTTCTTTTTAACTCACGAAGCCTCTGCCAGATAAGATGCCTTGCCTGGGGATCGAGTCCTGTAGTAGGTTCATCAAGAATCAATAGCTTAGGATCGTTGATAAGCGCCCTTGCTACTATAAGACGTCTCTGCATGCCGCCTGAGAGCCTTGTTACTTGCTCCTTTCTTCTTTCATCTATACTCATAAATTCAAGTAGTTCCCTTGATCTTCTCTCCGCTTCCCTCCTTGGGATATCAAAGTATCGAGAATAAACAACAAGATTCTCAATAACGTTTAAATCCGGGTCTAGGTTATTGTCCTGAGGGGCTACTCCAACCATAGCCTTGATTTCCCTACTATGCTGGCTTACATCTAGTCCGAAAACATTCAGAATTCCGGAAGTAAGAGGAATGTGACAAGAAACCATACGAATAGCAGTGGTCTTCCCTGCTCCATTGGGACCGAGAAAACCGTAGCACTCTCTTAACGTCACCTGAAATGAAATCTCATCTACGGCACGGATTGAGCCAAAGCTTTTTGATATACCCCTTGCAACTACTATTGCCTCAGCAGTCATCGGTATAAATAGGATACCCTAGGGGAGTAATAAAGGTGACTAGAAAATAAAAGTATTCTTGGCTTAAAATAATTAAGCTTACATCCTAGTATGTAAATATTATAAGCCCTAACTAATGCCTAAGGAGGTCAGCTCCCAAACCTTATTATGAGGTCAAAAAGAAAATCTACATTTGCAAAATCAGTTACTTCGTTATCAGCAACTGGAATTTGAACTCCCGCTCCAACGCTTACTATCTGCCCACCAAACCTGAGACCGGGGGTTACGTAAACCGCCGTAAAGTTGTCATCAAACGTTGTTGTAGACTCTGCAAGCACCTCTACGAGAATTGTAGTTGAAAATGGGAGATTAAGAGGGGGTGTTATGCTAGCAGTGCCTCCATACTCTATTATAAGCTCAATGTCGTCTCCACCTGTGTTGATTATCCCGATTGTATCAATCTTGTCGGCATTTGTAATTATATCAAAATCTAGATTACCTTGCAGGGCAAACATCCCAGAACCAACCCCTAACACCAAATAGGGGTCTAGGGTTATAGCCTCATCTATAAAATTGACAAAATCTCTAAAATAAGCCTGTGCCGCCTGCGCGCCCAGGTCATCGCTTGCTGTGGGCAATATAACCTCAAAACCGGCTGTTAGAATTAAGTAATCAAGATTTAGTAACGCAAATTTGCCACCGATTCCAATATTTCCAAAATCATAATCATCTTGTTTCTCTGTTAAGTTAAATTCAGAGTCTGGACCAAAATCAATTACACCAGCAAAGGGAAACTTTGCATATAAGCCGAAGAGGTTTTGATATAAGTTTATGTCCACCCTGTATTGATTCATTATTAAAACCCCACCAGGTGGGTCATCTAAATCCACCACCTCTACATTTGCCCTAAAACCTGTATAAGAATAGGGATTCTCAAGAAAGAATGAGTTGGGGATCATTGGTCCTGCTGCCCTAACACCATTTGCAGAGATACAAAAGACCGTTAAAACTACTAAGAATACAACTGCGGTTTTGAAATAAAGAATACCTCTTTTATGTGCCTGCATCCTACCATACCTCCTTATTGAGTTTATAAAAGATTCACCCTGACCATTCGATTTTATCAAAACTTTATCACGATTTCAAGCCTTTATCATTTGGTTGTGAAAAAAGCATTTAGCCATGAAAATATAGCATTAAAGTCCCTGACAGATAAAGTTATGTTACAAAGATATATTTGTAGAGGTGAAACGCATTTAGTTGCCATCTATATCTACTATGGTTGTACAAGTGTACAACCATCTGGATCTATCATAGCGGCATCTTGTTCATTTACAGCCTTATCACCACCCTCAATAGTACAATCACCAGTCGGAATAACATCGACATTTGAGTCATCTGTAGCCAAAATACCATTACTATCAGCAGACGTTACAAAAATATCCCCACCAATAAGCGTAACAGACGAATCACCTTTTGTATGAATGCCATTACCTTCAGCGTCAATAGTTAATGTTGGAACTGCGAGCGCTTCAAGATTCACGTTGGCGCTGCCTTCTGCAAGAATGCCCTCGTTGCAAACGTCAAGCGTAATATTCTGAACTACAATATCAATAAAGCAATCTCCTTGAGCCCTTATACAATCCTTCCCGTTACCATCCACTGTAAAATCTACTAAATCATCCTCGTCTATTATAAAACTTTGGTTGCTATCACAACGTATAGGATCTTGTACAACATCCCAATCCTCGACTTCTATTTGATTTAGTCCTAGATCTAGACTCACTTCTAAAAAAACCTCACTATCCTCAGTGATAGTAAAAGCTCTACCAAGAGTAACTTCACCGAGTATTTCGAATAGTAGGGTTATATCCCCCTCACGAACCTTGAGTTTAAATTCACCCTCAGAATTAGTAGTATCGCTGGCTACCCTTTCGTTATTCCGTTCAGCTATAACCTTGATTCCGGAAACCCCAGGACCACCTATAACAGGAGGTACAACTGTTCCATTAATTATGCTCTTATCAGCACCACCACCACCACCACAATTAACGAAACCCGTAAGTACACAATCAGAATTACCACACCCTTGTGATGACGATATTAATACAAGCAGGGCAAAAAGCAATAATACACTTCTCAATATTTTCATTTATACCCTCACATTTAGGGAGTAGACGATAATATCACGTAGAATAAACTGCTGTCAAGAAAACACATTAAATAATAATTTGTAGAAAAATCTCAAATGGGATACTCTAAAATCAATAATGTACATACTCAAAGGACTCTATGTTATAACTGATCAAAAACTCATTCCAAGAGATAGGTTTATAGAGACCGTAGAAAAAGCCATTCGAGGCGGAGCTAAAATCATCCAGCTTAGAGAAAAGGATACTCCCGAAGAAGAAATCATAAGACTGGGAAAAGAACTTCTTAAAATAACAAGAAGATATGGAATTCCTCTAATCATCAATGATTCGCCAAAGCTTGCTATGGAAATAGGAGCAGACGGGGTTCACCTTGGAAAAGATGACACAGAGATTTCAGAGGCAAGAAAAATTCTCGGTGGTGAAGCGATAATAGGTGTTTCTTGTTATGGCGATATTGAAAGGGGCTTACAGGCTGAGAAGGAAGGGGCAGATTATTTGGCTTTTGGAACCCCATTTTTTACACCAACAAAACCAGATAGAAAAACCACCCCCTTTGAGATCCTAAAAGAAGCGAAGAGAAGGATAAAAACGATTCCAATATTCGCTATCGGAGGAATAACAAAGGGGAATGCAAAATCTGTTTTAGAAACAGGTGTAGACGGGATTGCAGTAATTACAGCAGTTTTTAGCTCACCTAACCCTGAAGAAGCTGCACGTAATCTCGCTGATTTTTTTTGCTAGTACACTATTAATTTTTGTTGATAGGATCCAGGCAAACAAAAACTCCCTTCGACATGCTCAGGGCGGACGGTATTTAAACCAAGCCGTTCGAGGTGAGGTTGTCGAACCATAAACGGCAATTCTACCTTAAGTCCTATTTGTAAAAATCTGTTTTACTTTGTATTAATACTCTTATGGCTATACAACAATGTTTACAAGCCTTTTTGGAACGACAATAACCTTTTTGATTTCTTTTCCAGAAATATAGCTTTTTACTCTTTCATCTGAAAAAGCGGCCTGTTTCATCTCCTCTTCTGTTGTATCGGGGTCCATGAAAACTTGACTTCGTACCTTTCCATTCACCTGGAGGACTACGATGACCGCAGCGCTCCCTACAATCTCTCTATCCCACTCAATCCAAGGCTTATCAACGAGGGTTTCTTTATAGCCAAGGGCTTCCCATAGCTCTTCAGCTATATGCGGGGCGAAGGGATAAAGAAGACGAACAATAGTTTCAATCGCCTCCCTGAGTACAGCTTTTTCATCATTGCCATTGGATTGAAACCTAGATACAGCGTTTAGAAGCTCCATGATAGCTGCGACCCCTGTATTGAATTGAAATCTTTCTAAGTCTTCCGTTACCTTTTTAATCATCTTATGTACCTTAATAAGAAGACCTTTTGATTGCGGATTGCGGATTGCGGATTGCGGATTAAAAGATTCTCTAATTCCGAATTCCGAATTCCGAATTCCGAAATCGTAGGCAAAACGCCACACCCGGTTTAGAAATCTGTATGAACCCTCTATACCCTCATCGCTCCAGTCGAGATCCCTCTCAACTGGCGAGGCAAAAAGCATAAATATACGAACAGTATCTGCTCCATATTTTGCTATTATATCGTCAGGGTCAACAATGTTTCCGAGAGACTTTGACATCTTAGCACCGTCTTTAATTACCATCCCCTGAGTTAGGAGATTTAAGAAGGGTTCGTCAAGATTGCACATCCCAAGGTCTCTCAATACCTTTGTATAAAATCTGGCATAAAGCAGATGCAAAATTGCGTGCTCTATACCACCTATATACTGGTCTACAGGAAGCCAATATTTACCCCTTGCACCATCTAACATACCATTTTCAAAATCCGGAGAGGTGTATCTAAGGAAATACCAAGATGACTCTACAAATGTATCCATCGTGTCGGTTTCTCTTCTTGCATCACCACCGCACTTATGGCACTTTGTATTTACAAATTTCTCTATCTTTGCAAGCGGAGAGCCTCCCTTTCCTGTAAATTCAATATCCATCGGAAGCTCTACTGGTAGGTAATTGTCAGGAACCGCTAAGGTTCCGCACCTATCGCAATAAATTATAGGAATAGGTGCCCCCCAGTATCTTTGACGCGATATACCCCAGTCTCTAAGCCTATAGTTTATTTGCCTTCGACCAAACCCTTTAGTCTCCACATACTCGATGATCTTTTGTTTGCCGATCTCAGAGGGAGTTCCAGAATATTCACCTGAATTTACCATGATACCCACATCTTCATAAGCACATTTCATATCATCTGGATTTACATCATCACCTTCAGGCTGAATCACGACCTTTATGGGCAAGCCGTATTCCTTTGCAAACTCAAAGTCCCTTTGGTCATGTGCTGGAACACACATAATCACCCCAGTGCCATACGAAATAAGCACAAAATTTGCTATGTAAATCGGTATACGCTCCTCGCTAAAGGGGTTTACGCAGTAGGCACCTGTAAAAACACCTTCCTTTTTTACACCTTCGCCTACTCTTTCAATGTTGCTTTGCCTTTTAATCCTTTGGATGAACTGAACTGCTTCTTTTTCTTGTGGCTTTCCTTTTACGATCCTCTCCGAAATTGGATTTTCCGGTGTAATGCACATAAAGGTAACTCCAAAAACCGTATCAGGGCGGGTTGTAAAAATCCTTAAACTTCTCACGCCCTCTATAGTTTCCTCAAGGGGAAAATCAATTTCAGCGCCAGTGCTTTTTCCTATCCAGTTCTTTTGCATCGTAAGAACCCTTTCTGGCCAGCCATCTTTAAGCCTTTCGCATCCATCAAGGAGTTGCTCTGCATAATCCGTAATTTTAAAAAACCAGCCCTCTAACTCTCTCAACTCAACCTCGGATTGACACCTCCAACACCTTGCAGCCTCTTTATTTCCATCTGATGCAAACTGTTTATTACCTCCCGAACCAGACTGCGGTTCGGGTAATACAGCACCAGATACTACTACCTGTTCGTTTGCCAAAACCGTTTCACATGAAGGGCACCAATTGACAACTGAAGACCTTTTGTAAGCTAGTCCGCAATCAAACATCCGTGTAAAAGCCATCTGCTCCCATTTATAATAATTAGGGTCAGAGGTAGTAATCTCCCTATTCCAGTCGTAACTAAAACCAAGCCTCTTTAGTTGCGCTTTCATTTGAGCAATATTTTCATAAGTCCACTTTGCAGGATGAACCCCACGCTCAATAGCAGCGTTTTCTGCGGGAAGCCCAAAGGCATCCCATCCTATAGGATGGAGGACATTAAACCCCAATGTCCTTTTATACCGCGCTATAACATCTCCAATTGTATAGTTTCTTACATGCCCCATATGGATTCTGCCAGAGGGGTATGGGAACATCTCAAGGACATAATATTTCTCCTCGTTATGGTCCTCAGTTACTTCATAGACCCTTTTCTCACTCCAAACATACTGCCATTTTCTCTCAATCTCTTGTGGATTATACGCTTCTTTCATTATCGCAAACTACGCTCCTTGCTGTTTAGTCGATGTTCGTGGATTGACCAAATTTAAATACTACATTACTGCCTTTAGAGCGAATCATTAAGCATTTTAAATTAACGCCCCCTGAGATTCAAATTGAAAAACTTACTGATCATAACAAAAAAGCACTGTAGAATACTGAAAATAAAGGACGAAGCGCCCTATGTAACTCTCTTTCTATTTTTATTTTGAGCGTTAGAAACCCAATTCTAACTCTAATTAATCGTGAACATTAAACTTTTTAAAAATGCTTGACAACTGCTTTTTCTTTCTGTTAGGATTTGATCACTGCCTCAAATGTGTGACTAATCCTTGTTAAAAACGTTTGAGGTTATCCCATTTTTGCATAGCAATCTATCCACAGTCTGTTGATAACTTGTGGAAACGTTGTTAGCTCTTGGAGGAGCTTTGGCAAAGAAATTAACGCTAGGTCGAAACCTTAAGTCCCTTTTTAAACATGAAAATGATGAAGAACCATCGAGAGGAATAGGGCTTCTTGTAACCCCTGTAAGCCATTACTCTCTAGCTACCCAAAAGGCTGAGTTTCCTCAGCAGGACATATGGCAAGAAGTAATCGAAAGAATAAAAAAGAGAGCAAATCCACAGGTGTTCTTTTGGTTTGACTCCCTAAAACCCTTATCACAAACAGATGAATTATTAACCCTTAAGGCTAAAAACAACTTCGAAAGGGACTGGATATATAACCACTATTTAGATCTTATAAGTAAAACAATCGAAGAGGTTCATGGTAGGAAGTTGGATATTAAGATTGTTGCTGCCAGCCCTACCTCAATCGAGGAAGATATTGAAGAAGAGAAATCAAGGGAAATAAATAAAGAGGGTCTATTTACAGGTTTTCTTAACCCAAACTACACCTTCGAGCGATTTATCGTTGGAGCTAGCAACCAGTTCGCTCATGCCGCTTCAACTGCAGTAGCAAGCAAACCTGGTGAAGCTTATAACCCGCTTTTTATTCACGGTGGTGTCGGACTCGGAAAGACTCATTTAATCAATGCGATTGGCAATTATATACTTAAAAATTCACATCAACTGGCTAGGGTATGCAGTATTTCAGCTGAAAACTTTACTAATCAGGTGATTAATAGCATCAAATCTAACAAGATGGAAGAGTTCAGGAACAGATATAGATTTGGATGCGATGTGCTCCTTATCGATGACATACAATTTATCGTCGGCAAAGAAAGCACACAGGAGGAGTTTTTTCATACATTCAATACTTTATACGATTCAAAAAAACAGATAGTGCTTACTAGTGACAAGACTCCAAAGGATATGTCTTACCTCGAAGAGCGTTATAGATCAAGGTTTGAATGGGGGCTTATCGCTGATATACAACCACCTGAAACTGAGACGAAGGTAGCGATCCTTAAGAAAAAAGCCGAAACTGAAGGGATTGTACTACCTAACGAAGTAGGTATATTTCTGGCTACTAACATTACATCAAACATTAGAGAACTAGAGGGAACGCTCATAAATATCAGTGCCTATGCGAAGCTACTAAATACAGAAATCAACATAGATCTAGCCAAAGAGGTTCTAAAAAACATTATCAAGGAACAAACCAGATCTATCCTTAATATAGAGTCTATTCAGAAAGAGGTTGCCAACTTTTTTGGTGTTAAAATACAAGATTTAAAGTCAGAAAGGAAAACGAAGAATATTGCTCTACCAAGACAGATAGCAATGTACCTAATAAGGAAATACACAGGAGCCTCTTTCCCAGAAATCGGAGAAAAATTCGGTGGCAAAGACCACTCAACTGTAATACACGCTGTAAGAAAAATCGAAGCTATGATTGGTGAGGATTCTTCACTTAAAGACGCTGTTAATGCTGTGGTTAGAAAAATTGAAGCATTGATAAGGAGCAGATAGAACTGTTCATAACCCTGTGGGAAAAGCTGTTAAAGAAATTGTGGGCAAATAAGCTTGTGGATAAGTATGGATATGCTTATGTGTTTATCAACAGAGTTATCAACCCATTAAGGTAACGCTATTTAAGGCTTTCTTAAACTTTTCCACAATTTCACAGCTACTACTACTATTACTATATATATAAATAAATATTATAATTAGGAGTAGGAAAAATGAAATTTAAGATTAATACTCTAACACTTTCCGACAAACTCGGTCTCATACAGGGAATTTCAGAAAGACGTGCTACTATGCCTATACTGAGTCATGTTTTAATAATAGCCACGTCTGACAAAATAAAGCTTTCTGCCACAGACCTTGAGACAGCTATGATCACTTTATTTGATGCAGATATTAAAAAAGAGGGTGGTATAGCACTACCTGCAAGAAAGTTATATGAGATTTTAAAAGAGGTTCCTCTTGGAGAGATTGAGATAGAGGAGATAGGTAATCACTGGGCAGAGCTTAGGTCAAAAAACACAATCTTTAAGATTGCTGGATTGCCATCCGAGGATTTTCCAATACTTCCAGAAAATCATCAGGATGAT
The DNA here is from genome assembly GCA_001443445.1 of Candidatus Dadabacteria bacterium CSP1-2. Taxonomy (GTDB): domain Bacteria; phylum Desulfobacterota_D; class UBA1144; order Nemesobacterales; family CSP1-2; genus CSP1-2. Next base: position 57,707 of record LDXN01000003.1, on the reverse strand, counting down.
CTATTCCCCATCGAGAGTGCAGTAATTGATGATATGATAGCAAAGACCATTTTTGCAGTTTCTCCTGATGATATGCGAAGAAACCTTTCGGGGATTTATTTTGAGAAAACGGGGAAACAGGAGCTTAGACTAGTTGCCACAGATGGACATAGGCTTTCACTGGTCGATAAGCGAATCGAGGGGGAGGTTAAGATTAAAAGAAGTGTCGTTGTTCCAAGAAAAGGTGTTACAGAGTTAAGAAAATTGGTAAAGCTAGTTGAGAATATTAACATTGGCATAGGGAAAAACGATTTTATCGCAGAGGGAAATGGAATTACATTAAACGTGAGGTTAATTGATGCAGAGTTTCCTAATTATAAACAGGTGATTCCTGAGGCGACGCAATGGAGCGTAGAGGTTAGACGAGATGATTTTTTAAGCGCACTGAGGCGGGTTTCAATAATTTCTTCAGAAAGGACAAAGGGGGTTAAGATAAGTTTAGATGACGGTAATATGACACTTGTGTCGGTGTCTCCCGAGCTAGGGGAGGCAAGGGAAGTGGTGCCGATCAAATATAAGGGAGATTCGATAGAGCTTGGATTCAATGCACGTTATCTCATAGATGTTCTAGAGGTTATTATTAGTGAATTGGTTCAGCTCGGTATCAGTGATGAACTTAGCCCAGTGATAATAAGACCAATTGGCGATGAGGAATATATATCGGTTATTATGCCAATGAGGGTGTAGGGCTGTAGATAACACATATTTCAGAACCCAGAGGTAAAAAGAAACACTATAATCAACAATCTTTGCTGACTTATATAGGATTAGATGTTAGACCTGGTATTTCCTAAACTCTGTCCCTTTTGTGAGTCAATAGAATTTGATGAGAAAATCTGTGATAGGTGTCTCAAAAACATAAGCTTTATAAGGGATAGGTCCATATGCTTAAACTGTGGTGTGCCTTTTGGTTACATAGCAAGGGACATAGATACGCAAGGTCTAGCTGATCTGGGGCATGCTGTCTTCCAGGAAACTGAGCATACAATAGTGGATGCCTCGAGGGTGCATTTATTTCCAATCCCGGAGCATCTTTGTGGAAGATGCGTTCAAGATGAATACTATTTTGAGCGTGCACGTTCTATTGCCTTCTATGATGGAATATTAAAAGAGATTCTTCATAAATTTAAATACCAGAGGAAGTTAAACCTCGGAGGGGTATTATCAAATATTATAATAGATAATTTCCCTAACGATCTTGGTATGCAAGACCTTGTAATCCCGGTTCCTCTTTACATAGACAAACTGAGGAAAAGGGAATATAACCAATCTCTGGTTCTAGCAGAGAAGGTAGCTAAGTATTTAAGGGTTTCTTTTGACCCCTATGTGCTTAGGAGGATAAGGGATACTAAGCCACAGTTCGAGATTAAAAGCGATATTGAAAAGAGAAGGAATGTAAAGGGCGCTTTCATTTTGAGGGAGATCGAGAATATTAAAGGGAAATCAATTCTTCTTGTGGACGATGTATTTACCTCAGGTTCAACTATTAATGAGTGCACAAGGGTGCTTCTTGAAGCAGATGCATCTCGTGTTCAAGTTGTAACCCTAATGAGGGCTGTATAGAATAGCCGTGGTTCGTGATTTGTGAATCGTGAATTGTGAACTCCGTCACGAAACCCGAATCAGGATTCGCAAAATAGCATTTGACTTTAAAAGTCACTTACTTTAAATTTATATCACCAATTTAAGTATTTTACTTAAGTTATAATGCCTATTACATGATGTGGATTATATAGAGGTAAATAGAGGTAAATAAATGTTTGGAAGATTCGTAGGGTTGGATCTCGGGTTCGACACTATTAAGATTTGTCTCATCTCAAGGGGATTAAGAGATACAAAATTAATACAGAAGATTCAGTTAAAAACACCGAGTACGAGGGAGCAGTTATCTGGGAATATTAACGAGTTATTCATAGATAATCTACTTCCTAAGAGAGATATGGCATCATCGCTTCCAAACAACCCTGTTTCTATTAGGGTTCTCAACTTTCCCTTTTCAGACCCTAGTAAGATAGATCAAGTTTATGAATTCGAACTAGAAAATATCTCTCCATTTAATCTAAGCGACAAAATTCACGGCTATCATATAATAAAACGTGGAGAAGGAAGTGAGGCGATTGTGTGCATGTTTCAAAGGGAAGACATGATAAACCAGCTTGATGTTTATCAAGCATGCGGGGTTGACCCTAAGGTGGTAACCTATGGTCCGCTTGCCTATAGTGCCCTAAATAGTTTTATATACGAGGATAGACCTCTAGTTTTAGTAGATATCGGGGCTTCCAAGATGTGTTTTACTCTATTTGATGAAGATGGTGTAAGGCGCATACGTTCTTCGTCAAAGGCGGGAAAATTCATTACAGAAAACATTTCTAGGATCTGTGGGACATCCTATGAAGATGCGGAATCACGTAAGCTAGAAGGATTTAGTAATTCAGACAATCAGGTTATAAAGGAGGCATTTTCGCCCGTTCTAGAAGAGATAAAGAGAACCATTCAGTTCTTCGAGCTAGAGTTAAAGAAGGAGATTAAAACTATACTACTTTCGGGTGGTACGGCACATATGCCCGGTATTAATGATTTTATTAGCGGTGAGCTTAAAAAGGATGTAAGAAGACTTTATATTTCAGATCTGGGTCAAGAGGACTCTCTTCTTTTTGCTGATTCTTACGCGCTTGCTCTTTATGGAAGCACTTTGACAAGAGGAAGCATGAATTTAAGGAAGGGAGATTTTAAATATACAGGGAAGGATGAGGAGCTTAAAAGGGCATTTTTAATTCCGGCTCTACTTTTTTCTCTCCTCATAGTCTTTTTATTCTACTATGTTGGGGCACGTTACTTTCAAAAGCGCGAGGATGTAGGAAAATTAGAAGCTCAAACCCGAATGGCAGTAATGGAAATGTTTCCAAACGTTAAAGTTATTCCAAAGCCCGTGGCATTCATGGAGAGTGAGGTTGGGAAGCTAAAAGAAAAGTTAAAATTAATTGAGGAAATTCGGGGAGGTCCTACACCTCTTGACGTTTTAAGGGAGATATCTCGAAGCATACCAACTGGTACTCAGTTGAGTGTAGATGAGATTAATTTTGTTGACAATAACACCGTAAAGATGAGGGGAAAATGCGATTCGTATGATGGGGTCGCAAGGATTGAAAAAGCCCTTTCTGATTCTGGTTTATTTAAACAGGTACTTCGCGACTCAACTGATACAGCTGTAAACAACGCTATAAAGTTTCAATTAACTTTGCTCGTTAAATGATGGATACAAACGCTGTACTCGAGGACCTAAAAACACTTGTAAACAAAGTACGTGAAAGGATTCAGAGAATTGCAGCTTCTGAAAGGGATAGAAAGGCTGTTGGCTATGCAGGTTTAGGGGCTGCAGTACTTATTCTTTATCTAATATTTCAATTCTTTTCATCTGGTACCGGAAGACTTGAGAAGAAAGCCCAGGCTCTTCAGATAGAGCTCAAGAAGCTCGATTCCTTACGTAATGAGTATATACAATCAAAAGGTAGAATTGAGGAGCTTTCGAAAAGTATTAAAACTGGAGATGAATCCTTGATTTCTGTGGTTGAAAAAATCCTAGTAGAGTCACGTGTTGACAGGGGTAATTTCTCTATTAAGTCTAGGACATCCACATCTGGGGATTTATATGATGAGACGAGCGTTGATGTCGATCTTAAAAAGATTCCACTTGATAGAATGGTAGATGTTCTATACAAGATCCAAACAACGACTGCTTTTCTTAAGGTTTCTAAGCTCCGTCCTCAGACAAGGTTTGATAACCCTGATTTGATGGATGTATCATTTCGTGTGTCGACTTTTAAGTTAAACAAGGTACTCTGAGTGAAAAGAATATTAAAATCAAAACATTTCATTCCTATTTGTTATTCACTATTTTTCATATCTGTTTTTGTAGTGTTTTTTTACTCATCATTTCCTGAAGAGGCCGTTAAGCAGCGGATGATTTATGAGATAGGAAAAAGAACCCCACTCACGGTGGAAATAAAGAATGTGAGTATCTCTCCTATTACTCGTATTACGGCCTATGGAGTGAACCTCTATAAGGACAAAGAGCTTTTTCTTGTTGTTGATGAGTGGAGTGGGAGTCCTTCACTCCTTTATCTTATTATTAACAAGCTTAAGGTTCCCTTTGAAGCAAATCTCTATGGTGGGGGAGCCGAAGGAACATTATTTTACGATTTAAAAAATAATAAAATAACTAAGGCTGAGGGAAAAATTGAGAACGGTATAGATATAGGAAAGATAAGTGCAATCCCTGAGGTCTTAGGCGGTGAAAATTCATTGGTTCAAGGGGTATTAAACGGAGACTTTTCATTAGAATTTAGCTCTCAGCCAAAAGGGGATATAAACCTAACTATAAACGATTTGATGGTTAAAGGTGTAAAGATTGCTGGCGGTTTTCCACTTCCTGATTTTGGAAAGATGCAATCTAGTTTTAAGAGCCATATTGAAAAGGGGGTAACAAAGGTTGATGAGTTAAAATTCAAAGGAAGTAAAATAGACTTAACCCTTTCTGGAACAATGCCCCTTCTTTGGCAGATAACAAAGCATGGGACTATTGACCTTAGTGTTAGTCTTAAGGCTGATAGGGATGTAGGTAGAACTATAACCGGGCTTTTAAGCGCTTTTTTGGCGACCCAGAGGGATGGAAGCCTTGGAGGTAAAATTATTGGAACTATTAGCCGTCCTGAAATAGTAAAACAGGTTGTAAACAATAGGTAATACAAAACATAACTTTTTAAACTATTGCTCCTTTATCTTTAATTCATGAGCGTCAACATCTTTTACCCGAAACTCCTTTTTGCCGCTCTTTTTTTCTATCACAGTAGCACTAATTAGAGGGTCTATGACTACTTCATTATCTAGAAGCCCGATCCTTATGTCTCCCTCTATCTGGGTTACATAATCATCAATAAGCTCACCCAAAAGATCTTTTATAAAATCAGACATTATGCAATTCTCCTAATTGATATTCGGACTATATCAATAAAACGGGTTATGGTACTAGAACCTTCCATTTTTGATATGGCTCAGATTTGGATTGCATAGGGATACCTAATACAGTTATAGACAAGACTTTACCGCTGATCGCTTTAACCTCAACTCTGTATCCTGGCTGTATGTTTTTAAGTTGATTCTGTGAGGCTGAGAAGGTGCATACTGTTTGTGTTACATCTTCGTTAATCTTAAGCATCGTCAAGTCAACATATGTGACATCGCCAATTATGGTTTCAGGAGAACTTTGAGCATATAAATTGGTACTCATGCCAACAATAAAGGCGGCGGTTATAAGAACTACAGCTATTGTTATCATTATTCTTTTCATTTTATTTTGCCTCCTATTTTAGAATTATGGGCTAGAATGTTACATATAATATTACCTAAAAAAATAGATAAGATAAGTGTTTTTTTTCTTAGGATATATATTACTAGGGTTATATTGAATTTAGGCTTTTGCTTACTTATCAAAAAAAAAATTAAAATCATGCTTGAACCTTTTCATTTCATTATGCTATCCTAAGCTTGAGGAGGAACAAGAGATGAAAAGCTTTTCTTTACTAACAGTATTATATTTATTTTTATTTATTCATATTTCTATCCCAACTGCTTCTGAAGAGGTTAAAAATAAATCAGAAGAGGAGGAGATGGTTATTAAGGGAGTGGGGTTTGATCAGCAGGCACAGAGTCCAGTGGTAATTTTAGCAGATAAAAAAAATGAAAGGGTTCTTCCAATATGGATAGGCCTATGCGAGGCAAGAGCGATTGACTTGGGACTTTCAGAGGAGGTAACACCTCGTCCTTTTACATACGACCTAGTAGCTGCAATTTTAAGGACAATGAAGGGGAAGGTTGAAAGGGTTGTGATAGTTGACCTTCGTGACAAGGTCTTTTATGCTCAGGTAGAGATCTCTGTTAATGGGTCGATTTCAAAAATTGATGCACGTCCAAGCGATGCGCTTGCCCTTGCCTCACGAATGGGCGCTCCGATATTTGTAAGAAATTCTGTTCTAAAAAAGGCGCCAGCTGTGGGAGGCGAAGAGGAGAAGAAAAGGGGAACGTAGGGAAGTGCAGATTGTAGATTGCGGATTTAAAAGATATTCCGCAATCTGAAATCCCAAATCCGCAATCAATTGACATTCCATTCTCATATAGCTATCATTCTCTTCAAATTTCATTGGGATCTGGGGTATCCCCGATCCGGTCGGGGATCAAAGAGGGAGGTTTTTAGGAAACCACTCCTATATGTATCATGGGCTCTTCTGTGGATCTTGAGAATCTGAGAAAAAGGATTGATGAGATTGATAAAAAAATCCTCGAGTTTCTAAACGAGCGTGGGAAAATCGCAATTCAAATTAGTAAACTTAAGAAGGAAAACTCATTTAATGTTTATGATCCAGCAAGGGAAAGAGAGATTGAAAGAAATATTAAAAGAGCAAATCTTGGTCCGCTTACAACGGATTCTGTCCTTTCCGTTTTTAGAGAAGTAATCTCAGGGTGTCGTTCACTGCAACGTCCGATTAAGGTAGCGTATCTAGGTCCGGATGGTACCTTCTCTCATCAGGCAGCGTTTCGGGAGTTTGGTAGTTCTGCTAGGTTCAAGCCTTGTAAAGGAATTGATGAGGTGTTCGAGGAAGTTGAAAAGGAAAGGGTTTCATTCGGTATAGTTCCTGTTGAAAATTCTATGGAGGGTTCTGTGGGTAACGTTCTCGACAGGTTCTTGAGGTCGGATCTATTTATTTCTTCAGAACTCTTTGAAAAGATAAGCCATTTTCTCATTTCAAAGAAAGGAGATATTAAGGATATTAAAATAGTTGCCTCTCATCCTCAGGCGCTTGGTCAATGTAGAAAATGGTTGAGCGAGCATCTAAAGCGCGTGGAGTATCGTGAAACTTCAAGCACTGCAAATGCTGTTAAATTGGCCTCTCGTGACAAGAAAATCGCCGCAGTAGCAAGTGAGTTCGCTGCATCGATTTATAGGTTGAAGATCGTTGAAAGACAAATAGAAGACAGCCCTGGTAACACGACCAGGTTCTGGGTGATAGGAAGGGAATATAGTCGTCCAACTGGTGCTGATAAAACATCTATAGTTTTCTCTCTAAAGGATCAACCAGGGGCACTTCATAAGTCTCTATCTCCATTTGCTGAGGAAAATATAAATCTAACAAAGATTGAATCCCGGCCATCAAAGGAAAGACCGTGGGAGTATGTGTTTTTTGTAGATTTTGAAGGACATGCCCAAGCCGAAAAGATAGGTGGTCTTTTAACCAAGGTGAGACAAATCTGCGTTTTCCTAAGGGTCCTTGGTTCTTATCCGATGGGAAAGAGTAATTGATTAAGACGTGTTATGGTTTCAGGGTCAGGGCTTGGGTCGTGATTTTTTGTGTTTCGTAGTTGGATTTATCTTCATATTATAGTGAAACTTCATCTAATCTTCTAAATCTCAAAAAGTGAATATCACCTTTCATTCAATTTTAGATGTCCAGTTAGTGAAGAGCAAAAGACAAAATCTTATATTTCAAGACCTCATAATTCCGGAGGATGCACCTTGATAAAACCCAATGAATATGTAAAAGACTTGATTCCATACGTCCCAGGAAAGCCTGTCGAAGAGCTTGAGCGGGAGCTTGGAATTCGGGACGCAATAAAGATTGCATCAAATGAAAATCCGCTAGGACCCTCTCGACTAGCCATAAGTGCGGTAGAAGAAGTACTAAATAAAGTTAATCGTTATCCCGACGGAGATACGTTCTATCTAAAACACAAGCTTGCCGAAAGGCTCAATGTAAAACCTGAGAATCTGATTTTTGGAAATGGCTCAAACGAGGTAATAGAGATCGTAGCGAGAACGTTTATGAAGACCGGTGATGAAGCGGTTATAGGCGAGTTTGCTTTCATTGTTTTTCCGATCGTTACTCAGGCAGTTGGAGCAAAAGCGAATATGTCACCCATGCCTGAGCTTACAAATAATCTGAGGGATATGTATAGTCGAATAACATCTAAGACCAAAGCGGTCTTCATAGCGAATCCAAATAACCCTACTGGGACTATGGTGACAAGAGACGAGCTTGAGTGGTTCTTAGACAGGGTTCCAGGAAACATTATAGTTGTAGTAGATGAAGCCTATTTTGACTACGTTGATGACCCTGATTATCCAAACTCCCTTAATTATCTAAATCTAGGGAAGTCTATCGTTACAGTTAGAACGTTCTCAAAGATTTACGGCCTTGCGGGTCTCAGGCTTGGATACGGGGTGTCTTCAGAGGAAATAGTATCATATATGAATCGTGTAAGGGAGCCATTTAATGTTAATTCACTTGCTCAGGTAGCCGCCTTCGCTGCTCTTGATGATAAGGAGCATGTAACAAAGTCTAGGGAAATAAATAGAATAGGGCTTAAGTATCTAACAAAAGAACTCAAGAAATTTAATCTTCCCTTCGCCCCTTCTTATACGAACTTTATTCTTATGGATTTAGGCTCTGATCCGATTCCTGTTTATAACGCACTTCTATGGGAAGGTGTGATAGTAAGGCCAGTTCTAAACTATGGTCTTAAAACGCATATAAGGGTTACCATTGGGCTTCCAGAGGAAAACGAAAGGTTTATCAGGGCAATAAAAAAGGTGTTAGGATTGTAAAAACTAAAATGACCTTTCAAAAGGTAACAATCATAGGTATCGGGTTGATAGGTGGCTCTCTTGCCTGGGCGTTAAAAAAGTCAGGGGAGGTAGCCGAGATTTTTGGAGTTGATCTAGATGAGAAGGCCATAGATTACGCTATTCAAGAAGGAATTATTGATAGGGGCTCAAATGAGATTGAAAAGGGAGTTAAACAATCAGAAATCATCGTTATCGCAACACACGTTGGACTAATACCAAGGATTGCAAAATCAGTTTTTGATATAGCTTCTAAGGGAAGCTTAATCACCGATGTGGGAAGCATAAAAGGAAAAATAGTCGAAGAGGTTGAAGTTTCTCTTCCTTCTCATCTCTTCTATTTTGTAGGCGGACATCCGATAGCAGGAACAGAGCGTTCAAGTGTTTGGGCCGCAGATTATAGGCTTTTTCAAGGAAAGAGATGCATACTAACCCCGACTCAAAAAACACAAGCGGAGGCTTTAGCCAAGGCTAAGAGCCTATGGGAAATTGTGGGAGCAGAGGTTTTCACGATGGATCCACAAACACATGATCGTGTGTTTGCTTATGTAAGCCATTTACCCCATGCGGTTGCTTACGCTCTCCTGAATGCTGTAGCCTCAGAAAAAGAGCCTGATAATATTCTTGAGTTTGCAGGCGGTGGGCTCAGGGACTATACACGAATTGGTGCAAGCTCTCCAGATATGTGGAGTGATATTTTTCTTGCAAATAAAAAGAATGTGATAGAAGCCATAGAGGCATTTAAAGGGGCCTTAGAGAAGATACGACTTATGATTGAAAGGGAAGATATTAAAGGGCTAAAAGAGGAACTTAGTAAGTCCGTGAGTGTTAAGCATATTGCTGACAAATAAGATCATCTTACCAACCGGATTTAAAAGTAAAACAGAGAAAGACTTAAGCATTAAAAAATCATCTTTCCATTAAACGTCTAGTAAAAACGCTGGGAATTTCTTGACTCTAAAATTTTTTAATTTATTATGAAGTTAAGTTATTCTTAATTCTCTAAAGAGGTGGTGGTAAAAATGGCAAACATTCCAGCAGATTTTAAACCACCGGTAGCACCCGATGAATTTGTTACAGGTATTACAGATAAGCCTGATGACCGCATACAGGTAGGTATTCTATTTGTTGGTGCAGGACCGGCTAGCCTTGCAGGAGCAATTAGACTTGCACAACTCCTAGAAAATGAACCCGAGTTGATGGGATCCTTGGGAGAAATTCCGATAGCGATTATGGAAAAGGGTAAGTATCCAGGGGCGCATCTCGCCTCCGGGGCTGTAATAAATCCAATTGCCTTTAGAAAGCTATTTCCTAAACTTCCCAAGTTTGAATTCCCATTTTTCAATCCGGTGGAGAAAGAAACGGTCTATTTCCTAACCTCAGGTAGCGCTTTTCCATTTCCGGTACCACCTCCAACGATGCAAAACCATGGCAATTACGTTGCCTCTATAAGCAAGGTAGGGACCTGGCTTGCAGAGAAGGCTGAAGGGATGGGGGTGCTGATTTTAAACGAAACCGCCGGTATGAAACTTTTGGTTGAGGATGGTGTAGTGAAGGGGGTTAGAACGGGCGATAAGGGACTTGATAGAGAAGGTAACCCCTTGGGAAGCTTCCAGCCCGGCTCTGACGTTACTGCAAAGGTGACGGTCCTCGGAGAGGGAACACAGGGTCATCTCACGCATGCATTAATCGAGCATTTTAAGATAACTAGACCAAATCCACAGGTGTATGCACTCGGCGTTAAGGAAATCTGGGAGGTTCCGAAACCACTTGATAGGGTCATACACACTATGGGATGGCCACTCCGTATGGGAAGTAAGTATAGGGAGTTCGGAGGCACTTTCGCCTATCCTATGGGTGAGAACATGGTATCGCTAGGTATTGTTGTCGGGCTCGATTATACAGACGCCACTCTCTCAGTTCATGATCTCCTTCAGGAAATAAAAAACCATCCTCTATTTCGAGCTATCCTCGATGGTGGAAAACGATTAGACCAGGGCTGGGGAGCAAAGACTATACCGGAGGGCGGCTTCTATTCGATTCCTGATAGTTTAAGTGTTCCTGGGGCGCTTATGACCGGTGATTGTGCTGGTTTTGTGAACGTGCCAGCACTCAAGGGCATTCATTACGCCATGTGGTCTGGAATGCTGGCGGCGGAGACGATATTTGAGCTTCTAAAGGCCAATAAGGATCTATCTCAACCGGGTGCACTTTCAAGCTATGACAAAGCTATTAGGAAGAGTTTTATATGGAAGGACCTCTATGAGGTCAGAAACATGCGACAGGTGTTCAAATATGGATTCATACCAGGCTCAATACTAGCTGGATTGATGACCGCGACTAAAGGTCTCTTTCCTGGTGGGAGATTCACCACTGAGCTTGACAGCGAGCCTGAGATGTTCTTAGGGGATCGTAGCAAGTCATATCCTAAGCCTGATAATAAATACATATTTGATAAGCTCACAAGCGTTTATGCAAGCGGCAACCGTACCCGTGACAATCAACCGAGTCATCTACGATTACGAACCGATGTGCCTGAGGTTATCGGTACTACATGGGTTAATATGTGCCCCGCGCAAGTCTATGAATGGGTTGAAAAGGATGGTCATAAACATCTCGAGGTAAATCCAACCAACTGCATCCACTGCGGCGCAATTTCTGCCAAGGGAGGCCGCTTAACCCCTCCCGAAGGCGGCGGCGGTCCGGAATATACGGAGACCTGATATTAACCACGTTTTAGACCATTTCTGCTATCATTGACGTTAGCTGAATGGGATGGGTCTATCTAAAGGCAAGTGATTAAATGGCTAATAACAATTGATGGAGATTTTAATTATGAGAGAAAGTGAGCATGAGTTGAGGTGGGAAACAATCGATAATCTGAATCTCATTGAGAATGGCTTATTGCATATCCGTTTTGAACTCAGTCGAGATGAACCGAGTTTTTTTCGAGTGGCAAGAGAGGTGCATCTCATTCTCTATAGAGCAATGATTGAAGCCTTGAAAGGTTCGGCAAACCTTGCAATTACTAGTCGTCCATCCAAGCTACGTGAACACGAGTATCAGATTGGCGACGAACCTTGTAAGGAAATCCATAAGCAACCTGTTACTGGTTGCAATGTCGCTTGGAGATTTTCAGAACCAGCTCAATGTGAACCTCCAGTAATCAACTACGAGCTGCAACCCGATTTGCCCAAAGGAGATGATTATCTAATTTCCTTTTACGATGCACTTGCAATGATTCAGGCTGATTGTTTCATGAAACAAACTATAAATAGCAAAACAGTGCAAGTGTCTGATATTGATATGCAGAGGTTAGAATGGCTCCACGGAGAGATCCGAAACGAGTATGAACATTTTGTTCCAAAGTCTTACATTGCGCCAATCTACAATTTAGTAGAAGCAACTATTGTGTCTTTGAGACTGTGCAAAGATCTTCTTGAATCTCAGATGGTTGTCCCTTCTTTGTTACCTAACTATGGGCGACTGAAAGAGTTGATTGGGAATTCAATTCAGCAGATACAACAACTATCAAAATCAACGGTCGCCTGATTAATAGTTAGGACTGCTATACATAGGTAGCACTTTAAACGTGGAGCGTGTGAAGCCCGCTCGTTGGTGCACCCGCCCGCGAGCGTGGAACTTAGTTTGTAGTGTTTCTTAAGTTGAAATAAGGTAGAAGAAACCTTATTTAATTTCCTCAATTTCTTTCTTAAGCCTTTCAATCAGCCACATTCTGGCTAGTGTGGAGTAGTTAATTCCCTTTTCTCTCGCAATTATCTTCAAAGCGTTAGCCAATTTTTTGTCCACGCGAATTGTCATTACCTGTTTTTCAGGCTTAACGAATACCTTTTCTTTTACAAGTTCTAAATCATCTTCAAATTCTATGAGGCTGTGGGTATCCCAAAACTGTGCAGCCTCCTGGTCGGATTTAAACTTTGGAATCTTTCCCATCTTTCATTTCACCTCCTTTTATTTCCCTTTGAACCACTGTTTATTTCCATCTGGTTCACACTGCGAACCAGATAAAGCTGCGGTTCAAAGAATACTGTATCTTCTCTTTTCTAAGTCATTCATATCTCTTGCTGTTATAACTTTGGCTTTGCCTTTTCCTCGAGGCTTAACTACGATAAATAAGTATCTACCTCCAAGTGTTTTACCAAGAATATAATAAAGTTTTTCTTCCCCCTTGCCTCTTCCCCTGAGAACTCTGGCGCTTTCGCCTTCAAAACAGGCCTCTTCAACTTCCCTAGGTCTTACCTTATGCTTTATAGCGATATGCTCGAGATGCCACTCTTCCCAGACAAGTTCTACAATCTTCACTTATATTTAATTGTATTACATTATAATACTTATTTCAAGAGTAACGATGACTAAGCCTGTTTTGCAATATACGAATTGAGATGGTGGAAGGTTTATTACTTTGAACTATTTCCTTCGGCTATATTTGCTTATTGTTTATTGTAGTTTTAAGCTAATAAATGGATCAAGTTTATTTCCGCATCACTAAATTACCCATGAGCTTAGAATCAAATTCACCATGTTCTGCGCTTTTTTTAGATTCCGGCGGAGGCTGGCTGCCCGATATGGTTCGACCAGGCTCACCACAGGAAGAGAGCTCTTTTGTTTTCTTTAGAGATCCTGTTTTTTCTCTCTCGTCGCTTGGACAAGGCGTATCAGTTAGTTTGCAGGATAGAAAGTTGAACTTTAATCGTGACCCATTATCGGTCTTAGAGGGTTATTTAAGTGAGGGATATATAGCTGTTGGATACGTCAGTTATGAATATTCTAGATTTACAGAGGAGGGATTTATCCCTATTTGGAAAAAGGAAGGGGAAACATATCCTGATATATATTTACAATTTTTTAAAGAAAGGGATGTGATTTCTGGAAGCTTGGAAGACTTGAAGAATATTCTTCCAACCCATTACCAAACTTTAAAGGCTTATAATCCACTAATGAGAATCGAGATGTACTCAAATATGACCAAGATGGAATACCTAAATATGATCAGGTTTGCGAAAGAGTACATTGCTAGTGGTGATATTTATCAGGTAAATCTCTCACAGCGGTTCACTACACCAATTCTCTCTCCACCTATTTTTTATTTTCTCAATCTCTTTGATGTGCAGCCAGTACCATATGGATGCTATATAGATTTTGGACAGTTTCAACTTATAAGCGGCTCGATGGAGCTTTTTTTGAGAAAAACAGGGAGAAAAATTGTAACAAAACCAATAAAAGGGACTAGAAAAAAGGGATTTTCAGTTGAAGAGGACGCCATATTGAAAGCAGAGCTAATAAGCAGCCAGAAGGAAAGGGCAGAGAATCTAATGATAGTTGATCTTATGCGAAACGACCTTGGAAGGGTCTGCAAATACGGTACGGTAAAGGTTAACAATCTCTTTAACATAGAATCCTATGCGACGCTTCATCAAATGGTATCAGAGGTTGAGGGGTACCTGAAGGATGAGATTAGAATAGGAGATATTATTAAAAGCACCTTCCCTCCTGGTTCTGTAACTGGTGCGCCTAAACGCCGGGCCGTGGAGCTTATTGATGAGCTTGAGCCACATGTAAGAGGTCCATACTGTGGCGCTATAGGTATTTTCTACCCAAACGGGGATTTTACGTTGAGTGTGGCAATTAGGATTTTGTTTGCCAAGGATGGTATAGGAACATTCTGGGTAGGAGGCGGGATTGTTTGGGACTCAGACCCTGAAAAGGAGTTTGATGAGACGCTTGTAAAAGCTATAGCCATTCAAAAGGCTCTAGGAATAGTCGAGTAGTGGTTTGTTAATCGTGCATCTAATCGTTCGACTAAGCCTGTAGTGAGCCCTTGGACCTTGCTCAGGACAGGCTTGTAGAACTGCTCAGAACGAAATCACGAAACACGATAAGCGGGGATGGAATGAAAGAGTACATATTTATAGACGGGGAGCCATTTAAAGAAGCATTTCCTTTAAGGTCTTTGTTCTATGGTGAAGGCTTGTTCGAGACCTTTAGGTGGAAAGCTCGTCCTCCAGTTTTTTTGAGTAAACATCTTGAGCGGATGAAAAAGGGGGCAGGGGTTTTAGGGATTCCATTTCCTGGAGGTAAAGCTGTCAAAGAGGGCGTTGAGAATGCCATATTAGACTCCCAAATACCTGATGCTTATGTTAAAATCTGCCTTCTTTCCCATGGGACTACTATTTTCTACGATAATCCAGAAGGGCATTCACTTCTAGTAATTGTGAGGGAATATAAACATACTTTGGAACCTGTTAGAGCTCATGTTTCATCTTTTAGACGTAGTTCAACATCACCTATACTTCAACTCAAATCTTTAAACTACTTGGAAAATGTACTTGCTAGGAGAGAGGCTAGGAAACTGGGGTTTGACGAAGCTATATTTCTCAATGATAAAGAGGAGTTATGTGAGGCTAGTGCTAGTAATTTATTCTGGTTCGAAAGAGAAACTCTTTGTACTCCATCACTTGAATGCGGGATTCTTCCAGGGGTTATTAGGGGTGTCGTCATTGAGCTTGCTAAAGAAATGGGGATTGAGGTTAAAGAAGGTCGATTTGGCTTAGATAGCCTGAAATCTTCCGAGGGCGGCTTTTTTACAAATTCTTTAATTGGCGCTATTGCGATTGCACTGGTAGACCAATTCGAACTACCTATTACGCAACAATTTAAGAGTGTAAAAACCACTCTTTTGGAAAAACTCGGATGGGTTTAGTAACAGTAAACTTCGATTGTATATTACATCATATTTTTGCTTTTTGTAGGTTTAGCATCTATAAACCAAGACACCGTTTTTACCAAGATTAAAAAATTCTCCTCCGATACTGGTCATTTTTGGTCCCTTTGGAGGCAAAGCTTGTAGAAAGAGCCCGTACAGAGGGTGAAATCAGAGAGAAGAACTATGCTATTTTCAAAAAGAGTCGGTTTTTCTTGGGATAATAGAATCAGAAAACGATCGAGCCTCACCAAACCCTTATTTAAGGCTTTCTCCATGAGTACATTAACTAGGTATTTGAAAAAAAGCATGTAATTACTTAGTAAATTGGCTGTGGATGGATTGTGGATAATTTTTTGCACTAGGATTATAAATTTCACAACTATCTGTAATTATTGAGTTTTATGTATATAAAAGCGTTCACATTTGTGAAATTTTTATCCACAGGTTGTGATTGTTTCACGTGAAACATTCCTAAGGGTTTATTTCCCTATACAAAATTTACTGAATATCCGTCCAAGGATATCTTCTGTTGTTGTTTCTCCTGTGATCTCTCCTAAGGACGTCAATGAAGACCTCAGACTCACTGCGAGAAATTCAGGCGATTCTCCTATTTTAAAGGCTTTTAAAAACTCTACAAGATTATCCCTTGCTGTCTGAATTGCCACCTTATGCCTAAGTTCTGATATTATTACCTCAGTGCTTTCAACCGATTTTTTGTTTTCAAAAAGAACGTCTCTTATTAAATCTTTCAACTCTTCTATACCTGAACCTAGTTTGGCTGATGTTTTAACGGTTTTATCTTTAAGTATAAAATTAAAAAGGGTGATTTCTGAGATCTTTTGAGAAAGGTCAGATTTGTTTATGGCAAGGACGGCCTTTCTATTCTTAATTCTATTTAAAACCTCGTGGTCGTCGTTATCTAAGGGAGCGCTTCCATCAACTAGGGCGATTATTAACTCTGCTTCATCAGCCTTTTTATTGGCTAGAACTACACCCACTTTCTCAACTTCATCAGCACTTACCCTAAGCCCTGCAGTATCCACGAGTCTTATAGGTATCCCTCGAATATCTACAGCCTCTTCAATAAAATCCCTAGTTGTACCTGGTGTAGAGCTTACAATAGCCCGTTCTTTCATAAGGAGCTGGTTAAGAAGGCTTGATTTACCAACATTGGGTTTTCCAATTATAGCTGTGCAGACACCATGTTTTAGGATTCTGCCCTCTTCAAAGGTTGATAAGAGCCCATTCATTCGATCGATAAGCTCTGAAATACGTTGAATAATTTCTTCCCTTATTATAGGATCAATGTCCTCTTCAGGGAAATCTACCTGGGCTTCGATCTCTGCTAGGGCATCAAGCACGATTTCTTTGAATTCATGTATCCTGCTCGATAGAATACCCTCAAGCTGGAGCTCAGCCTGCTTTAAGCTCTCATTGGTTTGGGCCTTAACCACATCGGCTACTGCTTCAGCCTGAGCGAGATCCATCCTTCCGTTCATAAATGCCCTTAGAGTAAACTCTCCTGGTCTTGCCGGTCTTACCCCATGATTGAAAAGCAAATTGAGTATATTTTTAGGGACTAGATACCCACCATGACAATGGATCTCAGCCACGTCTTCTCCTGTGTAAGAGTGTGGTGATTTCATTAAGACACAAAGGACTGAATCAATAACGACAGTCGAATTAGTGCCAACTATATGACCTTTATAAAACCTATGCGATTTCATATCCTTGAGGTTTCTCTCTCCCTCTCGTTTAAAAACCTTTTCAAGGATACTTATAGCATCCCTTCCGCTTATTCTTATTACCGCTATCCCGCCTTCTCCGGGCGGCGTAGCAATCGCTGCAACTGTGTCTTCGCTAGGAAAGTAAAATTGGGGCATAGGTGAATTACTAATTTACCATGTTTTTTTTCTGCTGCCATATAAGAGTGTCGTAGGAGCGGCATCCCTTCGACAGAGCCTGTGGTGAGTTTAATCGAACCACTCAGGACAGGCCCTGCCGCGATAAATTCTGTATACAAATCGGCGACTGTGAAGTCGCAGCTATAGGATAATTATATTCAAATATTTACATCTTGACATCCGAGGTCTTCTAACCTCGGAGTAGGGAATATGGCATGGATGTCCGATTACCGATTTCGGCATGACAGTAGTAGTTATTCTCGCGTGTTACCCTCTTAAAGCATGCGGATACAATTTTTAGCGGGAATCCATTTTGCAATGTCATTCCCAAACGTTACCCATTAAAGGCATGTGGGTACAAGCTTTATTGGGAATCCAAAAAAAGTATGGATACCCGGTAACTGCGCTCGGGTATGACAGGTTACGAGCCCCTTGGGTAGGAGGGTCTCCCCTTCCCCGATTAAATCGCGGACCAGGCTCAGGGCAGGCGTGATAAATTTCCATTATAAAAATCTGCGACTGGAAAGTCGCAGCTATAGAGAGATCATTTTCAAATGATAACAACATGATAGCCGAGTGTTGCGAACCTAGGGTAAAGGGGTATGGTATAGATACACCTTTACCAAATTCTGGTATGACAGCACGAGCGCCTTAGTTGCAGGGAGAGGGGGGCCTAGGTCAAGTTATAGGACTTTGGTTGTAGGACTAAAGTAGGATTTTTAAAATTAGGTCTTGACACCTGATTTTAAACGCGGTAAAAACCATTACCTCCTTATTTGAATCCTATCAGAGTTAACTTCTAGCAAATTTTCTTCGAAGGCGTGGTGTGAGCAATTGTTTTACCTTGTTATCACATTTGGTTCAAACTAGTGCAAGGTGAATAAAATGCGATTAACCAGTGCTTTTTGAAGATTAAACAGTAAGTGCAATCCTAAGTTTTGTTTGCCGGATTTTGCGTAAGCCCAGCAGTCTTTATGATCGTTAGGAAGCAAATCTTTTCCCAATTGGAGTGGCAACCCTTGCCTGTGGCGAGCACGGTCGAGCTACGGTTGCCCAAATTTACCTCGCCCATTTTATTGTACAACCGATTGCATAGGTTTCTGGGTTTTTAATCTTCTTTTTTTCATGAAGGGCTAGTATGGCATCCCTAAGAAAACGTTCCTTAACCTTATCGGGTTCACGCCAGTTATCATCGATTTTTCCCGTGTAACGTAACTTTCTCTCCTCATCGAATACGAAAAGATGAGGTGTATGAGTTGCCCCATATGCATGTGCTACCTTTTGTGACTTATCCCTTAGGTATGGGAAGTTATAACCCTTATCCTCCGCTCTTTTAACCATATTTTCAAAGCTATCCTCTGGGTAATTCTTATCGTCATTCGAATTTATACCAATAAGGGTTACTCCTTTTTCTTTAAACTCATTCTGAAGTGCGATGAATCTTTCTTCATAAGCTTGTACGTAAGGACAATGGTTACAGGTAAACGCTACAATCAATACACTTTTATCCTTAAAGTCAGAAAGTGAATAGTTTTTTCCATCAACACTCGGAAGGTTAAAATCAGGGGCTTTATCTCCGATTTTAATGCCTTGATCCATATATATTCCTCCAGGGAGTTTTAAACATACTATTCCTCAGACTTTTTAGCCTTCTTCGGAAATCCGTCCTCAAATGGAAGCTTAATACGAGGGGCGTCAATCCATAAACCTTCGATGTCGTAAAACCTTCTTATGGGTTCGTAAAGCACATGTACCACAACGTCAACCGCGTCTATAAGTACCCATTTACCTTCTGCATATCCTTCAACACCGATTACTCTTTCTCCGAGTTCTTTCAGTTTCTTTTCTATGTTATCAGCGATTGTTCTAACACCTCTATCTGAGTCGGCACCGCAAATTAGAAAGTAATCTGTAAAATCGCTGAGTGCCTTCATCTCAATAACTACTGTGTCCTGGGCCTTTTTTTCCCAGGCCGCATTCGCGAGGGCGATAGCCTTTTCCTTAGACTTTATTGAGGTGCCTCCTTTTTATAGAGATTATGATCAAAGATATACCTTTCTACCTCCTTGGGCACTAGGTATTTAATGGATTTATTCTTATATATTAAATCCCTTATCTGGGTGGAGGATACTTGAATACCTTCGATTTGTACTAGAGCCAATGTTTTTGAAGTCTTGTGTAGATAAACTATCAAGTTATGTTCGTCACTATGATATATAAAATCATCCTTGAGTGCAAGTGGTAATGAAGGAAGAAGGTTCTTAGAAAAACCGGGTCTTGTAATAACAGCAAAATGCGTGAGTTCAAAGAGCTTATTGTACTCCTTCCAGCTATCTATCTCGGAAAATAACTCAGAACCAAGTATAAAGCAAAGCTCAAACTCTGGGAATTTAGAGGAAAAAAATCTAAGGGTATCAATGGTATAGGAAGGTCCTTCACGCTTTAATTCAACATCACTTGACTGGAAAAAGGGATTTTCCTCAATTGCTATTTCTACCATTCTTAGGCGGTGGGAAGGGGAAGCTATGTTTTTTAGATCCTTAAGCGGAGGCACTGAAGCGGGAATAAAATAAATCTTCTCGAGTTGAAGAATCTCTCTTAACTCTTCCGCTGCCCTTAGATGACCAATGTGTATTGGGTTAAACGTCCCGCCAAAAAGCCCGATTTTCATTCTGGACTTTTTTTCCATTTTAACCTTAGATTATACCATTTCAATTTCGTGGCTTGTGACTCGGGGTTTGCGATTCACGAATCACGAGTTACGATTCACGAGAGTGTACCCTTCGACCACAAACTCTTCCCCGATCTTTTTTACCTTGACCGTTCTTATGGAGAGTGCATCCTTGACCTTAGAGACTCCAAGCTTTCCAACCATGCTTACTCCTTCACGCCCGATTATCTTGGGTGCGTAGAAAAAGACGACCTTGTCTACAATTCCCTTCTTTAAAAAAGATGCTCCGACATCGCCGCCCCCTTCTACTAGAACGCTAGTAATCTCCATTTCGCCAAGTTTTTTAACAAGTTTCAAAATGTCAACCTGTCCGTTTTCATCCTGTTCTATAACCAACACCTTTGCCCCTGTTTTTTCTAAGTCCTTTAGCTTTATGGGGTCAGCAAGCTGAGTTGTAGCTATAATAGGATTTCTTTGAAGAGCAATAAGGTTAGATTCAACTGGAATTTTAAGCCTGCTGTCAAGAACTATTGGCGTAGGTTGTCGGTTGGATTTTTTCCCAAGCCTTACGGTAAGCTCTGGATTATCTCGAAGCACTGTTCCAATTCCAACAAGGATTGCGTCAACCTTATTCCTTAACCTGTGTGCATATTTCCTTTGAAGTTCACTTCCAATCCATTTTGAATCACCTGTGAAGGTAGCTATCTTTCCGTCAAGGGTTGCAGCAAGCTTTAAAATTATAAATGGTTTCCCGGTAGCTACATATTTAAAAAAGGGCTCGTTAATCTCTCTGCATTTTTCTTCAAGGACTCCTGCCTTTACCTTTATTCCTTTTGCTCTTAAAATTTTTAAACCCTTTCCGTTTACCCTAGGGTTTAAATCAATTGTCCCTAAAACCACTTTTGATATTCCTCTCTCAATGATTGCGTTGACGCATGGAGGCGTTCTTTTACCGGTGTGAGAGCAAGGCTCAAGGGTGACATAGAGGGTAGATCCTTTAAGATTATGTCCATTTCTTTCTGCATCCAAAAATGCCTCAATCTCTGCATGAGGAAGCCCTGCCTTTTTATGGTATCCCATTCCAAGGATCTTGCCTCTTCTTACAACAACAGCTCCTACAAGCGGGTTAGGGCTTGTCTTACCCTCGGTACGCCTTGCGAGCCTGAGGGCAATTGACATAAATTTTGAGTCAGGATTCTTTGGCATCCAGTTTGAGATTGCGGATTTGGGAATTCGGGTTGCGGAATAAAAGATGTTTAATTAGCCACAAAAACTTAAGCTCCAATAACCAAATCACAAATTCCAAACAAATCCAAAAATCCAAATTCAAACGCTTGGAACTTGGAATTTAGAGCTTGGTGATTGTTTATGATTTGGTGCTTGTAATTTGGGATTTGTAGTTTCATTTGTTGCTAAATAAATTTTTTAATCCGCCGTCTACAATCTGCATTTCGAAATTAGTTAATGTAGGGTTTCTTTGCCTGTAAGGAATAGTGCCTCGACAAATTCCTCTGCTTTAAATTCCCTTAGATCTCCTAATCTTTCGCCTATTCCAATGAATTTTACTGGGATCTTTAACTCGTCTGCAATCGCTACAATAACCCCGCCCTTAGCGGTTCCATCGAGTTTTGTAAGTACTATCCCTGTGACCTCTACCGCCTCTTTAAACTTCTTCGCCTGCTGAATGGCATTTTGACCAGTTGTAGCATCAAGTATAAGAAGAGTCTCATGTGGAGCACCTTCAAGCTCACGTCCTATAACCCTTCTTACCTTTTTAAGCTCCTCCATAAGATTAGCTTTTGTATGAAGCCTTCCTGCTGTGTCAATTATGAGGACATCTGTTCCGCGAGCCTTAGCTGCTCTGACTGCGTCAAATGCTACCGCTGAAGGGTCCGCACCGCTCTGTCCTTTCAAGAAATCACTCCCCACGCGATTTGCCCAGATTTCAAGCTGCTCTACGGCTGCTGCTCTGAATGTGTCGGCAGCGGCAACCATAACGCCTTTTCCCTCTTTCCTGAATTTGTATGCCAATTTTCCTATTGTTGTTGTTTTTCCTACACCGTTTACACCTGCAACCATTATTACAAACGGTTTTGCATTAAGCGCCGGAATAGTAGCTTCTGCATTTTTTAGTACGCGTAGGATTTCCTCTCTAAGAGCGCCCTTTATAAGCATGGGGTCGCGGAGTGACTTCTTTGTGAGCTTATTCTCAATCTCGTTTCTTAAATTCATCGTGGTTCCCACACCTAAATCTGCTGTAACTAATGTCTCCTCAAAATCGTCCCAGAGATTATCATTAATCTCCTTTCTATGCCTTAGCACTTCGTCGAGTTTTCCTAGAAGCCCGGCCTGGGTTTTGGAAAGCCCAGCACGAAGCCTTGAGAAAAGCCCCTCCTCTGTCTGTTCTGGATCCTCTTCAATTTTCTTTTCATGGACCGCGGTTTCATCGTTCGACTGAAGCCTGTCCTGAGCAGGGTCGAAGGGCTCACGAAAGTCTTCTCTTGCTCTAATGCCTTCCTCAAGCACGTCGGGCTCAACTTCAGGTACGTCTATCTCGACATCCTCTTGAGCTTCCTCTTCTGTTAATTCCTCGCTCATACCCTCTTCGGGTTCTAATACTTCTTCGTCAATTATCTCTTCTTCAATGTTATGTAAGGATTCGACAGAAGCGTTTTCGACATGGGAAATATGAGCTGTTTCTACTCCTTCTAGTCTATGTTTGGTTTTCTTTCCCCTTAGGAAGAAAAGGAGTGCGGAAAATAATATTACGCCGCTGCCGCCGCCTATTAAGACAAGTTCAGGATTTGTTACGTAAATATTTGTTAGGAAAGAAATAACTTCTTCCATTTATCCTTTGCCTCCTTTCTTCGTTTGGGAAGGATTATGAGAAAAACGGTTCCGCGTCCCTCGGTACTTTTAACCCTGATTTTTCCCCCGTGATTCTCAACTATCTGGTGTGCTATAGTAAGCCCAAGACCGATACCGCCCCTTTTCCCTGAATAGAATGGTTTAAATATACTCTCTACTACACCCTTTTCAATACCCTTGCCAGTATCTGCTATAGCTACCTCACACACGCCGTCTCTTTCATTTGTCCTTATAATCAATCTTCCACCAAATGGGGAGGCGTCCCGTGCGTTTAATATAAGATTTATAAATGTTTGATAAAGCTGGTCTGCATCAGCTTCAATCTCATCAAGGTTAGATTTAAGCCTTGTCTCGACTTTCAAGGATTCGAGCTCAGTGGATAGGGTCTTTAAAGCCTTTCTGATCACCTCGTTAATATTCACCCATTCAAGACTTGGTTCTTGAGGCCTTACATATGAAAGAAACTTCCTAGCCGTGGTATCCATCCTTAGTACTTCTTCTTCTATAAATGTTGCAAGCTCTTTTCCCTCTTGATCGTCCACCTTTT
This sequence comes from Candidatus Dadabacteria bacterium CSP1-2, assembly GCA_001443445.1. Lineage (GTDB taxonomy): Bacteria > Desulfobacterota_D > UBA1144 > Nemesobacterales > CSP1-2 > CSP1-2. The sequence goes on along the minus strand of LDXN01000003.1, from coordinate 34,280 downwards.
CAAATTTCTTTTTGAGTGTACCAGAGGAGACTCGAATAATTCCAAGAGGATTTTTTATCTCATGGATTATCATGCTTGCAACCTGCCCGCGTGTTGCAAGCCTTTCATCACGGGATTTTTCTTCGTATAGCCTTAGGTTTTCAATGCTTATTGCTGTCTGATGTGCTACTCCCTCAAGTAGTTTTATTTCATCCCTTGAAAGAGGAAGCTTTGATAGCTTTTCACTGAGGGCAATAATCCCTAAAACACCGCTTTTTGTGAACATTGGAATAAGGTATCTAACTCCAATGTTTTTTAGCTTCTCCGACTCACTTGTATCTAGCTCTAAGTTGGAAATAACCTCGTCAACCTCAACCGTACGACCTTTTGAGAGTTTTCCTTTGGTACCTCTGTGAAACTTTATAGGGATAAAATCTTTGGGATTTGGTTCCCCATACTTAAGCGTAAACCTTTCTGCCCCCTCTTTCAGGAATATATAAGCTCTGTTGAGTCTAAGGAGCTCGCAAAATCTTCTCACAACAAGCTCTCCAATTTCATCTATGTCAAAACCCTCTCCGCCGATTTCACGGCCAAGTTCCAAAAAGCCTTGCTGAAGATTGTATTGGTCTCTATAGAAAAACCTGTCAATCAGGTGTTGGATATGTCTTCTTATAGGATCAAATGCAACGACTATAACTAGTGTTGAAATCACCGGTTCTATAGGGGAGCGGTGTAGTGAAAATAGGGTTTGGGTAAGCAAGCTAACAATCGTGACTATAATCAAATAAAGGATTACAAGCGCCCCACTTAGGGCGCCATAGCTTATGCTCTTTTTTATAACCAGATCTATATCAAAGAATCTTCTTTTTGTGGCTGCATATCCTACAAGGGCAGGAAAAACTATAGCTAATCCCATTGCATAATCGAACCCTACTACCGGGCGCCATAGGGCATTAAGGGCGCTCCAAGTAACAGGTATAAGAGATGCAACCACAAGACCGAAAGCAACTATTTTTGCCCTTTGTTTTATTACGCCTTCTTTTGTATTTGCGTACGTCACGATTAATAGACTGAGATCTAGTACAAATATGCCACCCATGTATAAGAGAGAAAGCTTTGAAAAAAGGATGGAAAGTGAAGGATTATTCTCGCTAAGGTATCTAAAAAGTATCAAGAGAAGTGCAGGGATATAAGGAAGGTATCTTATCCAGCGGTTTCTCTTTACCAGATCCCGCTCTTCAGGAAATAAAAGAAAAAGATGTGCTGAGATTGCGCCAAATAGCGGGTATATGAGCCAGAACTGAGAGAATTTGTAAGTCGTGTTGGAATCGAACATTGTCATATAGGAAAGGGCGATAAGAAGGCACATAAAGAAGTTTACAAGTGTGGCCTTATTTGATTTTGCAAAGTACACAAGCCCGCCGGCTACGAGAAAAAACATTCCTAGCAGAAAAGGGAGTAGAAAGGCAAAGAAAAAATCCTCTATGGAAAGGTCCTTTATATCTACAGCGAAGTTTGAGGCTTTTCCATCCCGATTAACTGTGTAGGTAATGGATCCTTTATTTTTATTTGAATTGAATACCTCTCTAAATTCATCGGCTGTTTTGACGGGTTTACCTTCGACCTCTGTGATTAGGTCATATGCTCTTGGTCCCTTATTCCCTCCCATCCAGGCGCTTCTCTGATAGAATGACACAACGAGATTTTTATAGTAAAAAAACCCTGGAAAGGGCTTTCCAAGCCACCCGAGGGCATTCGCAAACGATATAGTACCTATTGCCATCGCAATGGCGATAAGGGGGATTATTATTATAGGAGCAAGCTGGGCGGCATACTCTTCTTTAAATAAGAACCTCATATCTCACCGATAATATTTTACCTCATATAGCACTATGTTTTAAGAAGGGCAAGAAATGAACTAATTGTAGGGAAGTGGTTAAATTTGTTATAAATTGTCAGTGCTCCGTAAAGCAATTTACGGGCAATATAGATTAAATACCACACAGTTTTTGTTTTAAATCTATCCTAATAGAAGAAGCAAGGACAGAGTGATAGTGGCGATGCCCGTGATTTTTACCTCACATATACCTTTTGACCCGTTCCATTCGCTTTGATGGAGCTAGGCACGACTACGAGGCGCTCGGTCTGACGAAGCCACGTGGTTGATGTGGACGAGGAAGGCCGTATTAAGAGTCGGTAAAAAAGGATTCTACCTTGTAAGCGTAAGCCTATCACTCAGGAAGGTCTTCAAGGGATATCCCTTTTCCTTCCCGTAAACTTTTCCTTGCCGCTTCAATTCGGGCTAAAAATCTTGGATCATGCTCTAGCCGATAATCAAACCAATCATCTTCTGAGGCAAAACCTATCAACACCCCCGCTGGCTTTCCGTGTCGCGTGATGATAATCTCTTCTTTTTCAGCCAAACGCAAATATTCCGAAAGCTGATCCTTGACTTCAGATAATGATGCTTTCTTCATTCCTTTTCTCCTACTTCTTCAAGCCAAGCAGCGGCATTTGATTTCGGGACAATCGCTAATACCTCCACTGCTTGTTCTCGAACATCATAAAACACTCTAATTTCGCCAACCCGCAGCCGATACTGAGGATGACTGAGGCCATGCAACCGTTTTATTCGACTTTTGCTGATCTTCTCCGGCTCATACCTGAGATGTTGTTCAATGGCATCAACTACGGTGGCGCGATCTCTAGCTGATAAGCGCTTAAAATCCTCAGCAGCTTCTGGAGCAAATATGATGTTGTATCTTATTCTGGCTATAGTATAGCCAGATTTTTCTAAATCGTCAAGTGCCTACCATCACCAAACAAGCTATTTGACCTCCGGCCCTCAGTATACTCATTGTTCATAATCCAAAGAATTGCAGAGGATAATAAGTCATTTCCAAAAGCTTTAGGATTTTCTTTAATCTCTTCCTCTTTCAAGGCTATATAGTAGATTAGCCACTCGCCATCGATTTTTTTCAGTTCGCAAAGTTCCTTTTGCTTTGCTCCTCACAGTGTAGATTGATAAACTTGAACCTCTTTTTCGAGGAGTTTCCCCAACTCATCCTCTGCTATATCAAGGTCGTAACCCATTTGCAAGCCAAGCCAGAATTGGGGAGACATATCAAAATATTTAGCTAATCTTAAAGCTGTATCTGCCGTTATTCTACGCTTGCCACGAACTATCTCATTAATTCGTCGCGCAGGAACTCTAATGTCGAGCGCAATCCGATTTTGGCTAATTCTCATAGGCCTTAAGAACTCTTCAAGCAGAATTTCACCGGGATGTATAGGAGCAATTTTTTTAGAACTCATAATTTAAACCTCCTAATGATAATCAACTATCTCAACGCGTTATCCGCATCGCCTTTGTGGCATTCAAAGCAAATCCTTCGTTGATCGTTAATACGGATGCTATTATGACCTTCTCGATCTACATGTAAGGCTTCTAAACTATTTCCAGGTGGAACAAGTAAATCTCCTAGAGTCTTAATCCGGTTTAGCATCCGAAGCTTGAATTCTAAATCAACCAAAAACTACCAAATATTGTATTTAAATTTTATTAATTTTACATATCTTGTGCAAAAGCCTTGAAGAGTAGAAGTTTTCTGCTATATAATAACTCGGCAGTAGTGTTTTGAGTTGTTTTATCTCTTGCGCAATGTGCAAGAGATGGAAATAAAAAGTGCGCGAGAAAGGGAAATAAAATGAATAAAGATTTTGTTCACCTTCATCTCCATTCTCAATATTCACTCCTTGACGGCGCAATCAAGTTTGATGAGCTTTTCCAAAAGGCGAAGGAATACGGTATGACGGCCGTTGCCCTCACCGATCATGGAAACATATTTGGTGCTGTGGAGTTCTATAAGGAGGCTAAAAAAGCAGGCATAAAACCAATTATTGGATGTGAGGTTTATGTAGCTCCCTCATCACGACATGATAAATCGCCTGAGGACAAAAACCACCACTTGATCCTTCTTTCTATGAGTCAAGAAGGGTATAAAAACCTCTCCAGGCTGCTTACTAAAGCCTACTTTGAGGGGTTCTATAGGAGACCCAGGATAGACTATGAGCTTTTAGATATTCACCATGAGGGCCTTATGGTGTTAAGCGGTTGTCTAAACGGTGAGTTTTGTAAATATCTTCTTAGCAACGACCTACAAGGAGCCCTCCGAACAGCAGCCAAATATAAGGAGATATTTGGTGACAGATACTATCTCGAGATTCAGGCAAATAAGCTTCCTGAGCAAGAGGCTGTAAATCAAAAGATCAAAGAGATTGGAAATAGGCTTGGGATTAAGGTTGTGGCAACAAACGACTGTCATTATTTAACGAGAGAAGATTCAAAGCCGCACGATATCCTCCTCTGCATTCAAACTGGAACAACAGTAATAGATGAAAAGAGGTTTAAGTTCAAGGGGGATGAGTATTTCCTAAAATCACGAAGAGAGATGCTTGACTGCCTTAAGGATTTTCCAGAGGAAATCGAGCGTACGCTTGAGGTTGCAGAAAGGTGCAATTTTGAATTTAAGACTAATGGTGGTTCGACCCTTCGACAAGGCGAAGGGCTCACCACAAGTTACAAGCTACCCGAGTTCGAGCTTGAGGATGGGAAAGCGCTTGATGAATACATGGCAATTCTTGCCAGTGAGGGGCTTGAAAAAAGATTAAAAGAAAATGAGATAGTAGGTGAAAGAGCAGATCTATATAAAGAAAGGCTTGAGACCGAAATCGAAACTATTAAGAGCATGGGGTTTTCTGGATATTTTTTAGTAGTTTCAGATTTTATAAACTTTGCTAAAGATAGAGGAATACCAGTAGGGCCGGGAAGGGGTAGCGCAGCGGGAAGCCTTGTCGCATACTCACTGGGAATCACCGAGCTTGACCCAATTCAGTACAATCTTCTTTTTGAAAGGTTTCTAAACCCTGAGCGCGTTAGTATGCCTGATATAGATGTTGACTTCTGTGCAGACAGAAGGGATGAGGTAATAAAATATGTCACAGAAAGATACGGAGCGGATAAGGTCGCCCAGATCGGCACATTCGGAACTATGTCTGCAAAGGCGGTAGTAAAAGATGTAGGAAGGGTACTAGGCATTCCGTATTCAGATGTTGATCGAGTCACAAAACTTATTCCAACATTCAGGGGAAAAGTTTTCAGTATTGACGAATCCTTAACCCAAATCCCGCAGCTAAAAGAACTCATAGAGAAATCCCCAAACCTTAGAGAGCTGATAGAGATAGCTAGGCCACTAGAGAATATGGTTAGGCACTCCTCCACCCACGCTGCAGGAATCGTGATTTCAAACGAGCCACTTGCAGATTATATACCGCTATACAAAGGTTCAAAGGATGAGATCTTAACTCAATTTGATATGAACTCTATAGAGGATTTAGGTTTTGTTAAATTCGATTTTCTTGGTCTAAAGACGCTCACGGTTATAGATAAAGCAATAAAGTTTATTAGCGATAATAAATCTTCAGGGGTTCGAGAAAGTTCAGAGCAGGTAGATCAAGTAGACCCAATAAAAGACGAAGTTTTGCATTTCGATATAAAAAGGATCCCGCTCAACGACCAAGATGTATACAAACTCCTATCGAGTGGTCGTACAAGGGGTGTATTTCAGATTGAATCCTCTGGTATGAAAGATCTTCTAATGAGGCTACAACCTTCTAGCTTTGAGGATATTATAGCAGTACTTGCTCTTTATCGCCCTGGTCCGCTCGATAGCGGGATGGTGGAAGAGTTTATAAAACGGAAGCATGGCCAGAGAAGGATTGAATATCCACTACCTGAGCTTAAGGAGCTACTAAAAGACACCTACGGTCTTTTTGTTTACCAAGAACAGATTATGAAAACTTCAAGCGTGCTTGCAGACTATAGCCTCGGAGAAGCTGATCTTCTTAGGCGTGCAATGGGAAAGAAGAAACCCGAAGAGATGAAGGCTCAACGAGAAAGGTTTCTCGAAGGAGCAAAGAAAAAAGGGATAAGTAAAAAGAAAGCTGAAGATATTTTTGATGCTATGGAAAAATTTGCTGAGTATTCGTTTAATAAAAGCCATAGCGCTGCATATGCGCTTATAACCTATCAAACTGCCTACCTTAAGGCACACTATCCCGCTGAATTTATGGCTGCATTGCTTTCTGTTGAGGCCGGTAATGCCGATAAAGTTATCGCTAGCATTGCAGAATGCAAAGAAATGGGAATCGAGGTGCTTCCTCCAGATGTGAATGAAAGTATGGCGGGATTTACTGCAATAAGCGGTTCCCCAACTACCCTACCTCTGGATCGCTACCCCAGAGCCCGTGGTAAGATCAGGTTTGGTCTTTCAGCTATAAAAAATATTGGCGAGGGCACGGTTGAAGCGATTATTCAAGCAAGGGAAGAAGGGGGAAGGGTTAAAACCATATTTGATTTCTGTGAAAGGGTAGATTCAAAAAAGATAAACAAAAGGACATTTGAAAGCCTTATTAAAAGCGGCGCTTTTGATTCTCTTGGAGCTAATAGAACACAGCTAATGGAATCACTGGATACCTTACTTTCATATGCATCAGCAATACAGAAAAGCTCCCCTGAAAGACAAAGCGCCCTTTTTACTTTGAGCGATTCTATTTCACTACCAACTCTTCCAGTCGTGGAAGAATGGGATGAAAAGGAAAGACTTAAGGCAGAGTTGGATGTACTTGGGTTTTATGTTACAAGTCATCCTGTTGCGAAATATCTAATGGAGATCAAAAGGTATACAAACACTGATACTGAACTACTTTCTGAAATTAAGGAAAGGCGTGAGGTATTAATAGCTGGTGTGGTTCGTTCGCTAAACGTGAAGCACACTAAAAATGGCTCAAATATTTTTGGGACCCTCGTTCTTGAAGACATGAAGGGCTCTGTCGAGGTCGTAATTTTTAATGATCTCCTAAGGAAGTCCCTTCCTATATTAGAGGAAAAGGTAGAACCTGTCGTAGTTAAAGGAACGGTTGAGCCTTCTGAAGAAAGAGTCAGGCTAAGGGCCAGTGATATATTCTCTCTTAAAGAAATGAGAAACGGTTCTACAGTTCATATAAATTTAACAAAAGAATACGCCGTTAAAGAAAATCTTTTAAAGTTAAAAAAAATAGTCGAAACCTATCCTGGAAAATCCCTAATACATCTTCATTTGGAAACAAGTCATAGTGATGTTGTGGTTGATCTTGGGGATTGCCGAGTTGATGTTCATGATGAATTTATTGAAGCTGTTACTCGGCTCTTGGGAAGCGGTGTCTTAAAGTTAAGGTAGAGACGCATTGCGATGCGTCTCTACTCTGCAATTACTTCAATCACTTCCTTAAGCTTTTCTGGAAACCTTGTTACAACAAATACCTCTTGAATTGAAGAACCACTTTTTGCGATTAGCTTTGCACCACTGACAGTGCTGTATTTGTATTTCACGATCAGGTTCTCTCCAGTAGCACTTCCCACTTTTATCTCACCAGGGATAATCCCATCTACGAAGTCAAGAGTAGAGATATTTTCTTCTAGGAATTCTCTTAACCCCTTTATCATGCTATGCTGACGCTTTATTTTGTGCTTTCTGTGTCTCATATTAGTAAATGAACGTGTAGTTCAAAGTCATATTTGATATAAAGGCTCTATAAATTTTACTCGGTTTAATACCTTTGTAATATTTTTTTAATTGAACAATCCATGTTTCTTCGGTTATATATCTTCAGTGCAGAATATAATCTGTAGAAATTATCTTCTAAGGGTTTTATAATAATATTATGAATATAAAACGGGTGATATTAGGTTTAATAGTTATTTTGTTAATAATATTAGGTATAACTAAAATAATGGGAATGCTGAAGGAATCAAAAGAAGTGTCAACCACATATATGAAGGAAGCAATAGGTCTCAAAACAAAAGCAAAGGGTTTAGTGGAACAAAGCGAGAAGCAGGTCAAAGAGAGAGAAAAGGTCTTAGACGAAGAATAAAAGTAAAGCCTTATCTACTTTTTGCTAGAAGGTATCGAAAAAACCTTAAATTTTGAAAATAAAAACAAAGAGATGTTATAGGAAGGTTCGCGTATAAACCCTACGTCCAAGAAAAATATCTTATTTCGTACAAATGAATGGCGTTGACCTTTCAACTATTCAAGAACTATTAGGGCATAAGTCCATAGTTATGACAAAGCGGTATTCCCATCCTACACCTGAACACAAGAAGAAGGCTATCACGCTAATCAATATTTACCCGAACCTTCAAGTCCCCAAGACTGAAATAGCAGTTTCAAACTGAATCAGCCTTGTGAGAAGCAGAATTTGTTGAATGAGTATTCACTTGGGGTGCGCTAATAGATTAAGCGGCAGTTGTATTATGAGAGCTTAGGTCTACCGTTATAACTCTCTAAATGCGTTAGTTATTTGACGGTAACTATAATTTATGCGATTGTAAGGAAATTGCTGGAATTCATTTGAGGCGTTTTCTGTATATTCCGATATGGCTTTATTCGGAATGTTTTCATTGGAGAGAAAGAAGATTTTCCAACCGTCATGGCACTTACTTAACCTAAGAATAACACAATGCTTAAACGTTATAGTGATACAATGGAGAAAGCTAAAAAAGCTGCTATTGCCAAGTTAGAAAAAATTATCAGAATAAACCTCGAAGAGGCTCAAGCTTTGATGAGATAAACATACCTTGGTTGATTTTTTATAAATACAAACTATGAGTACTGGGAAATCTAACCCATGAGCATTGAGTAATAGATCTACTTTTGGATATTTGAAAACTTTTCACAAGACATAGACATAAATTGTATATTTATTTATAATCAGTTGTGTATATCACTCCCAATCGCCGGTGAACGTCACTTATGTTTGTTTAAATATTAATCTTCATCAAAGTTAATTCAATGTCAGAAAAATATCCTACGCTTCCAAATGCTCCAATTACGGAAGCCCTTGTTGATATAAGATGTAAGTTACCAAAAGGGTTTAATTTAGATCAATTTAAATCTATAGGGAGTAAAATAACAAGAGAGTACTCTATAGAGAAAACCATGAAATTTCACGAAACAAAGATAGATGTTAAAGACCGCGAGCAAAGTGTGACAACTCATGACAAGATCAATGGTTATAGATACGAATCATCTAATGGCACCAAAATTGTTCAATTAAGAGACGATGGTTTTACTTTCAATAGACTTAAACCTTATAAAAATTGGGATGAGGTTAGAGACGAAGCATTACAGCTATGGAATTATTATAAAGAATTAGTACAACCAGTTTTTATTAGCAGAATTGCAGTACGATACATAAACAATCTAAATATACCAATGCCGATAATTGACTTTCGAGACTATTTAACTTGTCCTCCAGAAGTTCCGGAAGGATTACCACAAGGAATTATCAGTTTCTTTTACAGAGTAGTTATCCCTGCTCCTGATCCTAGAATAACAGCTATTATCACTCAAGCTTTGGAACCTAAGGTTGATTTTAAAGATAATCTTCCTATAATATTAGATATAGATGTCATTAAATTCACACCAGATGGCTTTTTAGAAGAAGACATTTTGGCAATCTTAGAGAAACTAAGAAACTTCAAAAATCAGATATTTTTTAAAAGCATAACTAAAAAATTATTGGAGACTTACCAATGAGCACGGCTACTATGAGTAGCTATTTAATTGGGTTTCCCAAACAATCAGGAAAAGGTTTTGCTTCAGAATCAATAGTTCTAGAAAATAAATATGAAGACATTTTAAATCAATTGAAAAAAACAGAGTCAATTGGTCGTTATTCACAGTTACAACAAATAATAGATGAGTTAGAAGAAATTTTTATTAGTTGCTCACGGTACAACTGGGATGGATACGGTGCTAATCCCATATCTGTAAACACCTTTTTAGATGCAAAAAATATTATTAATATGTTAAATGCTACTTTCTTGAATTTCCCTATGCCAGAAATCACACCTGAGCCTGATGGTGACATAGCATTTGAGTGGAGTGATGATTATGGCCGAACATTTGTCTTTAGCATCGATGATAACCAAACTCTAACTTATGCTGGAATTTTTGGAGCTAACAATACCCATGGGACTGAATTATTAGGAGACTTCATACCAGACCCTATAATTAATTATCTCAAAAGATTGTATTCTAAATAGTAGAACTTAAATGCCATTAATACAATCTAACCCTGAAGTCCTTACTAGATATCTATATAATAGCAATTATATAAGAAAATCAAACCAAACCGTTAAGTGGGCGGCATTCATGCCTAATCCTAAAGACAATCAAACATCTGTTTTCAGAGTGTTAGGATTATCTGAAAGCGAAATATGGAATATAGCAGATTGTGATGTTACTCCGTATCAGCAAAATACAATAAAAGGAAGGGCGGATATTAACTCAAATGATGTTATAAATATTAGCGTTAATAGAGACAAGTTATTTTTTTATCCTAAAGAACCTCCATATAGACACGGAACCATCACTGGCTGGTCGAATCAAAAATCTATTAATAAATTACTTGCCCTTAAATTAGAAGACAAAGCAAACTTACGCGTGAACCCCTAACATTACATACCACAACGGCAACTCTTGCATACTTAGAATCTTAGTATTTACGATCCTGCTAGGATTGAGAAAAGGTGCATAGGCATTCCTTTTTTTAATATTAATAATCTTTGTCTTATTCCCCACTTTGTTGTTTAAAACAAGTGATTCCACAGCCTTTCTCTTAGGCTCCGGTGTCGGGTTTGAATAGGGTTTTGTCATAATTATAGATCTGCGTCCAAGTAGTTCTTGAACAGTTACCAAATCAACACCGTACCATTTATGAAAATTCGAGAAGCGAATATATGTCTGAGGTGGTGACAAAGGCATTCAGGAAACATAGATATCTTTAGAACAGTTTCAAAATATCCAAGATTTTTGATGTTGCAGAACCTTGACGTTAAAAACTACATAAAAATTATATGGTTGGAATTTTGGAGGTGAAACTTAAATGATAGACACCTCCTTGGACACCTCATCAGTAGTCGATTTGTTTTAAGTATCATTCAACGATACATAGGGCGCTTTAATTAAAGGAGATTTATATGGCGGCCCCTACGGGACTCGAACCCGTGTTTCTGCCTTGAGAGGGCAACGTCCTGACCTCTAGACGAAGGGGCCACTAATTTTCTGCATGGTAATTTAGCACATTAGCGATTGAAATCAATAAAACGCCAATGCTAGTTGGTTCTTCATCTTAAATGAAGAATAGGGTTAAAGACTCATAAAATTTTTAATTCCCATTACTTTAGATGTGGATAAAGATGCTTTTGACTCAGATTTAAGTATTAGTTACTCCTTGCAAGTTAGGTCTTACTTTGCTATTCTCAATATAGAAAAAATGACTGAAGAAAACAGAGAACTTGGTCTTATAACTGGCGGATCCTTAACTGAGGGGCTTCAGATGAAACTAAGCCCTGATAGAAGCATTGAGGAAGTTAAGGCTGGTAAATTCGTAGTTGTTTTTGGGCTTTATCATAAGTTCTTCTCTCTTATTACTGATGTTAAGCTAGATGCTTCGTCAACCAATGTGCTTATAAATCCACCATCGAGAGAAGATGAGACATTGAGACAGGTTCTTTCTGGGACGAGTACTTATTCAACTGTAGAACTAAGACCGATGCTGATGATAAAGCATGACGACAACGAACCAAAACCGGTAAAGACAATTCCACCCCATTTCGCACTTGTCTCAGAAGCCGCGGAGGGGGACGTTAGCTTGGTATTTGGAACCGAAGATAAGGGCGGAAGGTTTTATAATATCGGCTCTCCGCTTGATATGGATATCCCGGTATGCATGAACCTTGATAGATTTGTTGAGAGAAGCAATGGAATCTTTGGGAAAAGCGGTACTGGTAAAACCTTTCTTACAAGGCTTATGCTTGCAGGAATTATTAAGTATGGAAAGGCTGTAAACCTTATTTTTGACATGCACAACGAATATGGCTGGGACTCACAAAAAGAAGAAGCAGGCTTTTTTGTGAAGGGACTCAAAGAACTATTTCCCGAAAAGGTTTCCATATTTTCCCTTGATCCGCAGTCCACAAAGCGTCGTGGGGCGAAACCCGATGTCGAAGTCTACATATCCCTTGACCAGATAGAAATAGAAGACATTGCTCTTCTTCAAGATGAACTTCAACTGCATACGACCGCAATTGAATCTGCTTATGCTCTTTATAGGAAATATGAGGAGGGATGGCTAAGTGAACTTCTTTCGTGGAAGCAGGAAGATTTGACAGACAAAGCGAAAGAGTTAGGGGCACATCAATCGTCTCTCTCAGCGCTTTATAGAAAGCTCGTAAGGCTTAAAAATCTTCCGTTTATAGTAGATGATAACAGCCGTGGTGAGGGAACTATCAAAAAAATAATAGAATATCTTGGACGAGGTATAAATATAGTGCTTGAATTCGGAAAAAGAAACAACGCTCTTTCCTATCTTCTTGTAGCAAATATCATATCTCGAAGGATTCACGACTATTATATTGAGAAAACTGAGGGCTATTTTGCAACAAGAAATCCCGCTGACAGACCCCGCCAGCTTATGATTACTATTGAAGAGGCGCATAAGTTTTTAAATCCCCAGGCGGCGCGTCAGACAATTTTTGGAACGATTGCAAGAGAGCTTAGAAAATACTCTGTTACAATGATGATTGTTGATCAGAGACCATCTGGAATAGATGATGAGGTGATTTCACAAATCGGTACTAGGATAACTGCACTTCTTAACGATGAGAAGGATATACAGTCAGTGCTTACAGGAGTTAGTAACACATCGGGGCTTAGAGCCATTCTTGCAAGCCTTGATACGAAACAGCAGGCTCTAATCATCGGTCATGCAGTGCCTATGCCTGTAGTGGTAAAGACAAGGGAATACGACGACAAATTTTACAAAGAGATTGCATCCTTGCCTGAATCTGGAAAAGCAAAAAAATACGTAGAGGAACTCTACGGATGACCACTGATTTCGGAATTCGGATTGGTAGCTTATAGTTTTTTTCCGCTTAAACACATCTTTATTCATCTTTTGCACTCTGCTATCCGAAATCGGGATTCGACGTAGGTTACCACTTTGCTATTTCCCTTTTGCATTCTTGGATCATTCTTAAAACATTCTCTTTTGCTGTTCCACCGTAGGATTTTTTGCTCGAGATTGAGCCTTCTAGGGTTATATGATCAAATACATCTTCCTCAAATAAGTTTGAGAAAATTTTTAGTTCCGAAATACTTAACTGTGTTAGTTCTCTTCCCTTTCCCTCTGCGTATCTAACAACTTTTCCCGTAACTTCGTGTGCCTGTCTGAATGGCATTCCCTTTCGTGCTAAATAATCAGCTAGGTCAGTTGCAGTGGCGAAGCCCTTGGAAAGCGCTTTTCTCATATTCTCGGGTTTGAATTTTATGTGTTTCATCATTTCTGATAGCACCTGAAGAGATGATTTTACGGTATCGACTGTGTCAAACATGGGTTCTTTATCTTCCTGAAGGTCTCTATTATATGAGAGTGGTAGCCCTTTCATAATGGTAAGGAGAGCCATCAGATTTCCATATACCCTTCCCGTTTTTCCACGTATAAGCTCAGGAACATCTGGGTTTCTCTTTTGAGGCATAATGCTCGAGCCTGTTGTAAATTCATCTCCCAAGTCAATGAAATCGAACTCTTTGCTAGACCATAAGATAAATTCCTCCGAAAGCCTGCTTAAATGCATGGCAAGAATTGCTGAAATTGAAATGAATTCTAAGACGAAGTCCCTATCGCTTATGCTATCAACACTATTTCTTGAGACTTGAGGAAAGTTTAAAAGCTCTGCTACATACTCTCTGTCTATCGGAAAAGAAGTGCCAGCGACTGCACCAGCACCTAGTGGCATAATGTTTACCCTTTTTAGGCAATCAACATAACGCTCTCTATCGCGTTTTAACATTTCAAAGTGGGCTAGTAGATAGTGTGAGAGAAGTAATGGTTGGGCTCTTTGAAGATGTGTATATGCGGGCATAATCACCTCTATGTTCTTCTCACCTAAATTTAGAAGATCTTCTGCAAGCTCTTTTATCATAGAAAGAATCTCACTAATTTCACGCCTTAAATACAAACGTTCATCGAGTGCAATTTGGTCGTTTCTGCTTCTTGCTGTATGGAGCTTGCCACCTATGTCGCCGATTTTATCTATAAGGCGTTTTTCGATATTAAGGTGAATATCCTCAAGCTCTTCTTTAAAGGGGAACTTTCCCTTTTCGATCTCTCCCCTAATTCCCTCTAGCGCTTTTACTATCTTTTGTGATTCCTGTTTTGATATAATTCCTTGCTTGCCAAGCATCTTTACATGTGCGATGCTTCCCTCGATATCTTCTTTGTATAGCCTCTTATCAAAGTCAATAGAAGCTGTAAATTTTTCAACCAACTTGTGCGTTCCCTTTTTAAATCTTCCTCCCCAAGGTTTTTGAGCCAAATTACGTACCTCCTCTTGAGTATCTAACTTTTCGTTTTAGAAATAATACCATGTTTAATAAATACAAGTGTGAACATCATCGCATCTGTAGAGTGTGAAGATTAGGTTAATTAATCACTATGAACTTCTAAAAATAGGATAACATTTTTATGGTAGGGAGTTTAAGAAATTAGGAATAATTGGTTTAGCAAATCTGTAAAGCCAGATTTCATTTGCTTTCCCAGAATTTAACCACCTTTCTCTTTTAATTTGCAACCATGTGAAAAGTTTGGTTATGTTTTCCTCACTAAACTTATAACGAAAGCTTCAGTAATTTATAAGACGCAATCAGAAGAATAACTCCCAGAATCCGTCTAAGTATAGAGCCTGAAAGTAGATTTGCACCCATATACGAACCTACCAACCCACCTAAAAAGGCTGTGAACACAAACGGAGCCAACATACCTATTTCCAAACTGCCACCTGTAAAACGGCCTAAAAGGCCAGCTAGAGAGTTGACCAGAATAAAGCAGGCAGATGTGGCTGATGTTTGTTTGGGGTATGCCCACTTCATAAACAAAATGAGCGGGCTTAAAAAAATACCACCGCCTACACCAACGATTCCTGAGATCAATCCAATTCCTGCGCCGACAGGAAGTGCAACAAGGAGACTTGGAAATTTAGAAACAGAATCTTCTGGTTTAGATCGGATTTCCGAGATTAGGCGAAATGCAGCAAAAATAAGAACCAGGGCTAGAAGTAATGAGTAAATTCGTTCTGTAACTAGTATCATACCACCTATGAACGCTGCAGGCACTGATGTTATGAGGAAAGGCCAAGTAATTCGGTCATTGAAATGTCCTGCTCTATAGAAGGAGAAAAACCCAATTCCTGCAACAAGAAGGTTTAAGATGAGGGCTGCACTAGACATTTGCATCGGAGCGAAGGAGAAAAAAGATAAGACAGCTAAATAACCCGATGCGCCCCCGTGCCCCACAGATGAATAGAGCGATGCAACTACGAAAAAGAGCACACATATAGTAATTACAATAGGTATTGAGAGTTCCATAGGGGTTATTTATCCTTGGAGTGCGTACCATATAATAAAGGGCAGTAGTGACCATTTGGGGCAGGCCTCGAATTGGGTAATAATTGGCGCAAGCTTATTCGCTGTTTTGTGGGTAACAAACCAAGGGGGCTTAGGCCAGATTCGAAATGGCCCATATATAACGCTTTTTTGAGGTTTATCGAACATAAACGTATTGTGGACAACGCCAATGCCGCTTTGGATGTCATTCAATGTATGACCCGGGTATGCACCCCAGGTAGTAGAGCCAAGGGCGTAACTGAGGGCGGGCCAGTGGTTGATACCTACGCTACCGTAGCGAAGATCTGAGATAGCTTGATCTAGTAAGCTTCCTAATTGAGCTTCGGTTTGTGGGTGAACAATGATGCAGGCATTAAGGGTTCCCCAGAGTGTGTTATTGCAGAATTCAACTGCCTTATGAAGGAAGTCAGCGGCGTCCGATGCAGGTAAAGGGGTTTCAGCAATAATTCCGCAAAAGGCCTCTTGCGTAAAGCAGATATCAGACTGTCGTTCAGGATCAACGTTGGGGATAAGTGTCCAGGGAATTATATCCTCGCTTTGTGGTCCAAAGACTTCAGCTTCGGGATGGGCTTCGACAAATCGTGAGTAACGGTTGAAGGAACCTGTGTAGTAGGCACGCCGAGGATGAATTTGACGGAGAGTTTCTCGCAATGTATCAAGAAAAGCTTCACGTTTAGACCAGCTAGCTTCAGTAACTAAAACCTTAGCAGCATTGCAATTGAAGCCAGCATTATTGGCTAATTGAGTTGCTATATTTTCGGCTTGGAACTTTAAATCTTTCTCACTCCATTTCCCCGGAACAATTATGACAGGGCTAACATTTCCAAGCTCGCTTGTGATACGTTTCTTCAAGCGGGGCATGTTATTGCGTTTACGATCAGCGCCTTCATCCCCCGAACCAAAAACGATGGCATCATGGGTTTGAGCGCTGCCAGTTATATGGATCTCATCAATCCCAGGATGCTCACAAAGATAAGAGCCGACATTAGCACCACCATAGGCTAATCTTAGATAACCTTCTTGAATAAGATGAGCGAATGCTTCCTCGATGAATGGGCCGAGATAGTCGTTTACAGGATTAAGCTTCAAGAGGCAGACATGTCCTTCCACAAATAGTTTGTAGACTACATCGAGAGGGCCGATGCTAGAGACGTTGCCTGCACCTAGGATAAGAGTTACCTTCCCTTGGGGTTGAGATTGGCGGTAGAAGGAAGCCATTGCTTGACGAAGCTCATGAGGGTGTACTTCAGGCCGCATCCAGACCTCAGCACGAAATCCCGGATAGAGAATCTTATCAAAGAGGGAATCCGGGAAAACATCAACCACAACTTGGCTATTGGACCGAATGTGGATTCTATCAGGGTTAATCTTGGGGACTCCATGATGCGCAATCTGTTCTAGGGTTTGGCGGAGCAATCGAAGGTTGCGCAAGATTATAAATGGACCTGCAAGCCATTCTTCAGCGCTTTCAGGGTGATGAGGTTGAATGCCTTTAGCTTCAAGTGCCCTAATGATCTGACGATCTGCTACAGCCAGCACGCCATTTATCAGTTGCTCTATCAGTTCACATTTCTGACTTACTGATAGCTTCACCCAACGCTCTTTATTATCTTGTAAAATCTGAACCGCTCGATCTAATTCTACGGTATCCATCCTAACCTCATCTTATAAGCTCAGATCTCGTTTAATTTCACATTGGCTTAAAGTACATCATGTTGGCAGTATATCCCAAACAATTTGGAAACAACAAACATTACTGAACTACCCTTCCATAAATTTAAATTCTATTTTATATTCTTACTCGATCTAAATCTGATTTAGCGAGGCATGGAGTTTTGGGGTTATATTCATATACAAGACTAGCTACCTATAAGCAGTGTCCTTACAGGTTTAGGCTAAAATACATTGATAAGATTCCAGAGACAAAAACAATAGAGCAGTTTATGGGCTCATGCGTTCATAAGGTGCTTGAAAGGCTCTACAAGAATGTAATCTCCGCTAAGTTAATCCCACTTGAAAAGATTCTTGAATACTACCACAAGAGATGGGCAAGGGAATGGGATGATAATATAAAATTTGTCAAAAGGGATCTTACTAAAGACGACTATAGGACGCTTGGTGAAAAATGTATAGAGGATTACTATAAGAGTTATTATCCATTCAATCAATCAAGGACGATCCATGTAGAAAAGAGGGTTTCATTTGCCTTAGATAACGAAGGAAGGCATAAGATTCGCGGTTTTATAGACCGCCTTGCTATTGCCCCTGACGGTACTTATGAGATTCACGATTATAAAACAAGTGGAAACCTTCCTACACAAAAAGACAAGGATGAGGATAAGCAACTTGCGCTATATCAGATAGGCGTAAGAGATATGTGGAGGGATGTACATTCCATTAAATACATCTGGCACTATTTAGTATTCGATAAGGAAATTTCCTCGTCGAGAACTGAGAGAGATTTAGAAAAATTAAGATTTGATAAAATTACACTCATCAATGAAATAGAGTCAGCTACTGAGTTTCCCCCTAGGGAATCCTCGCTATGTAACTGGTGTTCGTATCAATCAATATGTCCTCTATGGAAACACCTGTTCGTTATTGAAAGCCTCCCCGAAAAGGAGGTTTTACAAGAAAAAGGTATTCAACTTGTAGATAGACTGGAAAGGCTTCAGAGCGAAAGGAGAGAGATTGAGACACAAATAGAAGAAACAAAGGAGGCTTTGTTTGAATATTCGGATAGGGAAGGGGTGGACAGGATTTTTGGAAGCGCTAAGATGGCGAAGATTAAGAGGGAAATAAAGCTTAGTTTTCCTGACTCAAATGATGAGAGAAGGACTCAACTTGAGAAGGTCATAAGAGAATCAGGCAAGTGGAATGAGGTTTCATTACTTGATGTTAGAAAGCTCGCCAAAAAGGTTGAAGAAGGGAGCTGGAGTGACGGTGTTCTAAAGAGCATAGAAAAGTTTGGTGAAAAAGAGGAGAAGAAATCAGTAACACTTGTAAAAAAGAAGGAAAGAGAAGAATGAACTCAAGGTTGATTGCATTAAGCGTTAAAATCTCTTACTTTAATTATCCTCTAAATCTCGCGAACCTCTTTAAGCCTTCCTATAAAACCTTTTATCTCGTTTGATTTTACCTTCATACTAACTCTATTTACAACTAGTCTTGCTGTAATATTAGCTATTGTTTCGATCTCTACGAGTTTATTCTTTCTCAGGGTTTCTCCAGTAGCACTAAGGTCCACTATCACATCTGAAAGCCCAACTATGGGAGCAAGCTCAATTGAACCGTAGAGCTTTACGATCTCGGCACTTACCCCCTTTTTTGCAAAGTGCTCATGCGCGATTCTAGGATATTTTGTTGCAACCCTAAGGATTCTTGCAGATGACAAATTAAACCCTTTTGGGCCTGCAACGACGAGTTTGCATTTTCCTATACTTAAATCTAGGGGTTCATACAAATCGTATTTTTCTTCTATAAGCGTATCCTTTCCTACAATACCACAATCTGCTGCCCCGTATTCTACATAAGGGGGCACATCTGTAGGACGGATGATTAGTATCCTAAGTCCATCCTTTGGGTACTCAAAAATAAGCTTTCTAGAGCCATTTGAGATTCTATTTAGAGAAAACCCAGCCTTTCTCAAAAGCACCGTTGCTTCTTTTAGAATTCTCCCTCTTGAGATGGCTAGTGTGATCATTCCTTTTCTCTCCAGATACGTGCACCAAGGGCTTCGAGTTTTTCATCAAGCCTATCGTATCCACGGTCTAGGTGATAAACCCTTGAAACTTGTGTTTTTCCGCGAGCTAGCAGCCCAGCTAAGACCAAAGATGCACTGGCCCTTAAATCCCCTGCCATAGTTGGTGCACCGCTAAGGTAAGGCACTCCTCTTACAACGGCGCTGTTTCCAACAAGTTTTATGTCCGCACCCATCCTTCTTAGTTCGCCTGCATGCATGAATCTCTGAGGGAATATCGTTTCAGTGATAATGCTAAGGCCATCGGCAACGCTCATAAGGGTCATCATCTGCGCCTGCATATCCGTTGGAAATCCAGGATAGGGAAGGGTTGTAATATCAACACTCTTAATTCTATCACTTCCCCGAACCTTTATACCCCCGTCTACTTTATATACTTCAGCTCCAACTTCAAGTAGCTTACCGATTAAGGCGCCTGAATTTTCAAACCTGCATTTCTTTATTAGGATATCACCTTGAGTTAGGGCAGAGGCGATAAAAAAGGTTCCAGCCTCGATTCTATCAGGCATAACCTCGTGTCCATTAACGGGTGAAAGCTTGGACACGCCTCGTATTGTAATTATATCTGTTCCAACACCCTCGATTTCCGCACCCATTTTCTTTAGAACCAATGCAAGTTCTGTGACCTCTGGCTCGCATGCGGCGTTAAGAAGCATAGTTTCACCCTTTGCGAGTACAGAGGCAAGCATAATATTTTCTGTACCTGTTACAGTTGAAATATCAAATGGTATTACATTTCCATTTAGTTTAAATGAAACAGCTTCAATGTAACCCTCTTCGATTTTGATATCTGCACCAAGGATCCCAAGACCCTTGAGGTGTTGATCAATTGGCCTTTCTCCAATAGCACACCCTCCAGGAAGTGATACACGAGCACGACCAGATCTTGCAATTAGCGGACCGAGAACAAGCACAGAGGCTCGCATGGTTTTAACTAGTTCATATGGAGCGACCCAATTATTTAAACGAGTTGTGTCAATTGAGAGGATCCCTTTTTCATAATCGACCTCAGCACCTAAGATTCTAAGTAGCTTTGACATTGTCTTAACATCATCTAGATCGGGGACGTTTGTAAATGTACTTCTGCCTTCCGTAAGAATGCAGGACGCCATAAGAGGTAGCACTGCGTTTTTAGCACCGCTTATAGTGACTTCACCTTCTAATCTTTTTCCACCTTCGACTATTATCTTTTCCATTTTCCCTTAACCACCCTTTCTATTCCAGCCAAATCTTTTACTGCAGAAACTTCTTTAAATCCAACCCCTTTGAAAATTTCTGATACCTTTTCGGATTGGTTAGCTCCAACTTCAATAATACACCATCCTCCATTTTTCAAAACTTTTCCTGCTTCATGAACGATCTTCCTTATACAGTTTAATCCTTCTTCGCCTGTGGTGGGCCGCGAGTCTTCGACAAGCTCAGACCGAACGGTAGAAGGGTGGAGTCGAAGGGCCTGTCCTGAGCCCTGCCGAAGGATCGAGCCACCTCCAATAAGTGATATTTTAGGTTCAAAATCTCTTACATTAGATTCGAGACTATAAAATTCACCTTCAGGTATGTAAGGTGGATTTGAAAGAATTATATCAAAGGAATTTTCATTAAAACAGCTTAAAAAATCTGCACAAACGTACGAGATTCTTTTCGATACTTTATGTCTTTCTGAATTTGCTCTTGCAACCATAAGCGCTTCGAAAGAAATATCAGTTGCAAAGTTTTGCGCATTTCCGGCTTCGCAAGCAATCGTAACAGCTATACATCCGCTACCTGTACCAACATCAAGGACTGTAGGGTAAGGAATGTTATTAATTATCTTCAAAGCCTCTTCAAATAGAATTTCAGTCTCTGGCCTTGGTATGAGAACATCTGGGGTTACAATAAATGACCTTGAGTAAAACTCTTTTTCGCCAAGAATGTAAGCGATAGGTTCCCTTTTTATTCTTCTTTCCAGCAGTAATTCGAACTCTTTAATCTTATCAGATTGGACCCAATTTTTAGGATGGGCGTAAATGTAAGTTGTATTTATTCTAAGAACCTTAGAAAGTAATAACGCCGCCTCAAGCTCTGGGTTCTCCAAACCTGATTTTTTCAGTAAGTCTCTTCCTTTAAGGTAAAGCTCTTTCAAAAATATCCCTTCTCCATTCTTCATTATTTGCTGCAAAAAATTTTATTTAGTTTACCTGGTATTTGCAAATTGGAGAGTTTGAAAGATTTGCCTGTTTGCAGACTATGTTATAGTCACTTGCTCGGGTTTCCTTAATGTCTTATTCCATGCCTCCGAACGAGGACATATCACGAACAAGTTCGTGCCTACAATCTTTTTGTGACTTATTGTGTCGAATTGTATATTTAAACTAATTGTAGGCACAGACTAGTCTGTGCTATTTAACTGTCTGCCAGCAAGACTGGCAGACTACCCGATTAAATTAAATGGAAAACCTAATCCTTCCTCTACAATTCTTAGCGGAAACCTAAAGGTTTCCATCAGAAGAACGAGTATTAGGTAGAAGCGGCTTCCAGCCGCGATTCAGTCGTGCCAAAATGGCACTCCTACATCATGACAATGGTTTCCATCAGAAATCGGGCGTGTTTATCCAAACCTACCTAGGGTAGGCAACGAGTCTTGCTCGTTGCCTGTTATGCCTACCAGCAAGACTGGCAGGCTACCCATTTATTGTATTGATTATTACGACGAAACATTTCCTTCGACACGCCAGGACAGGCTTGTCTCGCCTTGTGGGGTTAGAAAACCCTAGTATTCTAAAATTGCAAGTCGTCAAACCAACTGTAGGGAGGACCTATGCCAGCAGTGGGCCTAGATCAACTGTCTTCACCCATAATATTAGGGCAGACACACGGGTCTGCCCCTACATTGAAACATTAATGATGATGGCAGTACGTTTTTGTATGTTATAGTTTAACAACTTTATTATAGACCAGTATATGCGGGGTATAGGAATATGATTGGAAAGGGAGTAAGACTTACTAAGATTTTTGGAATAGAAATCTGGGTTGATTATTCATGGTTAATAATTTTTGCCCTTGTTGCGTGGAGCTTGGCTTCTAGTTATTTTCCACATGAGTATCCGGGTCTAGGGGTAACTCCTTATTGGATTATGGGGGCTGTTTCAGCGATCCTTCTTTTTGTCTGCGTTCTTCTTCATGAACTATCCCATTCTTATGTTGCACAAAAATCTGGTATAGCGGTTCCTAGAATCACACTTTTTATTTTTGGTGGTGCAGCCCAGATTTCTGAAGAGCCCCGTAGTGCTAAGATGGAGTTTAATATAGCTGTTGCTGGTCCTATTTGTAGTTTTATACTTGGAGTTATCTTCTGGATTTTATCAAAGTCTGGTTTCGCATCAACTCATAAGGGGTTCCTTGCAATATTCGAGTATCTTGCCTTCATAAACATAGCCCTTGTTATCTTCAATATGATTCCTGGATTTCCTCTTGATGGAGGAAGGATACTTAGAGCTTACCTCTGGAACAGATGGCAAGACATTAAAAAAGCTACCTACACAGTGTGTCAGATAGGAAGTGCATTTGGGATAGGCTTGATGTTACTAGGTGTGGTTAACTTCTTCCTTGGAAATCTTATCGGGGGAATCTGGTTTGTTTTTATCGGTATGTTTCTAAACCAAGCTGCAAAGTCAGGTTACCAAATGACTGTCTTTAAGGATGTTTTATCAGGAGTTAAGGTGAAAAATGTTATGACCTCGAATGTTATTTCCGTACCTGAATTTCTCTCCCTTAATGACCTTGTTCAGAATTATTTCTATCATCATCTCTTTGTGAGCTTCCCTGTAGTAAGAGATGGAGGAGAGTTAATAGGCATTGTTTCAGTAAGTCAAGTAAAAAATGTTCCGAAGGATAGCTGGCATGAAAAAAGGGTAGGGGACATAATGATTAGGGCAGCAGAAATCCAGGTAATTAGCCCTGAGGATGAAGCTTCCAGCGCGCTTAGTTTACTTATGAGAAATGAACTTGGAAGGCTTCCCGTGGTTGACGGGAAGAAGCTCGTGGGTCTAATAACTAGACGTGATATAATGACACTTCTAATGATTAAGTCAGATCTAGGAGGTTGATTTATTAATATGCCTCCCAAAATAGTTCTGGCTTCATCTTCTCCTAGAAGAAGGGAGCTTCTTGAGAAAGTAGGGATTAGATTTTCGGTTATACCTAGTCTTCTAGATGAAATTCCCCGTGAAGATGAAACACCTCACAATTTTGCACTTAGAGCTTCAAGAGAAAAAGCGATAGCTGTTGCTAGAGATCAAAACTCGGATTGTGTTGTAATTGGAGCAGATACTATTGTTGTGATAGATGGAGAGATACTTGGTAAGCCTAGGGACGAAGAAGAGGCAAGATTTACATTGAAGAAAATTTCGGGAAGAGAACATAAGGTCATTACAGGATTTTCAATTGTGAAGCCAAAGGCGGAGATTTTGCATGAGGAAGTTGTAGAGAGTAGGGTTAAGATTAAAATCCTTGCACCGTGGGAGATAGAAGGTTACATTAACACCAAAGAGCCAATGGATAAAGCAGGGGCTTACGGAGTGCAAGGCATTGGGGCATTTATGGTTCAGGAAATATACGGCTCTTACACAAACGTAGTTGGACTTCCCCTAGCTCAGCTTGTCGGTGCACTGACAAAGCTTGGGATATTAAAACTCTTTAGTGAAGATGAATATAGCTCAAAACCTAAAAAGGGTCCGAGAGAGAATTAAAATAGCGGCTCTTAAAGCTCAAAGAAATGTAGGGGAAATAAAACTTGTTGCCGTGTCAAAGGGAATAGAAGCAGAAAGTGTTATTGAGGCAGCTCAGTGCGGCATTAAAAGCTTTGGGGAAAATTATGCTCAGGAGTTTAGAGATAAATGCGACTTGGTTGAAAAAGCTGTTGGTAAGAAGGTTGAGTGGCATTTTGTAGGTCGCCTGCAAAGAAATAAGGTGAAATACATCTTGGATAAAGTTAAGCTTATCCATTCGCTTGATAGTGTTTCTATTGCTGAGGAGATAAATAAAAGAGCCGAAAAAATCGAAACTAAGGTTCCTGTTCTTATTGAACTAAATACTAACGAAGAAGCAAAGGGAGGAGTTAAGTTTGATCAAATTGAAGATTTTTTGCTTGAGTTAAGGAGGTTCCCTCAAATAGAAGTTAAGGGTCTTATGATAATGCCTCCCTTTTTTGATAACCCTGAAATGACAAGACCATATTTCAGAAATGTAAGGGAATTAAGAGACAAGCTTCAAGGTAGATTTCCGAGTCTTCGGGAGCTTTCTATGGGGATGAGCGGGGATTTTGAGGTTGCAATCGAAGAAGGAGCAACAATTGTTAGAATTGGAACAGCGATCTTTGGACCTAGAAGGGAATAAAGCATTTGCCACAGAGAGCACAGAGGGCGCAAAGGAAAGATTAAAAAATAATTTTTAGTTATTTCTACTCTCTGTGTACTCTGTGGCTAAATAATATCATCAGGAGAAAGAGATGAAAAAGATTGGTTTCGTAGGTGCAGGTAACATGGCAGAGGCCCTCGTAAAAGGGCTTCTTGCATCAGGTGTATTTACGAGAGAGCAAATAATTTTGAGTGATGTCATACAAGAAAGATTGCATCTTATGTCCTCAATATATGGAGTCAAAACCACCCCTAAAAATAAGGATGTTGTAAAATCATCTGATTTGATCATACTCGCAGTAAAACCAAATATGGTTAGTAGGGTTTTAAGTGAAATAAAGGGGCTTTTAACATCTAAGAAGGTTCTTATCTCCATTGCGGCAGGTATCCCCACTTCTTATATTTCTGAGATGATAAAAAAGAAGATGAAAATAGTTCGTGTGATGCCTAATACACCTGCACTTGTGCTTACAGGAGCTTCAGTTCTATATTTCAACTCTCAAATAAACCAAAAAGAGAAAGATAGCATTAGAAGAATTTTTGAATCTGTAGGGACTGTAGATGTTGTTGAACACGAAGACCTTCTTGATGCAGTTACAGGCTTAAGCGGTAGTGGTCCTGGTTATGTGGCTATGTTTATAGAAGCTCTATCCGATGGGGGGGTTAAGATGGGACTCTCAAAAAATATGGCTCTTAAACTTGCCGCTCAAACTGTTTATGGCACCGCTAAAATGGTGCTCGAAGGCGGACTTCATCCTGCAGAATTTAAGGATAAGGTTTCGTCTCCTGGTGGTACGACGATTGAAGGGATTCATGAACTGGAGGTGGGTGGCTTAAGGGGGAGTGTTATCTCTGCTGTTCAAGCTGCTACTAGACGTTCAAAAGAATTATCCAAGGAGGCAAAGTAATGTTTGTTCTTGGGAATCTTGTTGAAGCCTTAGCGACAGTGCTTCACTATTTGCTTAATATCTATATGTGGATTGTGATTATAAGGGCTATAATCTCGTGGGTAAGCCCTGACCCATATAACCCGATTGTGCGTTTTCTTTATAGGGCAACTGAACCAGTGCTTGGATATGCAAGGAGAATTGTTCCGTCCCTAGGTGGAATTGATCTATCACCGATTTTAGTTCTCGTGCTAATTGTATTTTTAGATCAATTTCTAGTTGGAACCATAACAGAACTTGCATTTAAGTTAAAGACAGGGACCCCTTAGATGTCTTATTCAAAGGAAGAATCTGAGGTAACGATCGAAGTTCAGGTTCAACCTAAATCATCATGTGATGAGATTTTCGGACTTCAGAACGGTAGATTCAAAGTGAAAGTCACTGCTCCTCCAGAAGATGGGAAAGCGAATGAGAGGCTTATAGAGCTCATTGCGAGAGCGCTTGGAGTTTCAAAATCATACGTTAAGATAGTTAGGGGAGAGACATCGAGAATAAAGATTTTAAAAATTAAGGGTGTTGATCGAGATAAATTGGATTCGTTTATGAGAAGATTTACTAATTAATTGTTACTAAAAAGACTCGTTGCTCAATCTCCTATGGTATTTAATTAATGTAGAGACGCAATTAATTGCGTCTCTACGTAAGTTGAAGGGATATTAGCAGGCATGCCTAGCGCTTTCGTCAAAGGGTTAAAAATAAACTATATCGCAGGAGAAGGTTTAGAGAAGTCACGTCTGAGTATTTTAATGATTCACGGTGCGGGACAGAGCAGTCTCACTTGGGAATATCAAGTAGATGAATTAAAAAAACAATCAAAGTTTAATCTTATTATCCTAGATCTTCCCGGCCACGGTAAGTCCGAGGGAAGCGGTTTGAGTAGCATTAGAGAATACAGCGGCTTCATAAAGGATTTTACTGACACTCTTGGCTTAGAGAACCTCATACTTGTAGGGCACTCGATGGGCGGCGGGATAGTACAGGTTTTTACAATTGATTATCCCGATACGGTCTATGCTTGTGTTCTAGTAGGTACCGGAGCAAGGCTTCGGGTTGCTAAGGAAACCCTAGAAGCTGTTAAAAACAACTATGAAGCATATTGCAAAATTGCTCCGACAAGAGCCTTTGCAAGCTCCTCACCTGAGGAACTAAAGAAAAGGTTTGTAGAAGGAATTATTAGAACACCACAGTCAGTAGTACGCCAGGATTTTATAGCATGTGATGAGTTTGATATTATGAATAAGGTTGAGAAAATAAAGGTTCCAACTCTAATTATTTCTGCAACTGAAGATATATTAACTCCGGTAAGGTATGGTGAATATTTACACAATAGAATCGAAGGTTCAAAATTCCATGTTATTAAAGATGTAGGACACTTTATGATGCAAGAGAAGGCAGACGAGTTTAACCGGGTCTTGCTTGAGTTCTTGATTTCCCTATGTTGAATGATTATGCAGCATGTCTTGGTTAATTAGTTATACAAAGTTTAATGTGTGCGTTGTAGCTTATAGCAATTATTCTCTTTGATAAATCCTTTTCCAATAAAGCCGGATTATTTTTATTTCTGATAGGGGTTGAGTTGTTAATTAGAATAGTTCATAATTAAACAGTAGCTACTCTTTGGTTCTTCAAAGAGCTTAGGGGCTTCGTTAGTTCGAATTTATGGACAATTAAAGCTATTTCATTAATACCTAATGTTAAGCACAAAATGAGGGAAGTTATTTTAGGAGTATAAATTCATAATAAAAGAATCAAGTAATTACATATTAAGAGGGATCTGATATGAAGGCAGAGAGATGCCGGTTCTGCGGGGCTCCAGTATTAGAGGGAAATTTTCGTGACAGGCACTTTGATGGTAAGGTTGCGTGCTATGAGTGTTACAATAAGTTTAATGATACACAGGAGAACAAGGAAAAATACAAAACGCTCTACCATTACTGTAGACGGTTCACCGCACCTTGGTCAGGAAAGGCCCAGGATGGCAAAGGGAGAACAAGATAACAGGAAATGAGCTTGAATATACAATTTTGACTGTGCTAAAATCTTAACTCAGACTACTAAGATGCGAGCACTTTTTTTTATAATTTTTTTAATTTTCATATTTACCGGGCCATCGGTTTTACCGGCTGAGCTTAATAGCCTTAACAGAAATAGTATTGGGCTATCTAATAATAACAATGAGTTATTCCCATATGGGTTCATATTGTTAAAGAACGGTACATTTGATGATTTGATGCTTAACATATATGAGGAGTGGGAATTAGACCAGCTTTTAGGCTCTAATATCAAATGGGCTATAGAGGAATTCGATTGGCTAAAATGGCTCGATTCAAGAAACAAGGTTGGCTCTAGAGCGCTTCTTGGAGGACTTCCTTTTTTTTCTATACCAAAGCATAGTAGGCAAGATGTTGAAGAGAGGGATCCCGCATTCATTTCTACTGACAAGTTTCTTTTCTTCTGGTATTTTAAACAAAAGTTCTAATGATTTAGTTAATGAAGTTACAAAAGTTACTCTTAATCAATTTTTCTATTACTCTTTAATATCATTAGTTAAAATAAATCCAACTTAAAATATCATTGTAGAATGCAAATATGAAAATTGCACTCTTAGGCGGCACTGGTGATATAGCAGAAGGACTTGTACTCCGATGGTCAAAGGTAGGACACAAGATTTTTATAGGGTCAAGAAGTGATGAAAAGGCGAAAGGGATCGCATCAGAGTACAGAGATACGCTATCTAAACTCGGTCTTAATTCAAGCATAGAAGGGATGATTAACGCCGAGGCTGCCCTTGCGGCCGAGGTTGTTATAATTAGCTTGCCATTTGAACATGCAACATCAACCATACGTCAAATCCAAAGCAGCTTTACAAATCAGATTGTGATTTCCCCAGTTGTACCAATGGTTAAAAAGGGGAAGGTTTTTGTTTATTCTCCTCCATCACAAGGTTCTGCAGCGCTAGAGATAAAAGAGGCCTTGCCTAATACAGTAAAGCTGGTTTCTGCCTATCATAACCTTCCAGCAAAGGAGCTAAGAAAGATAGACCACGTTCTAGAGTATGACGTTGTTATATGTGGAGATGACGAAGAAGCAAAGGCTGTGGTAAAACGACTAACGGAGGAAATGCCTAATTTAAGAGCCCTTGATGCAGGGTCTCTTGAAGCTTCGATGATGATAGAAGCCATTACACCACTTCTAATTAATTTAAACATGAGATATAAGCCTCAAGAGTTTTCAGTAAAGTTTGTATGAATGGTTAGGGGCGAACCTAGCCTGCAGTGAGCATTGTCGAACTGTGTTCGCCCATTATCAGAACAGACACACAGGTCTGCCCCTACAATTATTCACCTATAATCTGAAGGATTACATCTCTCTTTCTTGACCTATTGTCAAAGTCAACAAGCACAATCTGCTGCCATGTACCAAGGAGAAGCCTTGATGATGAGAACGGGACAGTTATAGAAGGCCCGAGGAGTGCGGCTCTAATGTGAGAGTATCCATTTCCATCACCCCATCTTGCATCATGGTCATAGTGAATATTCTTTGGTGCAATCCTTTCAATAGCTCTTTGAAAGTCCTTTATAGCACCGCTTTCATATTCTATCGTTGTAATCCCAGCAGTAGAGCCGGGTACAAATACAGTAACAATACCGGAGGTGATTCCAGAATCTTTAACGAAGTTTTCTACCTTTCGAGTTATATCTATTAAATCTGTTTCTCCCTTTGTTTCAATTTTCATACTTTGGGTTTTTACAGCCATTTACTTCCTCCTAGAAAAGTTTTATTTTTGAGGGTTTCTATAGTATGCTTGCGTTGAATCTTCATTGAACATTCATGCAAACTAATAACTAAAACCCCAAATAAATATACACCCGTAGTTCCTTAAATCTCTACAAGCTAAAGAAGCGTATCGTAATCAGCACATAGCTACTTAGAGAAGGGTATTCAAGCGGTGAACAGCATGATAATTATTATTTTAGTATATACATCTGCATTTAAGCAATTGAGAGCGGTTGCTTAAGTTGCTATAATCTTTCTAGCCATGCCTGTAGATACACCAATGATTAAACAGTACCTAAAGATTAAAAAGCAATACCCGGATGCCATACTCTTTTTTCGCCTTGGCGATTTCTACGAGATGTTTTTTGAAGATGCCAAGACAGCGTCGAAGATTCTTGGCATTGCCCTTACCTCTAGAAATAAATCTGAGAAAAATTCTGTTCCACTATGTGGTGTTCCATACCATAGCGCTGAGCCTTACGTGGCGAAACTCCTTCAACACGGTCATAAGGTAGCTATATGCGAACAGGTAGAGGACCCTAAGTTTGCAAAGGGGATTGTTGAAAGGAAGGTCATTAGAGTTCTTACCCCCGGTGTTATACTTGACACAGAAAAACTCGATTCTAAATCAAATAATTTCCTTGCAAGTATATACTTCGATGGGAAATCTTACGGTTTTTCATATGCCGATATTTCTACTGGAGAGTTCAGGACAACTTCGTTTTCTACCCTTGATGAACTCTTAGACGAACTTGCTCATCTTGAACCTAAAGAGATTCTTCTTACAGAAGAACTTTATCAAAATGATGAACTGTCTTCCTTTTTTTCACTCGGTTGGGATCCTCTTCTTACTAGAATCGATTCATACATCTGGGATTTGGGTAGAGCGAGAGAGCTTTTAGAGGAAAGATTAGCCTCGAAAACATTAGAAGCCTTTGGACTTGAGAATCACCAGGAATCGATTGCCGCCTGTGGGGCGCTTGTTCATTATCTCAAAGAAACCCAGATAGAAGATATGCCTCCATTAGAGGATCCACTATATTATCAAACCACTGATTATCTTTTAGTTGACGAATCTACAAAGAGAAACCTTGAGATTGTTAGAACAATTCGGGGTGAATCAGAAAGTGGTTCACTTTTATGGGTTCTTGATGAGACCTTAACGGCAATGGGAGGGAGACTCCTTAAGAAGTGGATAAATTATCCGCTTATAGATATAGAAAAGATTAGAGAAAGGCTGAATGCCGTTGAAGAACTCAAAGAAAAACCAAGCTTTAGAAAAATGGTCAGGGGTGCCTTAAAAGAGATAAGTGACATAGAAAGGCTAATTGGGAGAATATCTACCACCTCCGCAAGGCCAAGGGATCTAGGAGCACTCAGGGATTCATCATATTTTATCTCTACTCTAAAAGGTATTCTGAGTGACTTTCAGTCCACACTACTTGCTAGAATTAGGGATGTTCTTGATGATTTAGCTGATATAAGGGAACTACTCGAGAGTTCGTTAGTTGATGAGCCTCCGATTTCTTCTCGTGATGGAGGAATAGTTAAGGACGGTTTTAACAGTGAGCTTGATGAGCTTAGGGTTATAAGGCGTGACGGAAAGAAGTGGATAGCAGAGCTTGAGTCGAAAGAGAGGAAATTAACAGGAGTCAACTCACTTAAGGTCGGATACAATCAAGTGTTCGGTTACTACATTGAGGTTACAAAACCAAACCTTCATCTAGTTCCAGAGAATTATATTAGAAAGCAGACACTAGTAAATGCGGAGAGGTTTGTCACGCCGGAGCTTAAGGAGTATGAAGAAAAGATTCTTGGGGCTGAAGAGAAGATTCTAGAACTTGAAAGGGATCTTTTTGACGAGATAAGGGAAAGGGTAGCGAAGGAATCAGAGAGAATAAGACAGACCGCTTCGCTAATAGGAGAGCTTGATGTCCTTTCTTCTCTCGCAGAAGTTGCCGATAAATACAATTACACTAAACCTGATGTAAGCGACTCAGGGATTATTGACCTTAAGG
Organism: Candidatus Dadabacteria bacterium CSP1-2; assembly: GCA_001443445.1. Taxonomy (GTDB): domain Bacteria; phylum Desulfobacterota_D; class UBA1144; order Nemesobacterales; family CSP1-2; genus CSP1-2. The sequence continues at coordinate 2,837 of LDXN01000003.1, read as the reverse complement.
AAAGCCGGCACGCTGTTGTAGAAAGGATGGATCTAGGGGAAAGATTTGTATCGAATGACATAACGCTAGACACAGAAGAAAACCAGTTTCTCATAATAACTGGTCCTAATATGGCTGGAAAGTCCACTCTCATTCGTCAGGTTGCGCTAATAGTTCTTATGGCTCAGATTGGAAGCTTTATTCCAGCAAGGGAGGGAAGGATTGGAATTGTAGATAGGATATTCACCCGCGTTGGGGCTTCTGATAATTTAGCAAGAGGACAATCAACATTCATGGTTGAAATGGTTGAGACCGCTTACATCCTGAGACATGCCACGCAAAGAAGTCTAGTGGTGCTTGATGAGATAGGGAGGGGAACAAGCACATTTGACGGTATGAGTATTGCGTGGGCAGTAGCTCATTTCTTACATGATATGGGATGCAGAACCCTTTTTGCTACACATTATCATGAGCTTGCCCAGCTTGCCATTACAAAACGAAGGGTTAAGAACTACAATGTCTTTGTAAAAGAGGATAAGGGAAAGGTAGTATTTCTAAGAAAGCTAATTCCCGGCGCAGCTAGCCATAGCTATGGAATTCAGGTAGCAAGACTAGCAGGGGTACCAGAAAAGGTTCTTAAAACGGCACGCGAGGTTCTATTCAAGCTTGAGAAAGCGGAGTCTAATCTTGGAAGTGCAATTCGTGGTGGGCAGCTAGGTCTTTTTGAGAAGAAGGAAGATGAAATAGGAAATGAGATTTTAGAGGAGATTAACAAACTCGATCCTAATTCTATGACCCCGCTCGAAGCACTCAATAAGCTTACGGAGATTAGGGGGAAGTTAGAGAATAAGTGAATATCCAGCAACGAATTGAAACGAATGAAAAGGAAATAAGTCGGCTTTTAGCTGTCAGCCATTGACTATTAAACGACAGACAACAAACGACAATAGTAGGAGCGGCTTCTAGCCGCGATCCAGTCGCGCCAGGATGGCGCTCCTACGATGATTAGATTACTCTATTAGTAATTCGTGCTAATTAGTGGTTAGGTAATTAATTATGATCGATAAAAAATCCCTCGGCCAAAAGGGTGAGGAGATTGCTCGTAAGGCCTTAGAAAAGGATGGATACCGTATTATCGAGAAAAATTTTAGATGCAAGCAGGGTGAGATAGACATCATTGCTGAGAAAAAGGGGGTTGTCTGCTTTATAGAGGTTAAAGCCCGTTCATCTGAAAGCTTTGGACTGCCTGAGGAGGCTGTTACAATTTGGAAACAGAGAAGACTCTTGGCTGCGGCTTATGTTTATCTAGAAAAAAAGAAAATCAAATCAAAAGATTTGCGCTTTGACATAGTCTCGGTTGATCTTACGAATGAAAAGGCGAGAATCTTAAAGAACGCCTTTGAAGTGAATTATTAGGTTGGGAATACTGTCAGGGTTTCAACCGTGCATTTTTCTCAATCAAGATTGTCGCAGTATAGTACAACCCCAGAATCTTCCGAATCTCATACTTAACAATTAATATACAGAATTATAAAACCGTTAATAACTTGAGTCAGAATTTGAACCAGTGGGGTCTAGTCTCTATTAAACTTTTCTTCGTTAATAAACTTCTTCTATTTCTTCGTATTTCCTTTACTCCTACTAATGTCAAAAGTTGACGGGCTGTTGCTCAAAGAGCTTTTTAGGACATTTATGGGAAAAACATCAACTTTTCATCTTTCTAAGTTATTGATTTTATTGTCTCTTCATTTCGATTGTTAATCAACTTTGTATCACGTTAGGATTTGGGCAACAGCCCGTTGAGACGCGACCCCGTTGATTTGAAACAATGAATAAGCCAAAACGCAGTGCAGTCAAATCGAAATCCCAGCGGTGTGCTTGGATAGCCACCTAGGATGTTATGCTGCATTTTTGCAGCCTAATTCATAGTTAGGCAGCCGGCCGGTCCATCAGGTTGAAATGAATTCGACAACAATGGCTCAACCCACAGTTATCAAGTTCTTTGCACCCGTGATCGACGCCACGATCAACGCCCTTATGCAGGCGGTTGATCAGAAACTGGCGGCGGGTCAGCGTAGCTTCACCATTCTGGTTTCGTCTCCTGGTGGCTCGGTCTTCCACGGCCTTAGCGCTTACAACTACCTGAAGGGCCTTCCGGCCGACATTTCAACTCATAACTTCGGCAGTGTGGACTCCATTGGAGTCGTGCTCTACTGCGCCGGTCGCAAACGATTGTGTGTACCTCAAGCCAGGTTTTTGTTGCATGGTGTGAGCGCCGGCTTTCCTCAGGGGGCCAACCTCGAAGAGAAGCAGCTTGAAGAGCGGCTCAAGGGCCTCAGGATCGACATCGAGAACATTGCGAAAGTTGTGGCAGCGAACACCGGGAAGTCCGTTGGAGAAGTTACGCAAGCGATGCTAGATCGCACAACGCTCAACCCTGAGGAGGCGCAGAGTTGGGGACTTGTGCACGAAATCAAGGCCGAATTGTTCTCGGCAGGGGCGGAAGTCATCTCGATCCAGTATCAGGAGCAGCACAAATAATGAGAAAAAGAGGAAAAAGAGGGTCAGGCTTTTGTTGTTTTGTTATTTGAGTTGGAGACAAACTTACTGTGCTACTTTAGTACCAAATGCGTAAAAGATTTGGTTTAGTCTTAACTTTTATTGCTTTACTCCTAACATTTTGAAGTCCAAGGTCGGTTCTAGCTACCACTTAATAAAGGAACTCCTGTCACGTACCCCTCCACTTACTACGCCTACGGAACAGGGTTTAACGTACTTACCGAGTTTAACATCCAGGGGAGATAACGAAGTTTAACTAAATCATGGGATTTGAGAACGCTTTTTTAACAGCATACTTT
>LDXN01000002.1 GCA_001443445.1 Candidatus Dadabacteria bacterium CSP1-2 | reverse complement strand
TCAATTTGATTTCTGAAGTAGTTAATTTCAAATCCTATACGTGGATGTGAAAAAACTAACCCGACGTCAAAATCAATAGAGCTTTCAGGTTTGAGATCAGGATTACCACCTATGAAACCTTCCTCAGGAAAGAAAAGCTCATTAAAGCTAGGTACCCTGAATGATCTTCCAACGTTCCCTTTAATTGAAAGGTATCTAAGAGGGGAAACAATAATCCCGAGCTTCGGAGAGAATTCGCTTTCAGTTGTATTTACAACCCTTGAGTTACCAATGACACCAGGAGAGAAATCTTCTTGTTCCTCTGCGGAAGTTGTTATGAGGTCATATCTAATAATTGGTATAATGATTAACAGGTCATCGAATAAGTGTATTTCATCCGATAGAAATGCGCTAAATGTAAATCTCTTCGGTTCTCCAAAATCTTCATCAGTTAAAATCTCTTCTTTTATTTCAGTAGCAAATGTCACGATTTGATTAAACGGCGCAAACCATGTGAGCTTTGGGTCTATTCCAAATGCAAAGTCCCTTTGTAAGGTGTCTATAGGGATACCTATGGTAGGATCTGGGTTAGTAAATTTCAGTTGGTCAAATCTGTTGAAAAAGACAATTTCAAGCTCAAAGTCATCTCTTAGAAACTTTTCCTTTGATAATTTGATGCTAGAAAGGTTTCTTACGTCCTGCTGGTTGGAGTCAGGTTGCTGAAATTCCCCAAGGCCGGGGACACCTTTATCGTCGAAGTAGAATTCATTGAGGAATCCAACTTTCCAACCATTAAAATCATATTCAAGTTTTGCTAGAACGCTTTCAGAAAGAAATTCGTTATTGATTCTTGTAAGTATGATGTCATTTACAGATTCGAATTCAAAATCGCCTTTGCTTTGGGTGTGTGCGTAGGAAAATAGGTAGCTTAAGTTTTTAAATTTTTGTGCCCTTGAAAGATTTATACTTAGGGTGTTGAAGGAGCCATATGTCACGGATCCAAAGGTAAATGGCTTATCAGTTCTTTTTGTCACAATGTTTACTACACCGCCTATTGCATCTGTGCCGACAAGAGCAGATGATCCCCCCCTTATTATTTCAAACTTTTCCACATAATCTAATGGGATTGTAGATAGGTCTATCCCCCCAAGAGCCGTGCTTAGCCTTACGCCATCTAAGAGGACTACAGCCTGATCGTTAGAGGACCCACGTATTGAGAGGGTTTGAAGTTGGCCAAATCCACCAAAGTCTCTTACAAAAACTCCTGGAGAAAATGAGAGAATCTCCGACGTGGTGTTGTATTCTCCACCAAAATCGTCAAGGTCAATAACGGTTGAGAAAGCAGATGGGTAATCAAGAGGTGGTTTGAGCGGTGTTTCTTCAACAATAATAGGTTCGAGTGTTTTCCCTGACTCTTGAGCGAACGCATGTTGAGAGAACAAAAAGATTCGATCAATAAATACTTCTTTGACTGCTAATTTATCTTTTACGTGCCTTGAACCAAAGTGAAATAAATAGGGGTTGATATTGCAAGGAAAATCGGGAGAAAAATAGAGAAGAATTACAAATAAAAACTTTTTCATCAAAAACCCCAGTCTTCGAGAAAGGAAACTGGGGTTCTTTTTTTTATTAAGGACCCTTTACCTTCTTCCCTCGAAGAATAGCAAAGTTTTAGTTCTCAGGTAGGTCTTCTGGCTCGTAGCCTTCAAGATCCTTAGCGCCTTCCCAGAATCCTTGAAAGGATCCCAGTGGCATGATGCTAAGGATTAGGGCTACCTACAGCAGCGGGGCTGCACCGGACTCTCACCGGATTTCCCTTTTACGCCTTGTTAAGGGCACCAAGAACTTTTAATTGTGAAAGAACTTAAAGATTAAGAAGAATTTAACTCTAATGTCAACGAAATGTCAAGCTGGGGTTTGTGACTGTGTAATAATAATCTGTCTTTGATAATCTATCTTGTATGTTTTTATATGTTTTATTATATGTAGCAATGAACGCTATCTGGACTTTGTGTAAAAGGACTCGCTGTTGTTGACTTAGGTTCTGACACGGAGTGATATAAATTTGAATGAAGGCAAAATATCTTTAAAAATAGAAGGAAGAATTACGGATTTTTGGTATGAGCTAGCTTAACTAAATCTGGGTATGACCTCCTTTCCAAAAAGCTCTATACATCTGGATATTGTTTCGTGTGTCGCTTGAGGGAATACCATTCGACAGGTTATGTAATTAATTCCGAGTTCGTCTTTATATCTCTTTATTTCTCTTATACAATCCTCTGGATCGCCGATTATAAAACGGTCTTCTGGTAGATAGTCAAACATCGGATCATCTAAACCAGTAAGCTGCTTTCCACGAACAAACATCTTTACTCCTAAGCCGAAGTAGTATTTATACATGCTTATTATGTATTTATCTGCTTCTTCTTTTGCGTTTTTCCTATTTTCGGCAATATAAGCTTCTCTAAGAAGTATGTGCTCAACATTATTAGGATTCTTCCCCGCTTTTTGGGCTGCATCATTGTAGAATCCTAGTGTATCCCTAACCATCTGCATTGTTCTTCCGGGACCGATAAGAAGCGGGTAGCCAAGCCTGCCTGCGCGCCTTATAGCAGGTTCCTCAAATGCACCGATATAAATTGGAGGATGGGGCTTTTGAACTGGTTTTGGCGTAACGTTTATATTACTCAACTTGAACCGTTTTCCTTCGTAAGAGAATTTTTCTTCAGTCCATGATTTGACTATTACCTCAATTCCTTCTTCCATACGTGAAGGTCTCTGTTTCATGGGAAGGCCAAAACCATCGAATTCATCCTTGCGATAGCCTAGAACAACCCCAAGATTAAATCTTCCATTAGAAATATTATCCACGAGTGCGGTGTCTTCGGCTACCCTTATTGGGTTATGTAGTGGGAGAATAATTCCGGCTGAACCGATTTTTATACGGCTTGTTACTGCCGCCATAGCCGAGGCTATAACCGCCGGTGATGGACAATAACCGTCATCAAGAAAGTGATGTTCTGAGATCCAGGCTGAATCGAAATTGATCTCCTCTGCGAGTTTTACTTGTTCGAGTGTATTTCTGTACAGTTCAGGATAAGAGACAGGATTTTCAGGATGCGTTTGCAGGCTAAAAAGTCCGATTCCAAATTTCATTTTAGTGCCTCTTTTAATAAAAAGTGATTAATTATAACATTTTTCTCTTTTTCCAAGGTAGATTTGATCTAATTCTAAAATGGTATTGAGGTCGTACATATGGAGAGATGAGAGTTTGTCGAGTCTACTCTGGGATAATAAGAAGCCAGAAGTCAGAAGAAAAAAAGACAGGAATAGAGGGTCTGGCTAGAATCTATAAATGATTGATTCCCATTTTAAACATGCGGGGATGACAAATTAAGGGCTATGTGGCAACGAGCAAGCTTGTCCTGAGTTTGGTCGAAGGAACTCGTTGCCTACCCGGAATAATAATATGGGATCTGGTCCTAACATTTGATACAGGACTTTCCAATATGTTATGGTCTCATACAGGGTGTTGCAATTAATGCACTCTTTTGATTATAATGACTAGGAAATTTTGTTGTGAGGTGAAAAATGGGAAAAGATATAAAATTCGGATTATCAGCACCTATGCCCGGGGCTGATTTAAATGGACTCTTAAAATTTTCAGTCACAGCAGACAAACTGGGTTTTGATAGCGTCTGGTACCCTGACCATGTTGTTTTTGTGTCGCCTACAGAGGCACATGAGGCGTGGACTATTGCGACAGTCGCCGCAACTAAAACAAAGAATATTAGCCTAGGTACAGTTTCTGATCCACATAGGATGCATCCTGCTGTTTTTGCTCAGCGTCTTGCTTCTATAGACCATCTCTCTGAAGGCAGGGTTTGTTTAACACTTGGGGTTGGAGAATCAATGAACTTAGACGCTTATGGAATCAAGTGGGATAGACCTCTTACTAGGCTTAGAGAAGCTATGAAGGTTATGCAGACGCTGTGGAAAAGCGAAGGTCCTGCTGATTATCATGGTGATTTTTACAATCTAAAAGATGCTTTTCTTCAGGTAAGGCCTTATAAAAGAGATAAAATCCCTATGTATATTGCAACTCATACTCCAAAGGGGTTGCGACTTACAGGAGAACTGGGAGACGGTTGGCTTCCAATTGATCTAACCCCTGGTCTTTATGCTGAGTATTTAAATAATGTTAAACAAGCGGCTCAGAGTGTGGGGAGAGCTCTAGATAATAACTTCGACCCTGGTCTATGGGTATTTACATCTCTAGGAAAGAATGTTGATGAAGCCTATAAGACACTTGAACCATTCAAGTATGTTCTAATAATGCAAGAACAACTCAAAAAAGCCGGATATGATATCGAAATCCCTGAAGACTATAAAGGACTTAATTATTTCAATGTAATCCCTCAAGATGCTGCAGGAAGGCAAAAGTTTAGAGAAATAGGGAAATTCTTCCCTAGAGAAGCAGTCTTAGATTTTACAATTACAGGTTCGAAAAGGGATTGCATAAAAAAGATCGAAAAATACATTGATAAAGGCGTTAGACATTTTGTTCTTTTCTACCGCTTTAGCCCCGATCCGGAAAAAGCCCTTAAAACATATGCAAAACAGATAATCCCTTATTTTAAAAATAGATAACTTTCAGCCACAAAGGCACTAAGACACAAAGAGAGGAATAAATATTATTCTCTTTAACCTTAGTGCCTTAGCGCCTTTGTGGCTTAATTAATATGTATAAAGCAGGAGTGTTGGTTTCTCCAGAGGAAATAAAGATTGAGAAACGTCAAGAGCCCATTCTTGATGATAACGAGGTTCTAGTTAAAGTTAAATTTGCTGGTATCTGTGGGACTGATTTAGCGATATTTTCAGGGAATTATAGAGTACCACTTCCACTAGTTCTTGGACATGAATTTAGCGGTGAGATTATAGAGGTTGGGAACAAAGTAGAAAAGGGACTTAAAGGTAAAAGAGTTGTAAGGGCAAACTCTATTAGTTGCAAGATAAGGTATGGGAGGCAATTATAGTGGGATCACAATGTCAATTTAGCAACGATAGGTAGGACTTTCTAGTCCCGCTTTCGATCCTTCGAAAAACTCAGGACTCAGGACAGGCATTGGCGAGCGGGGGTTAGAAAAGCGTTCGGCTGAGCTCACGACGAAGCCCTGCTTATCCTATGTCCTTGTGTCTCGGAGTTTGCTTTAGTTGTAGTCAATGTCACTCAAGGGTTGCCCCTACATATGCGAAGCATAGGAGGTAAAAAAAATGTCTCTAAGAAAGATTACCAAGAAGAAGGTTGTAACAGTAAGACCGGATGACACTGTAGTGAAAGCTGCAAAGCTCATGGAAGAAAAGAATGTGGGAAGCGTTGTAGTGGTTGAAAATAGAAAACCAGTAGGGATTCTTACGGATAGAGATATAGCAATTAGAGTTGTAGCCAAGAAAGCAGATATAAATTCAATACTTGTAAAAGACGTAATGACAAAAAAGATTGTAACTGGGAGGGACAACCAAAGGGTTGCTGAGCTTGCAAAAGTAATGCATGAAAATGGAATCCGGAGGGTGCCGATAGTTAACAAAAAGGGAATGCTAAGCGGAATAATCACACTTGACGACCTTCTTTACATGATGGGTCTTAAAGCGAGATTTTTTTAAGAAATTGGAATGCGTATTAGCGACTTAAAATATCCAGATTGAACATTGTAAATTAAATTTAATAAATTTATAAGAAATTTCTTTTTTGTAATCATAGCCTATTTAAATTGTGTTATAATTAATTGATTTTGGTATAAACTACAATTCAACTGCTTAAGGGAGTTAAGATGAGCACAGAAAATATAGTAGCAGAAGGACTAAAGGGTGTGGTGATTGGCAAATCTGAAATCTGCTTTATTGATGGAAAAAGAGGAAAGCTTATATATAGGGGCTATGATATACATGATTTAGTAAATCATTCTAACTTTGAAGAAGTCGTTTATTTACTCTGGTATGGCAAGCTTCCCACAAAGAAGAATTTTGATGATCTCTATAAAAGCCTTGTTACTAATAGGGCTCTTTCAAAAGAAGCCATTTCTTTACTGAAATCCTTTCCTAAGAAAGCTACACCAATGGAGGTTTTAAGAACAGCCATTTCAACGCTTTCACTGACTGATCATAGTGCTGATGATACCTCCTTTGAAGCAAATGTAAAAAAGGGAATTAATCTTACAGCTAAGACCGCGACTATTATTGCGGCCTTTGACAGAATGAGAAATGGGAAAGAACCAATAGAACCGAGTCCCAATCTCAATCATGCAGCAAATTTTCTCTACATGTTGACTGGCAAAGTTCCTGATGAAATGATTTCAAGGTTTTTTGATATATGTCTAATCCTTCATGCTGACCACGAGCTTAACGCTTCTACATTCGCAGCAAGGGTAACCTCATCTACTCTTTCTGATTTATACTCAGCAATTACATCGGCTGTTGGCACCCTCAAAGGACCACTTCACGGCGGGGCAAATATTGAGGTAATGAAAATGCTTATTGATATGGGTACTGTTGATAAAACTAAAGATTATGTAAGGACAAGGTTAGCCGAAAGGAAACGAATCATGGGTTTTGGTCACAGGGTCTATAAAACTGAAGACCCGAGGGCCACACATCTTAGAAGAATGTCTAAAGAAATGGGCGAGAAAACAGGTCTGACAAAGTGGTATGAGATGTCAAGAGTGATTGAGGATTTAATGCTAAACGAAAAAGGTATGTACCCCAATGTGGATTTCTATTCTGCATCGGCATATTACACAATGGGCATACCGATAGATCTCTACACTCCTATTTTTGCATTAAGCCGTGTAAGCGGATGGATTGCTCATGTACTTGAGCAATATAGCAATAATACTTTAATAAGACCCATCGCTGAGTACGTTGGACCTAATGATTTAACCTACGTTCCGATAGATAAAAGATAATGAATGGTGTTATCCTTTCACTTCTCTCTTTCGAAATCTTCGGTTTTTAGTTAATCCGAAATCCCAAATCTGCAATCAATCTAACTTGAGTCTATGAAGTAGTTACATGGTATAACTCTTTTCCTCGTGCTGACTCAAGTCCAGTCCCATCTGCTCCTCTTCCTCCGATACCCTTAGCCCCATTATAACCTTGAGAATATAAAGAATTATCAGTGTCCCAACAAAGGCAAAGACCCAGGTTACCACTACAGCGACGAACTGCACCCAGAGTTGCCCCGGGTTACCGAAGAAGAGACCGTCGTTTCCGGCTGCATTTATTGCCTTTGAAGCAAATAGACCTGTTGCCAGCGCTCCCCAGGTTCCTCCAATCCCGTGCACTCCTACCACATCAAGAGAATCGTCATAACCCAATTTCGGCTTCACGTTGCATGCGATAGAACAGAAGACACCTGCACCGATTCCGATGATGATTGACGAAATCGGCCCGACAAAGCCCGATGCTGGCGTGATCGCAACAAGTCCAGCCACAGCTCCACTGGCAGCCCCCAAAACTGTAGGTTTACCCCTAAATATCCAATCCATAAACATCCATGAAAGCGCTGCTGCCGCTGTTGCCATATGGGTGGCCACAAAGGCACTGGTAGCCAGTCCGCCAGCCGCAAGCGCACTCCCTGCATTAAATCCAAACCACCCTACCCATAGGAGTGAAGCCCCGATAATGCTAAAAGGGAGGTTATGCGGTGGCATAGCTTCATGTCCATACCCAATCCGCCTCCCAAACATCATGGCAGCAGCAAGAGCCGATATACCAGAACTAATATGTACCACTGTTCCACCAGCAAAATCCAAGGCACCTAACTTTCTTAACCATCCACCTACACCCCACACCCAATGAGCAAGAGGGTCATATATAAATGTTGCCCAGAGTAAGATGAAAATAATAAATGTGCTAAACTTTGCACGCTCAGCAAATGCACCAGTGATTAGTGCAGGGGTGATAATCGCAAACATCAATTGATAGATCATAAAAGCCTGGTGTGGTATCGTAGCGGCATAGTCTGGGTTGGGATCAAGTCCCACTCCTTTTAATCCAACCCAAGCGAGGCTTCCAATTATACCTCCTTTGTCTGGTCCGAAGGCGAGGCTATAGCCCCACAGCGCCCATTGAATGCTAATCAGGCCAACAATGATAAAGCTTTGCATAACGGTGCCAAGGGTGTTTTTTGCTCTGACCAGGCCACCGTAGAATAGGAAGAGACCTGGGATGGTCATCATCAATACCAAAGCAGAGGATGTAAGCATCCAAGCGGTGTCACCCGTGTCGACCGTGGGCGGGGCGGCCTCTTGAGCGAAAGATAAACTTGTAAGTAAGACGAGCGTTAGGAGCGTAATAACCGGAGTTAGACCCAAAACTGTAATGTCTGTAGACTTTTTTAACTTCACCATCTGTAAACCTCCCTTAGACCAGAAGTACGGGAAAAGTTATGCTAGTAATATACAAAAAGTGTGCCAGTTATTTTATTAGGAAAAGTTAGTAAATTTTAACTTTTATGCCCATAAATTGGGCATACCGTGCTTAAGATTTAATCAAACATAAAAACTCTTTTACCTTTCTAGATAATTGGACAGAATTAATCGGATCTTAAAACAAAGTGTAATTATGAGAGGATAGTGATACTCTCAATTACTAAAGAAGGAAACACGAAAAGGATTGTTTACTCTTCCTCTACTTCAATCCCGAATTTAGGATTAAATCTTCTAAGAACGATCTGTAGCTTTCTTCTTATCTCATCAGGGTCTCCTTTACGGAAGAGGAAGGAGCCATCGTGAAATTTCTTTAACTGCTTAAAAATATCATTAAACTCATTTGGTCTATCGCTCACCCTTTCGTAACACATATCTTCCCACCATTTTCTGAGTTCTTCTCTATTTACATTTTCTACAACAATTCTGAATGGGGAATTAGCCCTATAATCAGCTTCCTCTTCCACAACCTCGCTTTTCTCTCTCTGTTTAGGAGGTGGAGAGGACTCGTGATAAATCCTTCTTCCAATTCCTGTTGGACTCATTCTTGTAAGAATTCTTTCCTTACGTTTTTCGAGTTCTTCTATCTCTTCTTCTAATGCCTTCATCTCAGAGCTTCCAAGACTGGAGATCATTTGAAAACCTGAATAAGCCACTTCACCGTGTTGACTTATGTTTATACCTTCTAGTTCTTTTTTTCCTGATACCCTAAGACCCATGATAACCTTGAGGATAGAAAGAATAATCAGGGTGCCAAAGAAGGCAAAGACCCAGGTCGCAAAACAGCTAAGGCCTGCACCTTGAGTTGACCAGGATTTCCAAAAAAGAGCCCGTCGGCTCCTGCTGGGTTGATAAGTTTTGAGGTGAAGAGCCCCGTTGCAAGAGTCCCCTGCGTTCCACCAATCCCATGCACTCCAACCACATCAAGAGAGTCGTCATACCTCAATTTTGCCCTTAGGTTACAAGCGGCATAACAGAAAATTCCCGCGCCAATGCCAATAATTATTGATGATATGGGTCCAACAAAGCCTGTGGCAGGTGTGATTGCCACAAGCCCGGCTACGGCACCAATTGCAGCACCTAGAACCGTGGGCTTACGTCTAGTCACCCACTCGGCAAATACCCAGACGAGGACCGCAGCAGCAGTTGCCGTATTGGTTGCCACAAAGGCACTGCCAGCTAATCCTCCAGCCGCCAGCGCTATTTTGCCACTTGTTAATGAGGCAATGAAGTTTTCAAAAATAGATGGAGACGAGCTTGTCAACAAGGTAATTGAAAAGGTTCCTGCACTAAAGGAGATAATAAGGCTAAGGAACAAAGAGGAAACGAATCCGTAAATTGATTTCGGATTGCTGATTGTAGATTGCAGAATTCGGTATGCGGAGCTCGTAAATCGTGGTTAGTGGTTCGATAAAGATTCACGAGACTCGAGTCACGAACCACGAGACCCGAAATCGTGTTGCTACCCTTTTCTTATTGGGTAATATTTAGAAATCCCATAAATCCAATTAACGAAATTTAAACTAGGAGGAAATTCCGTTGCTGAGGCCAAATCTCATTTCTTCAAGATATGTCAGTGATTTTCATGAAGGTGAAATTTATCATCACGGCGCGATTCAAATCACCCCGATGAGAAATAGAGAATATATAAACAAATATAGAGACGGTTTGATCCTTGGTGCAAATCCTGGGCTGAGCTTACAACTAGGCTACGAAGATCCTGATTACAAATTGAAAAAAGAAAAATATGGAATAGAAAAGTCGGTTCTTGTGAGTCAGGGTTTTATTTTTAACGCAGGATTCGGTCTTAGTGTCCATGATATTTCATTTAATGCTATTGCTAATCTGTCTTATAGTGATTTAAGATTCGGCGTTCCTGTATTTGAAGGTGATGTAATATACGGAAAATCTGAGGTTCTGGGAAAGGTATTCAGAAAAGATGGAGCAACAAACGGCTCGGTACAGGTAAGGACTACGATTTATAACCAGAGAGGAGAATCCGTACTCGAATACGTGAGGCAGGTGCTCGTAAGAGCAGAAAGTGGGAAAAGCTACCCCAAAGCAAGCACTATAATATCGCAGCCGAGTAAGATTGATATTAAAAAAACAGTTTTGCCTAAAGTTTATCATGATTTATCAAAAGACTTCCTTGGAAAAAATGGAAAAACATTTGAGGGTTTTAAGGTGGGGGATGTTTATCATGGCTTATTTGAAGATGCAATTGACCTTGTAACATTTAGCTGGCTTCAGATTGCGACGCTTAATGATGCCGCTGTGCATCATAATCCATCATCAAATTTCATAGGCTACGGTGGTGGAGTGAAAGGAAGGGCGGAAGGGGAGGTTAGTGGACATTTGCCACTTGCTTATCATCTTGGAATGAATAGCGGCTCGCACGATGCTCCGACTTATCCAGGAGATATTGTTCAGTTGCTGTTTGCAAGTGGAAAAGAAGGTCCACATGAGAAGATAAGGGCAAGAATCGAGGTATTGGATACCAATAAGATTGATGGAAGAGACGACATCGGTATTATAACGATAAAGCTTACAGGAGAGAAATACGTAACTGATGGCGGGATGAAGGCGCTAGAAGCTGCAAAGTTCGGAGGAATTGATCAGATATATGTAGAGGGTGGAAATAGATTCCTAAAAGTCCTTACACTTGAACAGGTGTTAGCTGTTCCTACAAGAAAGGCGTTTAAATAAGGAAAATTATTGGCCACGGAGGACACAGAGAGGAAATTTTTAAAAAGAATTTACAAAATCTGTGGTCTCGGTGTGCTCTGTGGCAAAAAGTTTGACAATTCAACTCTCACATTAGAAAATAGAATCATCTTTTGAGAAGGTAAAAGACCAATGGCTGTTAAAACCAAAAGACCCAAGGACCTGAAATACGCTGTAAACATGCAAAGGAGTCGCCCTTTCGATGTCAGGTGGTATGAGAGGGAAGATAGAACTAAGTGGGTACTGCCTCTTATTTTAAGGGAAAGAGCAGAAAAGCTCAGTGACAAACCTTTTTTACAATTTGGGAACAATCCCCCGTTTAGTTTTTCCAAAATCAATCTTCTAGCCAATAGAATTGCGAATGGACTTATGCACCTTGGCGTTAAAAAAGGTGAAAAAGTAGCCGTCTACATGCCTAACTCTTCTGACTATGTTCTTACGTGGTTCGGGATTCTAAAAATGGGCGGAATTATGGTTCCCATAAATACAGCATACAAGATGGATTTCCTTCAGTACATCATAGATAGTTCAGATTCTAAAGTGCTTTTCATTGCAGAGGAGTATATGGATAGAATGCCTCCGATTGCCGATAGAATTCCTCAGCTTGAAAAGGTTATTGTATGGACACGAACAGGCGCTGCTAAATTCGACTCTCAGGGTTTTGATTCAAAACCCATGATTCCGTTTAGTGAGTTTCTAAATGATCACGGGGAAGATGAGCCAGATGTGAAAATTACCCATCTCGATCATGCAAGGCTTATGTACACATCAGGAACAACAGGAAGGTCAAAGGGTGTTGTCAGACCCTGTCAGGCGGATTACCAAAGCGCGAGAAACTACGCCGAGGTTATGGATGTTTGGGAGGATGATGTTTGCTTTACGTGCCTTCCTCTTTTCCATTCAAATGCGATGGTGATGAGTGTATATCCTGCTCTAATAATGGGTGCAAGGGCAATCGTTCAGGAAAAATACAGTGCTACCCAGTTCTGGAAATGGATGAAGGATTATGGGGTTACAAAGTTTAACATGGTCGGTACGATGTCTTATTTTATGTGGAATACTCCCCCAGTGCCGGAGGAAAAGGAGCATAGAGTTAAATTAGTTCTAGGTTCTCCAGCTCCACATGACATTATCGAGCCATTTATGGAAAGGTTTAATATCAAGTTCATGGAAGGGTACGGACTCACAGAGATAGGTCAGGTTACATTTATGCGTCCCGGTGAGCCATTCCGAGTTGGTTCATGCGGAAAAGAATCGCCGGGTTATGAAATTAAAATAGTGGATCCTGAGACTGATGAAGAGCTCCCAAGAGGAGGTGTTGGAGAGATAGTAGTTCGTCCCCGAATTCCAAACATAATGCTTCACTATTACCACAAGATGCCTGAAAAAACAGTCCAGGACTTTCGAAACTTTTGGTTTCACACTGGTGATGCCGGAAGAATGGATAAAAAGGGATATATATATTTCGTTGATAGAGTAAAGGATTACATTCGCCGAAGAGGCGAAAATATTAGCTCATTTGAGGTTGAAAGGATTGTAAACTCTCATCCTGCTGTTGCAGAATCAGCAGCGGTTGGAGTAAAGGCTCAAACCGGTGGATATGCAGAGGATGAAGTTATGGTTTTCGTTGTAAAAAATCACGGTATAGATGTTTCACCAGAGGAACTCTTAAAATTCCTTGAGCCAAAACTGCCCTACTTCATGATTCCCCGTTTTATTCGATTTGTAAGTTCCTTCCCTAAGACAGGAACGGAAAGAGTACAGAAGAATAAACTCCGTGACGAAGGTATAACCCCTGATACGTGGGATAGAGAGGTAGCAGGTTATCAAATAAAGCGATAGAACTTTCTTCTACTCCGTTATCAAAGGAGATGGGGTCAGGTCTCAACATTTGACATAAGAGCTAGAATCGAGATGAATTTCTGCAATGACAAGGTTATCGAAGACGTAAGGTATAACTTGAGTGCAACACTGGTTAAGCTATATTGGTTTTAAGGCTGATTGAAGGTGGTTTTTGCTCTTTGAAAGCACTTACTTTTAGAATGGAAAAACCGATAATGTTTGCTTCTTCATCAACTTTTTACATTACTTCATCGTTTTTTGTTCCGTTTATGTTGTTATGATTAACAAATCATCTGTTATATAAAGAAATCAAAAAATCAACATCACCGTTCATGCTTCGACGGGCTCAGTACGGACGGGTTAATTTAAATTCTGTACACCTTGAGGGGGGCAGGTGCAAGACCTGCCCCTACATTGGTCATTCTTTTTAATGGTCAGACTACCGGTCACGAGCAAGACTCGTGATCTACCCAGATTAATCCTGAATCATTAGTATCGGGGATACCTGTAGGGTCCTGGCCAATGACACCATGCTTGACCAGTGTACCAGTTGCGGTGACAGACCATACCACCAGGGCTGACCCACCAATCAATAAATACTGCAGTGGCGTCGCCCGTTGCAGGTGGGGTTCCATCTAAAACCTGAACATCGTAGATAAGATCTTCACCTTTAAGACGTGGATTGCTTAATTCCAGTACAACGTTGGTCGCTCCTTCTGTTTTACCAAGAATCGTTACATTAGCGTTTGGAGGGTCGTTTTTAAAGTTATCCTTACCTTCATCCCAAACCTTTAGGAAATGCGAGGTAGGCAAATGACCAGCTATTCTGTTTGGACGATCTGAAAAGAAAACAGTTGAAGGACTTACACCTTTCAATGTCATTGTTCCTTTATCAAAGGCTACGCCTTTTGAAGTTTGAACAAATAATATACTAACCGAACCCTCACCTGGGTCGGCGGCATAAGTAGGCACAGCATATGCCACCAATGTTAGCAACATTGCAAGTAAAAGATACTTCTTCATAATTTCTTCCTCCTTACAACAAATTTTCGATTTGAAATTAGCCCAAGCAAATTGAGATTTACGGGGCTACTTCAAATGCCCATTTCATATATCATCTTACAATTAAGGTGTCAAGGGGTTTGATGGTACTTCAAAAAAGTTAATTGAGCGAAATTTGTTTCTCGTGTTTAGATTTCGCAATCTGATAAACCACGAGAAATTTATTAACTCACTTATTCACCAACAAATAACAATCTTTTCTTTGTATTAATTGTTCCAGTATAATTATTTCCCGATTCGATAAAAAAAATGAGTTAAAGCTCTGAGTTGAGGAGTGGTAGTGCCCACTCGAAGGTTGGAAGATTTAGAGCTATAAGATTTCTAGGGATAAAAAACGGAGGTTCATATGGATTACGGTTACTTTACCATGCCACTTCATCCACCGGGATCAAACATCACAGAGACCCTTGACGAGGACCTTGAGCAGATTGTGGTGTTAGACAATCTCGGGTTTAGAGAGGCATGGATCGGAGAGCACTTCACCTCTTCCTGGGAAAACATTCCAGCGCCTGACCTCCTAATAGCAAAAGCCATTCCATTAATAAAGAACATTATACTTGGCATCGGTGTCTCCTGTATGCCAAACCATAATCCATTTGTACTCGCTCACAGAATTGCAATGTTGGATCACCTGGCACACGGTCGCTTTTATTGGGGAGTCGGAGCAGGAAGCTTTCCAGGAGATTTTAAGGTGTTTGGAATTAATCCAAAAACGGGCGAACAGCGGGTCTTAACTCATGATGCAATTGACCTGATACTAAAACTCTGGGAGGATCCTCAGCCAGGGCTTTACGAAAACAAATATTGGAGATTTTCGGTTCCTGAACCTCAAAATGATGTGGGACTTAAGTTGCATTTAAAGCCCTATCAAAAGCCACACCCCCCGATAGCCGTCGCAGGTATTTCTGAAAGCTCTGGAACATTGATGATTGCTGGTGAGCGGAATTGGATTCCAATGAGTATTAATCTTGTAGCTAAACAAATCCTTAGAAGTCACTGGAAGGCCGTTGAAGAAGGTGCTCAAAAGGCGGGAATGATTGCGGATCGCTCGAAATGGAGGGTAGCGAGGGATGTTTACGTTGCAGAGACGACCGAACAAGCGCGGCGTGAGGCGATTGAGGGAACTTTAGGCAGGGACTTTAAGGAATATTTCTTCCGCCTCGTCCCAAAAATCAGGGGTTCTTTAGACATTTTTAAAACTGATACAAGTATATCCGATTCAGATGTGACCCTCGATTACATGATTGACAACATGTGGATAGTAGGTAGTCCTGACGATGTAGCTCGTAAGATCCGAGAGTTATATGAATACCTTGGAGGATTTGGTGTTCTTCTCGTAATGGGGCATGAATGGCGGCCAAGAGATAAGTGGGTTCGTTCGATGACCCTACTTACAAGGGAAGTTATGCCAAAACTAAAAGACTTAGGCTAGGATTTTATTCTCTTTATGGTAGCGATTATATTTATTTGTATTCCGTTGTTGGGTCTTATTTATGTCATAAGATCTTTTTAAGGAGGAAGCAATATGAGCCGTTCAATCCTTTTCAAAAATCTTGCACGCTCAATACGGATCGCACACTATTGCGAAGAAAACAATATCTCTACTAAAGAGGGTTTAGAGCGGGTTGCTGATTTAGAGGCACGCTTGGCGAAGCGTCGTGCCAGCAGGCGTGAGTTTCTGGCAAACATGGGAAAGCTGGCCGTGGTCGGCGCGATCGGATCAGTCGTCTGGCCGCTTCGCCGAACCTTGGCAGCTCCGTCGGGTCCCGATGTTAATATTGCAATTGTAGGGGCTGGCTTAGCAGGTCTTGCTTGTGGAGACGAACTCAGGAAAAACGGCATTAACGCAACACTATACGATGCTAATAGCCGTGTCGGCGGCCGCTGCTTCTCGCTTCGAAACTTCTTCCCGGGTCAGGTTGCAGAGCGAGGAGGTGAATTCATTGACAACCTGCATAAGACAATGCTTGGCTACGCCCAGGAATTCAATCTTGAGCTTGAGGATGTAGAGAAAGAGCCGCCTGGCGAGGTCTTTTACTTTTTTGATGGTCAACGTTTTCCGGAATCTCAAGTTGTTGACGAGTACCGTAATCTGGTAGCTTCAATGCATGATGACCTGCGCATGCTAACTCCCCCGACCGCCGATAATCACACCGCGGATGATGAGAAGCTCGACTTTACGAACCTACAGGAATACCTCGATGCGCGGGGGGCGGGAGGTTTAATCAAAGCCGCTGTCAAAGCTGCATACATCGCTGAGTATGGCCTAGAGATCGAGGAGCAAAGTTGCCTTAATTTTCTTCTCTTTATTCATGTGGATAAGCGTTCAAAATTTCGCCCCTTTGGTGTTTTTAGTGACGAGAGATATCACATAATCGGGGGTAATGATCAGATTGTGAATGGACTAAGCAATAGGCTTGATAGTCAGATCGAGCTTGAGATGCGGCTTGTGAAAGCGCGCAAGACCGCTGCAGGGAGTTTCGAACTAACCTTCAAAGATGGTACTAGAACTATTAGCGCAACCCATGACGCTGTTGTTTTTGCTATACCTTTTTCAATTCTACGCGAGGTAGAGCTTAATGCGAGCCTAGGTCTCCCCTCTTGGAAGCTAGATGCGATCCAAATGCTCCGCTACGGGACAAACGCAAAGATGATGGTCGGCTTCGATAGCCGTCCCTGGATAGCACAAGGAAGCAAGGGGACGTCCTACTCTGACCTTCCTAACCATCAAAATACTTGGGAGACAAACCCTACAAAGGCTACGGACATGCATGCGATACTTACGGACTACTCGGGTGGAAACCGCGGCGCAAGTTTGAACCCACAGAAGGTCCAAACTGAGGCGAAGCTATTCCTAACTGACCTTGACAGGGTTTATCCAGGAGCATTTGCAGCAGCCTTCCGCGATGCTAAAGGTAAGTTCAGGGTGCACCTTGAGCATTGGCCATCAAACCCGCTTACAAAGGGAAGCTATACTTGTAACCATCCTGGGTATTTCACGACGATCGCTGACAATGAGGCTAAGCCGATAGGAAACCTCTATTTCGCAGGCGAGCACACAAGCTCATTCTACGAGTCGCAGGGTTTCATGGAGGGTGCTGCCCTATCAGGTATTCGAGCAGCGCAAGAGATTCTCCAGGATATTAAGGTTGGCGCGTTAGGATAAACCTAAATCAGGCAATTACTTGCGGGTTTATATTACTAATTATGGATAGTGCGGTAGTTGTTAAATTCTGTAATATTAGATCACTTAATTTCAAAAGAAATCCCACCCAAGATTCCAAAATCCGCTGCATATTTGCCCTCCTTCCCAGGGATCATCTTTCCTAGGACGCCAGTGATGAGGATATAGCCTGGTTCAATCTTCCAACCTTGCTTTGTTATGGCATTTACAAGCCATAGGGCAGCATTCCATTGATCTCCTAGGGCATCTGAACCCTTACCTTGATTGACTACCTGCCCGTTCAGTGAAAGTGTTACTGTAATATTGTCGAGATCTAGACTCTTCGCATCCTTTTCAGTTCCAACGATGAATTGAGATGATGAGACATTTGCAGCAATTATGTCCACCACATTGAGGTTCTTTAAATCAGTAAAGCCCAAATCTGGAAGTTCAATGACGGGCAAAACTGCTTTAATACTCTTATGTAGTTCCGATACGTCCTTAAGTGGGTGTGATATGGGTTTTACAACTAGGAATCCTATTTCAGTTTCAATTATCGGGATCTTAAACATTGATCTGTCAATTAAAGGAGAGTTGAGATTCTTTCCGGAGGCAAAGAGAACACCTGATACAGGGAATGTCACGCCAAACTTTTTTTGACTTCCTTCTGAAGTGAGCCCAGCCTTAAATCCTGCGATCTGATCATCAGACAGCCTTCTTTTGACATAGGCTCTCTGCACCAGGTAAGCAGTCTCAACATCAAGCTCAGGGTATTGATCAGAAAGTACAGGGATTAGCTGGTTTTCCTTTTGGGTTTTTATTAGGAGATCGGCTAAGTTGGAAACATTTAATTCAACGGCTAATGCGGTAGATACAAATAGCATAAGGCATAAACATGAAATCCTTTTAGTTAATGTCATCTCCACCTCTTTTTTGATT
This sequence comes from Candidatus Dadabacteria bacterium CSP1-2, assembly GCA_001443445.1. Classification (GTDB taxonomy): domain Bacteria; phylum Desulfobacterota_D; class UBA1144; order Nemesobacterales; family CSP1-2; genus CSP1-2. The sequence continues at coordinate 77,211 of LDXN01000002.1, read as the reverse complement.
TACATTTTGTTCTACTTTTGAGAAATCTTAATATGAAAAAAGTAAATATACATATTGTTTCCTGAATCATAGCGCTTGTTTATCTGTCAATCTATAGATAAAATAGAGTCAAGAAGGTTTGAAGTTTTTGAAATCAATTTCACTCGATAAATCTTAAACAAACAAATCTTATAAAAATAGGGAGTACTAATGACTAAAAATTCGGACTACGAAGAGGTGCTGAAGATAAACGAGATGTTTTATAAGGCGCTTGGTACAAGGAACCTGGAACTAATGGATCAGGTCTGGGTCAAAGACTCAAGGGCGGGGTGTGTACACCCAGGCTGGATAATGCTTAGTGGATGGCAGGCAATCAGACAGAGTTGGGAAAATGTATTCGATCCGAACGATCAAGTAGATATCAGGCTTTCTAATATTACTGTGGAAATAAAAGGGGACGTTGCATGGGTTGCTTGTATACAGCAACTAATTTACATAAATAGAGACCCGATAGGGATAAACATGTCTCAGTCAACAAACATTTTTGAACGTCATGACTCCGGCTGGCGCATGATTCTACACCATGCTTCTCCTATACCTATCGCGGGTTATGAAATCGCTGACAGAAGTAATTTACAGTAGCTCTTTTTGTTCTTTCTTATATGGATTGTTTCTTTTCTTTAAATCTTGTCTGAAAAGTTTTCGTCGGAGGGATCAAACGGAGGAACTGCTATAACGCAAAGCCTGTTATTCTCCGATGATTCTATGATCTCATGATGAACTCCCTTGTTGATAACACACAATTCATTCACAGATAATTTTTCAATCCGGGTCCTATCGCTAGTGGGATCGTATAGTTTGAGATGAATATAGCCGTCCAATCCAAAGTAGATCTCTTCAAATCTGTTATGATAATGAGCTTTTGTTGGTTTAATGTCTAGCGTAATCGCAATAATCAAAGAAGAATAATCGGCACTGGTTAATATTTCTCGAATTTCACCGCAGGTTGGAGAATGTTTTTCCTCATGATCCTTGAGTAACTTAATAATCATATTCTGTCCTCTCAATCCTGAATCTTATAATGTAATGCTTGCTTAATTTACTATGGCTTGAATATAGATAATACGTATCTCTAAGTAAACAATCTATCCAGAAAAATTACAACTCCGATCCTCCGGATTACAATTTTTACTTATAGTAAACTGCTAGATGGTGATAAGTAGATGAGGTGATTTATTCAGCCTTCTCTAAACTACCGTGCCCGTCATCTAAGAAGCGAAGAATAGTTAGAGTGAAACTTCATTCAGCCTGCCGGTCTTTACGTCGTAAATGAAACCCCTAACAGGGATGTGCTTTGGAACCCACGGATGAGATTTAACTTTTTGTATTTGCTCATGAACATTTTCTTCCAGACTGCTGAAAGCATGGAAGTGCATCGGTGCAACTGCCGCAGTTCCCGTCGTCTTTTGTAGCTTCTTGCGCAATTCCTCATCCTTAAAAGTCAACATCCCGCAGTCAGTGTGGTTAATTATCATGAACTCCTGTGTGCCCAGCAGGTGATGAGAAATAATGAGCGAGCGCAGAGCATCTTCAGTGACAATCCCCCCGGCATTTCGGATAATGTGGGCCTCGCCGGTTTTAAGGCCGAGCAATTGCGATACCGTCATTCGTGCATCCATACAGGTAACAACCGCTAACTTATTAGCCGGTGGCATAGGAAGATGTCCCAACTTAAAATTCTTGGCATATTCTTGATTAGCCTTTAGAACCTCATCAATGACACTCATGTCTTTAGGCCTCCTAACTATTTTTACTTAACATATTGGCAAGATTGATGCCAGAGGTAACTTGCTTTAATTACAGCAAATTATAATGTAAACCTATGGGTTAGCTGATTACTTTTTAATCAAATAGTATTGCTCTTATACATTAAGGGTGAAGAAGAATCATCCTTAAAACAGAATCTGATTTTCTTAACACACTCCACAGAGCTTGCAGATGGGGACAACGCATTCAGGGGTTTTTCTTCCTTCGAAGGATTTATCGTATTCCTTTCTTAAAAACCTTTTTGATATCCCATGGTCAATAAAATCCCATGGAAAGGTTTCATCTGCCCTGCGTTCACGATAGGTATAGAAGTCAGGGTTCGATTCCCATTTTCTTAACGCCTTTGTATAACTCCCTTTTTCTTCGAGTGCTAGTTCAAGAAAACGAGAGACACGACGTGAGCCACGTGAGAGAAGGGCCTGGATGTAGAAAAGTCTTGGGGAGCTTAAAGAGAGTTTTATCCCGCTTGCTCCTTTAACTTCATCCTTTATGATTTGATATTTTCTTTCAACATCTTTAAGTTTTGGAAACGGAGCCCACTGAAAGGGAGTCCAAGGCTTTGGTACGAGTGGGTTAACACCAATAGTGACTTTACCTCGTGGAAAAACGCCTCTTATAGCTTTTCCGAGCTCCCCAATCGCTTTTACATCTTCATCTGTCTCTCCAGGAAGTCCTACCATAAAGTATAGTTTCAAGTTTGTTATTCCAAACTTATACGAAAGCTCGGCACTTCTAGTTATATCCTCATTTGTAAAATGTTTATTTACAGAGCGTCTTAGAAAATCGCTACCAGCTTCGGGTGCAATTGTAAGGGTTTTCTGTCCACTCATACGAATAGTTTCGAGCATATCTTCATCAAGAGCGTCTGCTCTAAGTGAAGAAAGAGAGGCTTGTATACCCTCCTTTTTAGCCTCTGCGATTATTTCCTTTAAATCTGGATGGTCAAGGAGCATAGGGCTTATCAGTCCTACTCTTCTTCCCATTTCTTTAGCCTTCTTTATTTCAGCTATAATTGAATCTTTATCTCTGTGCCTCGGGTATCTGTAGACAAAGCCTTCTGCACAGAACCTGCACGCACCTCCGCACCCTCGACTTACTTCAATTAGGTACATATCAGAAAAGGTTGTGTTTTTTGTAAGGATTGTTGATCCTGCAGGATGTAAATGGAGGTCATCCACGAATCTTTTTTGTACACGGAGAGAAGGAAGATGCCCTGCAAACGTTCCGTCTTGGTTATAAATTGGCTTAAAGAAAGAAGGGATATATACTCCTTGAACCTCTGAGAGCCGCTCCAGAGTCTTACACTTTGGTTCTCTACGTGCTACAATCTCGAAAACCTCTCTAGTTATATACTCGCCTTCACCTATAATAAATGCATCAATAAAAGGAGCAAGCGGTTCTGGGTTGAGAAGCGTCGCCATTCCACCTGCTATAACGAGCGGATAGTCTTCTCCTCTATCCAAGCTCCTGAAAGGAATCTTTGATAACTCTAGGATTTTCAGCACATTTATATAATCGCCCTCGAACGGAATAGAGAAGGCAATTACATCAAACTCTCCAATCTGCCTTTGGCTTTCAAGTGAAAAGAGGTCTTCACCCAGCTCATAAAGCTTGATGTCCTCACTGTCGGGAAGATAAACCCTTTCTGCTGAGATGTTAGTTATTGAGTTTAAGATGCGATATATTAGCTGAAACCCTAGGTTTGATGTTCCAATCTCATATGTATTTGGGTATACGAGAGCAACTCTTAGCGAAGCTTCTTTAAATATAGTTCCAGTTTCATTAGACAAAATATCCTTAGCTTTTTCTTTAAGTCTCCATATCATCAGTTTTATGATAAAGGTTAACAGGCAAATTTAAGCGGGTATAATCCGCGCTTAGTTATATGGATATTTTACCTAAGTTTGTAGGTGCAAGAAACCTATGTCTTATATCATGGGGTCTGAATAAGCAGAACCTCTTAAGGAAAATACTGAATATAAACTTGACTCTACTAGTTAAAATCGCACAGTAACGATTTTAGTAACTTATCATAAAAAACGTGACTCATGTTAAGTAGCTTGAATTTTAATTACGGATTGTCTTTAAGTAGGGTATAAAACTACACGAATCAAATCATTTCCTCAGTTGACATTACCTAAATCAAAGCCCGTTTTAATTTTCAAGGATAGTGGTCACTTTCCTTCCCTAACGCTTCGCCTTCTTATAAAGGCGGGTATTTCAAATTCATCGCTCATTTCTTCAACCGCGGAAGTAAGTTTTGTGACAACCTCCTTTAGGGATGCATCGTCTGTTAATTTATTTTCAGCCCTCTTACTTTGAATGCCAGTGGCAATCACTGTAATTCTCACGGCGTCTCTCATTTTCTCATCGAGTACCAGTCCGAAAATAAGATTAACCTCTTCGTGTGCACGCTCTCTTATGTAGCCACAGGCTTCGTTTAGCTCCTCAATTCTGAAGTCAGGTGAGGCGGTTACATTTATTAGTATTCCCCTTGCTCCATCTATCGAAATATCTTCCAGTAGTAAACTCGTAATTGCATTTTCTGCTGCCTCTTGAGCCCTTCCGCTTCCCTCTGAGTATCCTGTTCCCATAAGCGCCTTTCCGCCGTTTTCGCCCATTATGCTTTTCACATCTGCAAAATCAACGTTAATGTAGCCCGTTCCTGTAATTATATCGGAGATTCCTCGAACAGCTTGATAAAGAACCTCATCTGCCTTTTTAAATGCTTCAATAATGCCTACCTTCTGCACAACAGCAAGCCTATCATTCGGAATTACAATCAGCGTATCCACCTCTTTCTCAAGGTTTTCTATGCCTTCTAAGGCTTGTCTATGTCTCCTTGGACCCTCAAAGCTGAAGGGTTTTGTTACAACACCAACTGCGAGTGCGCCAATATCTTTCGCTGCCCGTGCTACAACTGGAGACGCGCCTGTTCCCGTTCCCCCTCCCATGCCGGCTGTAATAAAGACCATATCTGCACCTTCTAGCATCTCAATGATTTTAGTTTGATCCTCAAGAGCCGCCTCTTTCCCAAGCACGGGGTTTCCGCCTACACCGAGTCCTTTTGTTATTCTGGAGCCAATTTGAAGCTTTGTTGATGCGCGGGATTTCTTTAAATCCTGAGTATCTGTATTTGCAACGATGAATTCAACACCACCAAGATTTTTCTCAATCATTGTATTAACAGCGTTTCCCCCGGCTCCTCCAAGACCCATCACTTTTATTTTTGCTCTTGGTTCTAATGTCGTATCCTCCAGTTCAAAGTTTGCCATAACTTTTGCCCCTCCTTGATTGATGACTCTATTTTAACCTAAAAAAATTCTTGAAACCAGGTCTTCATCCTTTCAAATACCTTTTTAAATACATATTCATCGCGAATACGTAGCTTTTTATCGCCTTTATACCTAGTACCATAGAGTACAAGCCCAACGCCTGTTGAGTAGACTGGGTTTGCTACTACATCTGTCAGTCCACCTACCTCAGTTGGGAGTCCTCTCCTTACAGGTATCCCTAGGATCTTTTCGGCGAGTTCAACTGTGTTGTCCATTATGACGGTCCCTCCAGTAATTACAGCCCCTGCAGGGAGAAAATCTTGATAACCAGATTTTATTATTTCTCTTTTTACAAGGCTTAAAATCTCTTCCATCCTTGGTTCGATTATCATAGCAAGCTCTCTTCTAGGGATAGTTCTTGAACGTCTCCCTCCAACACTAATCACCTCGATAGTTTCATCTGGTGGTACAAGATCGGCGTAAGCCGAACCGTGTTTCTCCTTGATTCTTTTTGCCTCTGCTAATGGGGTAGAAAGTCCAATAGCTATATCCCTATCTATGTGATCGCCTCCTAGTGTGAGATTTTCTGTATATCTTATACTTCCTCCAACGAATATCGCAATATCTGTTGTTCCTCCTCCACAATCAATTAGGACTACGCCGATTTCTTTCTCATCCGGCATAAGTACAGCCTCGCTTGATGCGAGTTGCTCTAATATAATATCGGCTACATCCATGCCTGCGCGGTGTATGCACTTTACGAGATTCTGCGCGGCTGTAACCTGGCCAGTAACAATATGAACCTTTGTCTCAAGCTTGATTCCATAGATTCCAACTGGATCTTTTATTCCACCTTGACCGTCAACGTTGAATTCCTGAGGAATAACATGAATGATTTCTCTATCTGCCGGTATAGAAAGCGCGCTTGCTGATTCTATTACACGATCAAGGTCACGTTTGGAGACCTCACGATTTCTAAGCGTAATCATACCATGTCCACCCATTCCTTTAATATGTCCTCCTGCAATCCCTGCAAAAACAGTTCGTATCTCACATCCTGCCATATGCTCGGCTTCTTCAACAGCATGCTTTATAGACTGAACCGTGTTTTCGATATTCACAACGACTCCCCTTTTAAGACCGTATGAAGGGTAGGTTCCAACACCTATAATATCAAGCCCATTTGGATACGTGGGTTCTCCTACTATCGCACATACCTTTGTGGTTCCAATATCCAAGCCTACAATTAAGCTGGATTCTTTACCCATCCTCCTCTCCTTATGTTTTATTCATTCCTATTGTTATTAACACCTTTACCTTTGATTTCATCATGCAGAGATAATGTCATGGTATATCCATTAAAGCTTAAAATCTACAACACCTATTTTCCCCGAACTTATATTTATGTATTTTTCAGTTAAATTAATTCCTCTTGCATGCGTTATTATTTTTTCTACCTTATACCACTTCTCTGGTATCTTGCTCTCCCCAAAATCAATTCGTCGTCCATCCGTCGTAAGAACTGTTAATCCATAGACTGAATTCAGATTGATTTCCGCAATCTCTCTCCAATTTAGCGTAGGACTTTCAAGAGAAAGTTTTAAAATCTCTAAAGCACCTGCTAAAAGATCAGGACTCATTATAACTTCACCAGTTAAAACTGGAAAATCAAGTCCATCATTAAAATTTGCATAACCAAGTTTCTCTCCTGTTTTGCTCATATAATAAAGCTCTCCGTTTTCCATAAGAACAAGACAGAACGGTTCGATTTCTTTTATTTCAATTATAACCTTTCCAGGTAATTCCCTCTTAATATGAGCGCTTGTAATCCAGGGATTTTTAAGTATCTCCTCAGTTAATGAGCTTTCAAGAAAAGAAAACATGTTGATATCAGGCCTAAGGCCTGACCTTTTTAGAATCTCCTTCGGAGAAATCCTTTTAGGTCCTGTTACTTCAATTTGCCTTATTGTAAAAAAGTCGAGGCGTAAAACAGCTAGAAAAAAAGCGCCGCATAAAAAGCCTAGAAGAATTAGTGTAGGAAAAAATCTACTTTTTCTTTTCAACTTTTCTCTTGTCCTATGATTTCAACCTCCGTTTCTAGGAGCATGCCAGTTCTTAAAAATGCCTCTTTCTTAGCTGCATCAATGAGTTTTAATACATCCGATGCGCTCGCACCGCCTGAGTTTACAATAAAGTTGGCATGAACCTCAGAGAACCTAGCTCTGCCAATCTGATACCCCTTAAAACCAAGTTGTTCCAAAAGCATTCCTGCAGGAATTTCGGGAGGGTTTTTAAATATAGAGCCGGAATTCGAGATGGTAATCGGCTGTGTTTCACTTCTCTTATCCAGATAATCTTTAACCCTTCTTTCACTTTCCTTTCTGTTACCGCGTGTAAGACCAAACATTGCTCTTGTGACAACACTCCCTTCGGGCAGATAACTCTTACGATATTCAAATTTAAGTTCGTCTCTTGATAGCATAATCTCCTTTCCGTTTAGCCAGATCCAGACCTTCTCTACAACATCTTTTATTTCTCCATCGTTTGCTCCCGCATTCATAAATACCCCCCCGCCTACAGTTCCTGGAATTCCTGCAGCAAATTCAAAACCTGAAAGCTCTGCACGAATAGACTTATTTAAAACTGAGCCTAATACTGCGCCGGCCTCTGCAACTACCTTTCCACTCCCTAATATCTTTATCTCACGCATCTTTTTCGTGCTAACTACTACACCCTTTATTCCAGAGTCGCCAATAATAGTATTTGATCCACCTCCTAGAACAGTCCATGGGAAATTAAAAGAAGTAAGCAGATTAAGAACTATCATAAGCTCCAGATGGCTCCTAGGATAAACTACTAGATCCGCCAAACCACCCACGCGCATCGATGTGTAGCGGCTCATAGAGAAAAGGCTTTTATATTCACACCCGATTTTCTCAAGCCCTTTTTCAATACGGATCATGAAAGCTCCTCGACTATTTTTTCTCCTAGCTTCCACACATTGCCAGCTCCAAGGGTAAGAACCAAATCTCCGGGTCTTAAGACCTCCAAGACACGCTGAATTACCTCATCTTGTTCCTTTGCATAATATACATTCTTGTGCCCTTTATCTTTAATTGCTTGAGTAAGCTTCTCCGATGTAACTCCGGGAATTGTTATTTCGCCTGCCGAGTAGATATCAAGTATATGAAGCATATCAGGTTCACCCAATACTGAGACGAAGTCATTAAATAAAATCTGTGTTCTAGTATATCTATGAGGCTGGAAAATTACTATAAGCCTTTTTGAAAACGATTCCCTTAGTGTTTTGAAGGTTGCAAGAATTTCTTCAGGATGATGTCCATAATCATCCATAACCAACACACCATTACTTTCACCCTTTATCTGAAGCCTTCTCTCAATACCTCTGAATTCAGCAAGTCCATCCCTTATTCGCTCAAAGCTCATTCCAAGCTCCATACCTACTCCAAAAGAGGCTAGTGAATTCTGGGCATTGTGCCTTCCAGGAATGTTGAGCTTTACATTTCCTAATAAAGAATTATTAAATAAAACTTTGAAATGAGTTTCAAATCCATTAACTTTAACCTCTTCTGCCCTGAATTCAGCCTGAGGGGAAAATCCATAGGTTATAAATCTCTTTTTAAAAGCGGAGATGATTGATTTAAGGCGAGGGCAGTCTAGACAAAGAACCGCTAGCCCATAGAAAGGGATTTTGTTTAAGAAGTTAGAAAAGGCTTCCTCTAAGTGAATCATATTTTCATAATAATCAAGATGCTCTCTGTCTATATTTGTTACTACTGCGATTACAGGGGAAAGCATCAGAAAAGAACCATCACTTTCATCGGCTTCGACGACCATGAAGCTACCCTTTCCTAGGTGTGCGTTTGAACCAAGTGTCTTAACCTTGCCACCAACAACTATAGTTGGATCAAAACCACCGAATCCTAAAACGGTTGAAATCATTGATGTTGTGGTTGTTTTTCCATGACTTCCTGCAACGGCAATACCGTATTTAAGTCTCATTAGCTCTGCTAACATTTCCGCCCTGGGAATTACAGGAATCTTTTGAGATTGCGCCGCTAGAACCTCAGGATTATTTTTCTTTATAGCAGAGGATGTAACAACTACATCGGCGTTTCCAATGTTTTCTGCGCTGTGATTTATGAAGATCCTTGCCCCAAGTTGTTCGAGCCTATCAATAATATCTGTTCTTTTTAAATCAGAGCCTGTAACGCCATAGCCCATGTTGAGAAGTACTTCGGCTATACCGCTCATTCCTATTCCGCCAATTCCGACAAAGTGGATATTCCTAATCCGTCCGTACATATGAATAAGCTCCAACGACCAAATTACAAACTCCAAACATTAGCCACTCCTGCATAAAGAATTCAGAAGCCATAAGTCAGGAGCCGGAAGAGTTCTTCTGCATTCTGACTCCTGGATTCTGAATTCTTGCAAGTTTATACATCTCGTCAACTATTTTTTGTGCTGCATCGGGTTTGCCAAGAACCCTTGCTCGCTCGCTCATCTCTTTAAGCTTATCCTTATTAAGTAAGTCTTTTAAAATATCGGTAAGCCGTTCAGGAACTGCGTCTTTTTCTTCAACTACAATTGCAGCCCCTGCCTTTTCTAAAACCTTTGCATTTTCTAACTGATGATTGTAAGCAGAAAATGGGTAGGGAACAAGTATTGATGGTTTTCCTAGCGCTGTAATCTCAGCAACGGTTCCTGCTCCGGCCCTTCCAATCACTAAATTAGCATTTTTGTATACAGTTGCTATATCTTCTATGAAAGGGAGAACATCCGCTCGAATCCCGTACCATTCATAGGCCTTCCTTACGTCCTCAAGATCTTCTTTACCTGTTTGATGAATTAAAAAGACGTCGTTCCTACGGAGGGTTCCAAAAGCCTTTGGAACTAGGAGGTTGAGTTTATGTGCACCTTGGCTTCCGCCAAAAACAAGGATAGTGAAACCGTTGTGTGCCTGGCTATATTCCTTATTTATCAGAATGCTGCTTCTTACGGGGTTTCCAACTACTATAGTTTTTTTTTGCGAAAAAAACCTGTTGCTTTCTTCGAAAGAGGCAAAAACCCTTTTTACAAACCTACTAAGGACCCTATTTGTAATGCCAGGAACCGAGTTCTGCTCACATATAGCTGTTGGAATTGAAAGCAGGGCTGCGGCAAAAACTAGCGGACCCGAAGCATAACCCCCAACACCAAGAACTAAATCTGGCTTGAACCTACTTATGATTCTCAAAGAATCAAAAACACCCTTTAAAGCCAAAGCAATGCCCTTAAGACTTCCTACTATGCCTTTTCCCTTTATTCCCCCAGAACTGATAAGTTCAAGTGTGTAATCTCTTTTTGAAAGGAGCTTTATTTCCAAGCCCTTTTTTGTACCTACAAAAAGAACCTGGTTTTCTATATGCCTTTTTAAGATTTCCTCTGCAATTGAGATGGATGGAAATATGTGTCCTCCTGTGCCTCCTCCTGCGATTATAACCTTCATTTTATCCCATGTCGTGAAACACTAAGCACTATACCCATGGCTGCAAGGCTGCTTACTAAAGACGTTCCGCCATAGCTGATAAAAGGAAGTGTCAGCCCCTTTGTAGGGAATAAGCCAACTGCAACAGCCATGTTAACCCCTGCCTGAAGGGTTACAAGCATAATGCAACCAAAAACAAGGTAACAGCCAAAAAGATCAGGCGCTCTGAGCGCTATCCTTATTCCTCTTATCATGAGAAAGCCAAATCCGAAGATTATTAATACGACGCCTATAAATCCTAGTTCCTCTCCAATTATTGAGAATATAAAATCGGTGTGTGCCTCTGGAAGAAATAGGAGCTTCTGGGTACTATCACCGAGGCCGGTCCCTTGGATACCGCCGAGTCCAAATGCCGTAAAAGACTGAACGGCTTGATAACCCGAGCCAAGTGGATCCTTCCAGGGGTTTAAAAATGTTGTGACACGGTTCATTCTATAACCTTCGCTCATCACTGCCCATACTAGAAATATAACTGCAACAAAAGATGAAAAAGCTAAATATCTCATGTTTACGCCACCAATAAAAAGCATCCCGAAAAGCACAATAAGTAGTATTGTTGACATTCCAAAATCAGGCTCAAGAAGGATGAGAATTATATAAGACCCTGCTATGACAAGATGAGAGACAAAGCCGATTAGAAACGTATCCATTTTTTCTTTTTTCTTCATTAGGGAGTATGACAAATAAAAGATGAGAAGAAATTTTGCAATCTCTGCAGGCTGAAAACTCCAAATGCCGAGATTTATCCATCTTCTTGCCCCGCCTATTTCCTTGCTTACTCCAGGAATAAGCACTAAGGCAAGTATAACTAAGCCAATCACATAAGCTGGATAAACGAGACCTCTTAGAACGCTGTAGTTGAGCTTCATCAATATAATCATAACTGCGAAGCCAAGGCTAAGGTATATAGCGTGGCGTTTAAGGAAGTAGCTTGAATCTCCAAATTTCTCCAAAGCGAATACGGAACTTGTGCTGTAAACCATAAGCACACCCATCGATGAGAGAAATATCACACTTGCAATGATTCCCCAGTCATACCCTGTTCCTTGCGACTCAAAGATTTTGAACAATTTCCTTAAATCTCCTTCCTCTTTCTTCATAAGAGCTAAACATATCGAAGCTTGAGCAGGCAGGAGAAAAGAGGACAGTATCTTCTTTCTTAGAATCCTTGAAGGCTTTCTCTATCGCCCCCTCAAGGGAAAAAGCTATAACTGTTTCAACCTCTTTTCCAAGATCCTTTTCTATTCTGAATTTTGATTCACCAAAAAGAACGAGAAGCTTAACCCTTTCCCGGAGAGTATCCTTAAGGATTTCATGACCTCCGCCTTTATCTTTTCCTCCAGCAATAAGAATAATGGGTGATTTGAAGCACTCTAGGGCTCTAAGGGTTGCACCTGGACTCGTAGATTTTGAATCGTTATAATACTTGACCCCTTTTAGCTCACGAACAAACTCAATTCTATGTGGAAGCGGGTTGAAATTTATTATTGTCTCCTCAATCAATCTAGGATCACACTCTAAGATTCTTGTAGAGGCAATTGCAGCCATTGCGTTTTCTATGTTGTGCTTACCAATGAGCTTCATCTTTGTTAAGTCATAGAGCTCGTCTCTAAATCTTATATAAGTTCCGTCGAAGAATACACCTCCCTCAATTGCGGTCTCTCCAAATGGGATTTTCTTTGATTTAATTTTGAATAAATGCTCTTTTATTAGGTTGTCATCAGCATTATATATAGCCCATTCGTTGTAGGTCTGATTTGAAAAGAGCTTCATCTTGGACTCTATGTATTCACCAATGTTTTCATGGTGATCTAGGTGATTAGGAGAGATATTGAGAATTGTTCCAATAAAGGGTTTAAAAGCGGATGTGCCCTGAAGCTGGAAGCTGCTTAATTCCAGTACTAAAAGGTCGTATTTGTCATCTTTTTCAGCGATCTGAACGAGGGGAGTGCCGATATTCGCACCAAGAAAAACGCTTTTACCCGATGCTTCTAGAATTTGAGCAATAATAGTTGATGTTGTTGTTTTCCCATTTGAGCCTGTAATACCGATTATCGGTTTTTTAATAAATCTTGACGCTAGCTCGATTTCGCTTATTACTTCTATTCCTCTTTTTATTGCTTCTTTGACAGTTGGGAGTCCAAATGGAACACCTGGGCTTAGAACCAACATATCCGCCCAAAGGAAGGTTTCTAGCCTGTGTTCACCCGATTCTATGGTTGCTCCCATACCCTCGAGTTCCGTTACAACCTTTTGTAGCTTCTCAATTGGAGAGATATCGCTTGCCGTTACAACGGCACCCCTTTTGAGTAGAAATCTAACCGTTTCTACTCCGGTTCTTCCTAGTCCAACTACGAGTATCTTCCTTCCACTAAGTTCCATTTGGGTCATTAAATTGAAATTGCAGGGGTTTGATTAATCAAACCCCTGCAGTAGATAATTCCTACCTGAGTTTTAGTGTTGATAAAGCAATAAGCGAAAGCACTATAGAGACTATCCAGAATCGGATTACAACCTTTGATTCAGACCAACCGTGTAGTTCAAAGTGATGATGAAGCGGAGCCATACGGAATACCCTTTTTCCAGTAAGCTTGAATGAAGCAACCTGGATTATTACCGAAATTGCTTCTGCGACAAATAGACCGCCCACTAAAATAAGAAGAATCTCCTGTTTGATTATAAGTGCAACTGAGCCTATAGCAGCACCAAGGGCAAGTGAACCGACGTCGCCCATAAAAACCTGGGCCGGATGAGAGTTATACCAGAGAAATCCAAGACATGCGCCGCCGACGGCAGCAAGAAAGACAGACAGCTCCCCGCTTCCTGGAATGTAAGGAATTTGAAGATACCTAGAAAACTCAAGGTTGCCCGCAAGATATGCAAACACTATGTAGGTTGCGGCTACAATTGTCATTGAACCAATAGCGAGCCCATCTAGTCCGTCTGTAAGGTTTACTGCGTTTGATGTGCCGACGACAACAAGGATTGCAAATGGTACGTAGAACCAACCTAGATTAAAAATCGCTTTTTTAAAAAAGGGAAACATTACGGATGTAAATGGAAAGCTAGAGATCTGGTCAACCCTAAGTGACATTGTAAAACCTTTTACTAAGTATAGGAGAATTACAATTAATACTAAAGCTAAAAAAACCTGGCACGAGAGTTTGACCTTTGCACGCATACCTTTTCGTCTTTTCAGTTTTAGCACGTCATCAGTAAGCCCAATCAGCCCGTAGCCGAGTGTAAAAAGTAGGACGACCCAGACAGGTCCTACCGTTAGATTTACCCAAAGAAGCGTTGAAATAGCTACTGCTATAACAATAAAAGCTCCACCCATAGTTGGTGTGCCGATTTTAGATTGGTGACCGATGGGGCCATCCACACGAATGTTCTCTCTAAGGCGCATCTTAACAAGAATTTGTATAAGCACCCTTCCTAATACAATGCTTAGTAAAAAGGCTGTGACTCCTGCTCCAAACGAACGAAATGTGATGTATTTAAATACATTGAAAAATAAAAAGTCTTCTTTAAGTAGGTAGAGAAGATATAGCACTGAAGATTACTCCTTAAAAAGTCTTTGAATTACCTTTTCCATCTGCATTCCACGAGACCCTTTTATGAGCACAAGGTCGCCTTCTTTTGCAAGCTTGATTAAATTCTCTGCTGCCTCTTCATGGGTTTCTGCCAATATGCCTTTGGCTCTTCCTCGAAGCACTTCTAAAACATGCTCACCTTGTTTTCCATAAGCTATAACAAGATCAACCTTAGAGTCACAAAGAAACTCACCTAGGCTTCTATGCTCAGCCTCACTTGCCATCCCAAGCTCTAGCATATCCCCGAGTACCGCTATTGCTCTTCCGCTTCCTTTTAATCTTACAAGCTCTTCTACCCCTCTTCTCATTGAATCAGGATTGGCATTATATGTATCGTTTATTATCTTAAATCCGAATGACGTATCCATGACCTCGAGTCTCATATAAGCCGGGATGAATCTTTCAAGCCCAGCCTGAATCTCATCTGTATTGCATCCAAAAGCAATAGCAATTCCAGCTGCACATAGCGCGTTCATAACGTTATGGAGACCGATACCTCTTATTCTTATAGGGAGTTTATCTCCACCTACAATCATCCTAAATCTAACTGCGGAGAACTCTACTGTTTCGATATCTTTTGCAGAGATATATGTTTGAGGAGTATCAATCCCAAAACTAATCTTATGGCATTTGATAGGCTCTCCAATTTTTTTTACCCAAGGATCATCCATGTTCGTTACAAATGTTTTGTTCTCGGTGAAACCCTCAACGAGCTCCGCCTTTGCTCTTACAACGCCTTCTATTCCTCCAAGTTTTTCAAGATGCGCTCTTCCAATATTAGTAATTGCTCCAATATCTGGAGCTGCAATCTCAGAAAGCCTTCTTATCTCACCGAAGTCGTTCATGCCGAGCTCAACTACAGCTGCATTGTGGCCTTCTCTAAGTTTTAAGAGTGTGAGGGGAAGACCGATTAGGTTGTTGAAGTTTCCTGTGTTTTTTAGCACCGAAAACTTGAGAGAAAGTATGTTTGATGCCATTTCTTTAGTGGTTGTTTTTCCATTTGATCCGGTAATTGCTGCGAGCCTTAAGTTTACAAAACTTCTTCTCCATGTTGAGGCAAGGTCACCTAGTGATTCTAGCGTAGAAGGAACCTTGATCAATACCTTGCCATTTGGAATAAGGAAAAGAGGCCTTTCAATAACCGCTCCTTTTGCTCCCTTCTCAAGCGCCTCCAAAACAAAATCATGTCCATCAAAATTACTTCCATAGAGGGCAAAGAAAAGCTCGTCCTTTCTTATCTTACGTGAATCTGTAGAAACACCAGTAAATATTGCCTCATCCGATTTTGAAAGAAGAACACCATTTGTCGAATTTAAAACACGGCTTAGTTCAAGCATTCCTTGTTCTCTCCCGCAAAATATTTCCTGTTACGTCCTTATCATCAAAGGGAATCCTTTTTGTCCCTAGAATCTGATAGGTTTCATGTCCTTTTCCTGCTATGAGGACTGTATCACCACTAGCTGCAATCTCTATTCCCTTTCTTATTGCATCACGCCTATCAGGAATTCTAAAATAGTTTTTGTTGTCAGAGCTTATCTCGTGGACCCCTTTTTCTATTTCATCTATAATGAGTTCAGGGCGCTCTGTGCGAGGATTATCAGATGTAACAATAAGAATATCTGATAGCTCTCTTCCTATTCTTCCCATTATTGGTCTTTTTATAGGGTCTCTGTCACCGCCGCATCCGAAGATAAGGATAAGCCTTTTAGGCGTTAAAGGTCTTACAGCCATGAGAACGTTTCTTAATGCATCGGGGGTGTGAGCATAATCTATAAGAATAGTGATTCCGTATGTGTTTTCTACCTTATCAAGCCTTCCAGGAACTGATTCTACTCTTGAAATTCCAGTTTCAACAGCTTCAATCGAAGCGCCTAAGGAAAGAGCGGCGGCAGCGGCGGCAAGTATATTGTATAGGTTGTGTTTGCCAAATAGTTTTGAACTTATCTCAATCTTTCCCCATGGGGTATTAAAAAGCGCCCAGATTCCTTCTGGAGTAATAGAAGCTTTCTCTACATGAACTCCTTCGCATCTGTTGCTAATTGAATAGTAGATAATTTTACCTGAAGAGTCTTTTGCAATTTCTTTTCCATATGGATCATCAATGTTTATTATCGAGAATTTTTCACCCTTTTCACTTTGCCTTAGAACCTCGGAGAATAGTTTTTTCTTTGCCTCTAAGTAGTTCTCAAGTGTTCTATGATAGTCAAGATGGTCCTGTGTAAGGTTTGTAAACACCGCGGTATCGAAATGACACTCTGAAACCCTCTTTCTATCTAAGGCGTGTGAAGATACCTCCATTGCAATACATTCGACTCCGGAAGTTCGCATATCTCTAAATAACTTCATTAAATCCAGCGATTCGGGTGTTGTCATAGGAGATGATATTTTCTTTCCTGAATACCTATATTCAACAGTTCCAATAACGCCAGCGTTCTTACCCATCTCCTTCCAGATTGACTCTAGAAGATAGGTAATAGTTGTTTTCCCATTTGTTCCTGTAATACCTACAAGTGTGATTTCCTTTGTGGGATGCTCGAAATAATTTGCTGAGATTTTGGCAAGCGAAAACTTTGTGTCTTCTACTTGAATAATTGATATGTCGTTTGGGGTGTTAAAGGGGATGTCTTCTACAAGTAGCGCTATAGCACCGTTCTTTAAGGCTGACTCTATATATTTATGTCCATCTGTTTTTTCACCTTTAATTGCTGCAAAAAGAAATCCATCACGGATATTATTCGAGTCGTATGAGATTCCTAGAATTTCTACATTATTTCTGATAAGAGCTTTTTTAATTTCTAGTCCTCTCGTTAGATCTCTTAAAATCATATTGTCTGTCTTAACTCTATCAAGCAAACTGTGTCTTCTTTTATTATCTCCCCCTCCTGAGGTTTTTGATGAATAACGCTACCAGTTCCTTTGAGATTTACTTCTATTCCCTCTTTTTCCGCCCATCTAAGGACATCCCTTGAGCTCATACCCATTAGATTCGGCATAAACCTAGATTGGGCAAAGGTCGTTTTAGGAGGAATACCGAGATAGAAAAGGACCTTTTCCATAATCCCTTTAAATATAGGTGCAGCTACAACCCCACCATATGGGCTAGTTTTTGGGTTTTCGACAGCTACCACGAGTGTCATCTCAGGATCATCAGCCGGAGCAAAACCAATAAAAGAGGCAATATGACGGTCGGGGAAGTATCCCCCAGTCTCGGGATTTGGAACTTGTGCAGTTCCTGTCTTTCCTGCACTCCTGTAACCTTGGATCGAGGCCCTGTTACCGGTGCCACCTTTAGTCATAACGCCTTCTAGAATTTTTGTAACCTCTTCGGCTGTATCATATGAAATAACCCTTCTTACAACCTCCGGTTTCTTTTCTTGAATAACTCTGCCATCCAAGTCGGTTATTTTTTCAACCACATAAGGCCTCATGAGATACCCACCATTTGCGATGGCAGAGAGTGCAGTTGCAAGCTGAAGAGCAGTAACGGAGATTCCCTGGCCGAAAGAAATCGTTGCAAGCCCAATTGCCCCCCAATCCTTCGAGTTCCTAAGCCTTCCACTTGATTCTCCTGGTAGATCTATTCCAGTTTTTTCGCCAAAACCGAAACCCTTCAGATGTTCATATAGCCTATCCTTACCCAGGGTTTCAGCTATCTTAGAAGCACAAATGTTGCTTGATACCTTAATAATCTCAGATAGAGAAAGAATACCATAAGGGTGGACATCATTTATAATCGAGGAACCTACTTTTCTCCTTCCATTTTCACAGTTGAATCTTGAATTTGAAGTTACTTTCTTTTCTTCGAGTGCTGCAGCGGCAAGAAAGCCCTTCATAATGGAACCGGGCTCAAACGAATACCACATCGGGAGGTTTTTTCTATTTTCTTGTGAATTCCTATCAATCTTATTTGGATCAAAAAATGGGTAGGATGCCATAGCTAGCAATTCTCCAGTTTCAGATTTCATAAGTACTGCAATCCCTTTATCAGCGGAGGACTTTTCAACACCCTCTTTGAGTTCTTTTTCAACTATGTACTGGATCTGGGAATCTATCGTAAGAAAGATGTCGAACCCTGTCTTACTTTCTTCAACAACAACTGAATTACTTATGATCTCTTTCCCACGTGCGTCTTTTTGAACAATGATCTTTCCAGGTGTGCCTGCGAGAAAATCATCATGATAGTATTCAATTCCTTCGATTCCCTTTGAATCAATATCGGTAAATCCGAGAATTTGCCCGGCAAGATAACTGTTTGGATAAACCCGCTTGGGCTCTTCTATAAAACCTACCCCTTCGAAGTTTGCTTTTTTTATCTCAGCAACTACTTCAGGTTTAGCAACCCTTTTAACCCAAATAAATGGTTTTCCGGTAAGCAGCATTGCTAAAATCTGTTTTTGAGGCATATTAAGGTGCTTGGAGAGCTTATTAGAAAAATCAGGAAGGTCCAAGATATTCCTTGGACGAACGTAGATTGACTCAGCCTCTATGTTTACCGCTAGTTCTTTTTTCTTTGAATCGAGTATTTTACCTCGTCGAGGAAGAAGCGTGAGCTTTTTCCAGTGTTGTTTCCTTGCAAGATCGAGCGCCTTATCTCTGTTAAGCACCTGGAGTTCGAGGGCTTTAAGAGAGACGGCAGCAAAAAGGACAAGGATTAATCCACCTATTAACCTAACCTTCCATACCGGTTTCTCTAAACCTCTTACAAGGGAGATTCTCTTTGAGTTTTTTGTTTTTTTCACCTTATCTCCCCTATGACTGTCTTCTCCTTAACGAATATAACGTCATCTTGGGTCGGAAATCTAAAACCAGACTCACGAGCAATGCCTTCGATCCTTGCTGGTGATTTTAGTTCCATACATTCAGCTTGGAGAAGAAGATTCCCTCTTAACAAATGTTGTTCCTTCTTTGTGTTTTCAGAAATCTCGTAGCCGAATTTTATAGTTTCGACTTTAATGCGTATATACAAAAGGGCAATACAAATTACGAGAAGACAAAGGAAGAATAGCCTAAGTGAAAAAAAGGTCTTATCGGAATTGGGTTTTCCTTTTATTCTAATGTTTCCACTCTCAGTCATAGCTAATCCTTTCTCCTGCTCTTAGTTTTGCACTTCTTGCTCTTGGATTTTCGTTAATCTCTTCCAAACTCGGGGTCAGCGGCGAGTGTGTAAGGTTTTTAAGAATGCTCTTTCGACCACATCCACATCTTGGCAACTCTGGGGGGCATATGCATGCTGATGAAAGACCCTTGAACGTATTTTTAACTAATCTATCCTCTAGTGAGTGAAAAGAGATTATGACTATTCTTCCACCGGGCTTAAGAAATAAAGGGGCTTTTTTTAGGAATATTTCTAGATTCTCAAGCTCGTTATTGACAGCTATGCGGAGTGCCTGAAAGGTTTTGGTAGCGGGATGGCGTCCATGAGGATAGAATTTTTTTGGAATTGCATTTAAAACTATATTAGCAAGCTCAAGGGTTGTCTCTATGGGTTTTTTACTGCGAGATTTTGAGATTTCTATCGCAATCTTTTTTGCCCATCTCTCTTCACCATAGTTTTTTAATACCTTTGAGATCTCCTCTTCATCCATTTCATTGACAAGATCGTGCGCAGTAAATCTAAGTCCTGGATCCATACGCATATCAAGCCTTTCATCCCTCTGAAAACTAAACCCCCTTCCGCTAGACTCAAGTTGAAATGATGAGATTCCTAAATCAGCGACTATTCCGTCTACCTCGTTAATAGAGAGAGATTCTAGGACTTTATCAATTTGAGAGAAATTTTTATTTATAAATTTAATTTGTGTTTCGAACCTTGAAAGGTAGTTTTTTGAAAAGGAAATCGCTTCATCATCGATATCAAGTGCAATAACCTTCGCATGCGAATTTGCATACTCTAAGATAGCCTCGGTGTGGCCTCCCAGGCCGAGAGTGGCATCTACATAGATACCGTTAGAGTGAGGCCTTAAGAATTTCATTGCCTCTCTTACCATAACAGGTTTATGAATTGGATATTCCATGTCTAATGCTATTTCCATTTATAACCCTTGCGCCGATAGTATTTCTCTGCTTCTCTTAAACTCCTCGTATGCCCTTTTTGATTCTTCTTCGTCCCATATCTCTTTTGCCCAGATTTCAAACTTGGTAAGCATTCCAATCATTACCACGTCACGTTTTATCTGGGCATGGTTTCTAAGTGATTGAGGTAAAAGAATTCTTCCTTGGCCATCAATGGGAGAGTCATCCGCATTTCCTATAAGGTGCCTAAGAAAAGAAATTACTTCCTGCTTGAATTGTGGGAGCTCAGCAGCCCTTCTTTCTATTTCATTCCATTCTTTTAATGGGTAAACTATTAGGCATCTATCAAAATTCGTTATGATAAGGGATTCTTCTCCATATTTATCGTTTAGAACATCTCTAAACTTCGCAGGTACGCTTATGCGCCCCTTATCAGTCATTGTATGTTCGTATCTTCCTCTAAACATGTGATAATCAATTATGCCACTTTATGCCACTTTAAACCACTATATAAAAACATATAAAGTTTGTCAAGTAAGTTTTTGAAATTTTTGAATTTTTTAATGTTTGAGGAAAGTTACAACAGGCTTCGTCAGCAATTTAGGCTGTGATTTCAAGTAAGTACAGTATACAAATCATATTAAACTTTATAAATTAGAGCTAAGGTACTTCAACATTTATATTTTTAAACTAGTTGTTGGTGATAGCAGCTTACCGCTTAAAAATAATGTTTCTCGGAATGATTGTTATGATTCCTTAAAAGATATATGATGAACATAAATGACTAACGGAAATGGCTTTAAATTAAATTTATAAGCTGTGATTACTGTTATATTTATGGATATCTTTGAAATGTATTGTATCTAATTAGTTTATTACACAATTTATTTTTTCCTTACATAATATTAGGTATGGAAATGTGTTCCGGGTAGATACAAGATTGTATATACGATCGTGTTGATTCATAGTAATTTCTTAACTGGGTAGGGAATCACATTAGTTATTTTAAAATTTTTAATAGGATTAATGTTTATAAATAAGATTGCTGACAATAACAAACTAGAAAAAAGGATGATTTAAAGTACTCGCTTATTGTTTGTTCTATAATGAATATGCAATGATTATATATGTAAAACTTAAAGATCCGAGTAACACTGTATACTTTCAGTCAATAATAGGCACTTATTCTCATCTTGCATGGACTAGAACAGAAGATGCAAAAGAAGGACTAATTAAAATTATTTCTACAAATGAGCGCGTTGATGAAGTAAAAGAGCTACTGAGAAATCTTAAAGATGAAATAGAATTTGAGGAGGTAAAAATCTAAGTTCTCATTTTCTCTGTCATAGCTAGCTCAATAAATCCCTTGAGGCTTACCTCGACTCCTCTTTTTAAACCGGTTAGTTTCTTTGAGTTAGTAAGAAACCTTTTTAGATCACTATCTCGCTCTGATATTACATTCAGAATACTATCTTTTGGTATTCCTTTATTTAGAGCTTCAGTTACGCATTCATACCAAATTAAAAGTTGATTATAATGATTTTTAAAATTTCTTTTTGCTTCTGGTGAAATACCAAAATGGGTATAAGCACCTATTCTTGGTTCGAGTGAAATCAAGGTCTCGATCGACTTAAGTGTGGCTTCGAGTCTAAACGGGGGTGGCGTTTGAGGAAGTGTAATATCAAGACTCGGAAGATAAGCCCCTACAGCGTCTCCTGTAAAAACTACCTTTCCTGGATTAAGGAAAAAGCAGACGTGGTGACTTGCATGCCCTGGTGTTGGAATAATCTCAAAAGTGAGTTTTCCGAGAGTAAGACTCATTTTGTCTTCAACCGGAATTATTTTTTCATTTGGTACGGGTTCGGGTTTGCCGTAGATATCCGCAACAAAGCCCAGGACCGCTTTTGATGCCTTCCAAAGAGTTGCTTCAGGGTCAGCTAGATGCACGACCCCTCTCTTATGAGCAATTACAGAAGCATTTGGAAAGTGCTTGAGTAGTGTTCCGGACGCACCTGCGTGATCAAGATGCACGTGTGTAGGTAAGAGGTATTTTACATCCGTAGGATGAAATCCTATTTCATCCAATGCGTGGATTACATTTAGAGCCGTGCTTGAAGGTCCCACTTCCACTAGAGCAACCTCATTCCCAGATGCGATAATGTAGGATCCAATATATTGTTCTTCTCCACCCACTTTTAGGTCCAAAAACCAGAGACCGGGCAACTCTTCTCTGAGACTATATCTCATAAACAAATACCCCTTATCGTTTTTCTGCTGATACAAGTTTAGAAACTTACCTGATTAATTTTAATACTTACAGTGCTTCATATTACTAATTTTAATTCCAAAAGACATAGCTCCTCTTTTCTTGATTGATTTTAGTCTTGATATAAACTACACGCCTCAATGAGACATCAAGAGGAAATAACTCGTTCTGCCGGGATTGTAGGGGTTATTACACTTCTTAGCCGCATAATGGGCTATGCAAGGGATATGGTGGTAGCTTATTTCTTTGGCGCAAGAGCTGAGACAGATGCATTTTATGTTGCGTTTAGAATTCCAAATCTTCTCAGAAGGCTCCTAGCCGAAGGCTCACTCACAGTTTCCTTCATCCCAATATTTACAGAAAACTTAGAGAAAAAAGGTAAAGAGGAAGCCAAAAAAATTTCTGATATTACTTTTACACTTCTTTTTATAGTTCTAATTCTTGTTTCTCTCATAGGGGTTTCCTTTTCTCCTTTTATAATTAAACTTTTTGCTTCAGGTTTTAAAGGTGAAATCTTTAATCTCGCCGTAAATCTCAACCGGATAATGTTTCCTTATATCCTTTTTGCCTCTCTTACTGCGCTTTCAATGGGGGTTCTAAACTCGCTAAAGCATTTTTTCGCACCTGCTTTTTCACCTGTAATTTTTAATATTGTGGTCATTGGCACAGTATTACTTATTCAGCAAAACTTTGATCTTCCGATTTTCTCTCTCGCCATAGGGGTAATGATAGGAGGATTTATTCAAGTCGCATTCCAGATCCCTTTCCTAAGGAATAGAGGTTTTCTTTACCAATTTAGAAAAAATCTTCGTCACCCAGCAGTAAAACAAATAGCGCTTCTTATGGCTCCCCAGCTTTTTGGAGTTGCTGTTTATAACTTAAACATCCTTGTAAGTACACAGTACGCATCGAATCTTCCAGAAGGAACTGTCTCTTATCTTTACTATTCAGAAAGGCTGATAGAGTTCCCTCTAGGAATTGTAGCAGTATCAATTGCGACTGCACTACTTCCTAATCTTTCTTCCCAAGCATCGAAAGGAGAGCTTGAGAGATTTAGAGCAAGTTATTCATTTGCTCTAAGGCTTATGCTCTTTGTGATGGTCCCTGCACTTACAGGTCTAATATCACTTAGAGTTCCCATCTGCAATCTGCTATATCAAAGAGGTGAATTTTCGTATGAAGCAACTATTCTTACATCACAAGCACTTCTTGGGTATGCCGTCGGGCTTTGGGCTGTAGGTGGAGTAAGGATAACCGCCCCTACCTTTTATGCTATTCAGGATACTAAGAGCCCTGTAAAGATTGCCTTCCTAGCGTTTATCGTAAACGCCTTCTTCGGATATATACTAGGATTTACTTTCGGGCTTAAGCACACAGGGCTTGCGCTTGCAAGCTCGATCTCTTCGACTTTTAATTTTTTTCTTCTCTTTTTTGCCCTAAGTAGACGCATGGGAGAGATAGAAGTAAAAAAGACGTTAATGCAAGTTCTTAAAATAACATTGGCATCACTAATTATGGGTGTTTCAGCTTGGAAGATTTCAGCTTTCTACGATTGGTCTCAGAGCGGAATTTCCCTAGAAAAAATTGGAGTATTTCTCGCCTCGGTTTTAGTTTCAGTAGCACTTTATTTTACAATTGCAAAACTTCTTAAGGTTGAAGAGATCGGTTTTCTCTTTGACATGATCAAAAGAAAAGCCAGGATGTAGACGACAGTGTGAAACATTATTTACCTGTCTATAGCTGAAGCATCTAAATAGTTCTTAATTACTTCTGCTGACGCAAGCCCAAAAATAAGATTTCCAAAGGCATTTAAATGGTCGTCGTGTTTCCAAAATAGTTCATTGTATGCTTTATTCAATAGTATTTTTTGTTAACTTTTAGAAACTTAAATTATACTCAAGTATACTTTCAAAAAAAATTACAAAAGCCCAACCATTAAGTTTACTTCTGGTACAAAGTCACTTCAGACCAATATACTGGCCAGCGTAGAATGTATGACATTATATGTTCCAGTTAACATTCTTTTAGCCTTATATTCTAAACAGAACTAACTAAAACACAGGATTTTAATCGCCTTTTAGATTTAACAAGAAATAAATTATGATTTTCTATAACACGTTTTTTAATTTATAGTAAGAAATATGTCGGATAAATCTGCTATAAAATTTGCTCGCTGCTCTCTTTGTCGAAGTGAATACATTAGAATTGAACCATACCTTTTATCTTTGGATTACATAAGGTCTATGAATAAAGAGGATTTTAAGGATTTGGTAATACAAGTGTTAGAAGAACACGGGTACGATGTGTTCGAGTCCGACAAAGTAAGCCCTGAGAAATCTAACAGTTTCTTACTCGAGTCTCATAAAGCAGAAAAACACAGATGGCATGTTAAGTCTTGGAGTTTGTTTGAATGTAGAAAGGAAAATAAACCTGTGGATTTAGAAGAGGTAAAGAAGTTTTATGATCTTGTTCTTTCCGATAATGCAGAGAGTGGATATGTTATTACAACGAGTAACTTTACAGAAGACTCGGTAAAGTTTGTCATAGGTAAACCACTTGAGCTCATTGATGGAAAAGCGTTTCTAAGTCTTCTTATTAAAGCATCTTCGTCGGGTGAGCATTGTACAGAATGCATGGGGATTTCTCCGAGTATAAGAGCATCATTGAAAAACTTGCGAGCGAGAATTGAAGCATTTAATCGACTTGAACACGAAATTTCTGGCAAATGGATAGCACCACTTAACCTTGACTTGATGTTAGGGGATATTGTAAGAAAAATAAAAACTAGTTTTAAGACCGCTTCTAAATTAGAAAAAAAACGTTTAGAAACAAAATTGCCCATTAAAATTAACAACATTATTTCTAGTATTGCTAGAATGACAAGGGGGATTAAATCGTTTGAAAAGATGGTTCAAGAATTTACTAAAGAGGAAAAATAACGCATATCAAGTTAACATGATAAATGAGTGAGTTCTTAGAATCCTTAAAATATTTATAAAAAAACGATATCCCTCTGCGTCGTTGCCTTGTATCACGGCATAATAATATCTACCACTCCGGTATTCAGATCGTAACGTGCCCCAACGATCTTGATTTTGCCTTTGTATAGGTATTTCGATAGAAATGGCGAGGCCTTTAATTTGTCAACAGTAAGTTGTATGTTTGCCCTAACAGAATTTTCAAGCAAATCGCCTGGCTGTCCCATAACTTTATCTACTGCTGGCTTTATGATTTCAACTAGGGTGTTGATTTGGCCATGAGCGACAGCCTTTTTTTCAACAACTTCAATAGTAGCGGATACTGCGCCACATTTTTCATGTCCTAGTACCATCACAAGTGGTATATTAAACTTTTCGACTCCAAATTCAATGCTACAAAGAGCGGCGCCGTCCAGGGCTTGTCCTGCTGTTCTGATGACAAACAAATCGCCCAACCCACGGTCAAAAACGAGCTCTGGCGGCACTCTTGAGTCAACACACCCAAAGATTATTGCGAAAGGCTGTTGACCTTTAGATAGTTCCTTACGTCGCTTGGGTGTTAGGTTAGGATATAGAGGCTTTGCTGCCATAAATCGCTTGTTTCCTTCCATTAATATTTGTAGAGCTTGATCAGCGTTTATCATAGGAACCTCCCTCTTTTGGTGTTGCTCGTGACTTATGGATGAATTAAAAGTTGCAAAAAACGTGGTTATTGAAGACGAACATCTTAATTTAATACCATTAAAAAAAGTAGATTCCAAATGTTAAGCGTGATATAGCGGAAACCTTCAGGTTTTCATGGATACCGGATTAAATTAAAAAGGGGACGCAACCCCTATTATGATAGAAAACTGTAGGTATGCCCCATGTTGAAGGATTATACTTGCTCACATTCCACATCTTTTAATTCAGTGAGGAAATAAAGTCAATTTGTATGCCCTGAACACTTTTTTAGTTTACGGGGTTGGTTCACCGAAAGTTATCGGCTACTGAGGATTGTCAGGTTCAAGGAAGCTACTTAGGATGAGGCATGATGTCAATGAGTTTGTAGGTATCGGTTTCGATGGTGAAGTAAAAACGCCACCCGCCGTTGACCCTTGCTTGCCAGATTCCTCTAGCCTCATCGTACTTCTTGGCTCTGAGAGATGGGTGACGGAGATTAGTAACTAAAAGGGCAACATGTTTGTCAAAGGCCATTTGGATACGGGCTGGAGCCTTATCATAGCTTCGGCGGAAGCGTTCGGTATATTGGAGCCGCATTAAGCTCTTCTGCTCATTTTAGATCTCCTAGAGCCGCGAAGTGATTGGATCATATCTTTAGCTGAATCAAACGGCCCGTAGGTCCTACCTTGCTTGAGGTCCTCAAGTCCCTCAGCCAGACGTTTCTCAATCTGTTTATCCACGAGTGCCTTTGGAGTTAAAATAATTTTGCCTTCCCTGAGTTCAACATCCAGAAAGTCTCCTGATGTAAGTCCAAGCTCGTCATGAATCTTTTTCGGAATAACTACCTGGCGGCTGACCCCAATCTTCACAACAGGCATAGTGTTTTCTCCTTAAAGTTGTATTTTCATATATTTGTATAATAAAGTCTACGGCAAAGGATGTCAAGAATGAGCCTCAATTAGGTCAATATGCATGCCTGACCCCGAACACTTCCAATCCTATAGTGCCACCTAAAACTTGAGCGGTTATGACAGTTTGAGTTTGAGTTTGAGTTTGGGGTCAAATCTTTTGTTGACTAATTTAAAATTTGATATTTATAACAAGTTTCAAAAATTTTAATAACAATGATTAATTTCTATAAAATTTATAAAGCGGAATAGTTCCAGTAGCATATTGCTAATGCCATCGTTAGGCGAAGAAGAACTCTGTTCATGGGTTTACACGTTTCCAAACCTGCAGGATTTTCCCACTACCGGGTGTAGAGCTAAATTCGGTGGGTCGAAATCCTCCGGGTGGACCGAAGCAGGTTTTTTGATTGTCGCCTTCAACTTCATATATACCCAGTGAGACTTTTCCAATATTTGGACCATCTGTCGTGGTCGAATTGACCTGTTTAGGATCTGCATTCGGATAGATTATAAAAGTTCCTTTAGGGCTTGTACCAACCCCAGATTCATTTGGTAACACAAAGGTGTTGTCCTTTATTATAATCTGTGTGTTTTTAACTTCCTCGTCTGGAAGTTCCTTGCCATCCACCACTCCAGAAATTAATTGCCACGTCCCCTGGAGTTCTTTAAGATCCTTTTGATCTTCTTGACCTCTTTTAGGAGATTCACAAGAAACTATTAAAATCCCGACAGCAAAAAATATAAATGGTAACGATATGATTCTCATAATACTTCCTCCTTAAATTAATTGGTTAGTATCGCATAGATATTTTTTGCTAGCTTATCCTAAATTGAAATAGGGTTGTTAATAATTTCAACTTTCATCACTATAATATAATGGTAGCAAGTCCATGGATGATGTTATACCAATTCGATTGGTTAACTATGCATAATAAGAATTGTCTTTGCGAGGAACAAAGTGACGAAGCAATCCGTTTTAGATTCCTCACTGCGTTCGGAATGACACTTCGTGCCAGATTGCTTCGCGGAGTTTACACTGAGTTTAACGAAGTGCTCGCAATGACAACTCCTTTTGAATGCACTAAAAAATTCCTTGTAATATTTAGTGTCCATTAGTATTTGTGAACAATACTGTCCGGTTAAAACAAGAGCAAATGTAAATCGGGCTCTCTGGCTTTATAGCAAGTGTAATGAGTACAACTAAGCAGGTCAATAATGCTAATCCTTTCAAGCACAGTCTCTGAAAGCATGATTTCAAATTAAAGCGGTCTTAGGTATGCTTTCAAACTTTAGGAAGTATCTTAATCCTTTGAATAACCAAGGTTTTAGAACGCACAAAGAAGATATGCACAAGTTTTTCTGTTCTGAGCTTTCAATTAAAGCCAAAGAGGAGATGTTTGGAACTGTGCCTAGGGTGGATGTTTGGCTATTGCTTGAATACAGACAAGCTTGGGCTGAGAAGGCTTTCCAATCTTGCAATATTGCCGAAAATGTAAAAAAACATCTTTCAAATTATCTTGAATCAACTCCAAACTCACGCTTACAGTTAATTAAACGACATGATAGATCTTCAGATTTAATTAAATTTTATCTTGGAGATTCAGACGAGATAGAGCCTAGGCTCTTTGAATTTACTTTGTCCAACTATGAAGACCTTCTTGAGTTTGATATTCCAAAAATCTTAAATGATAGCTCCTTTTTAAGAAAAGATCCTCTAATTTTAGTATGCGCCCACGGTACACATGATACATGTTGCGGTAAATTTGGTGTACCGGTTTATATGGAAGCGCTAAAGTATGAGAGCGGATTCATGGCATGGCAGTGTACGCACCTTGGAGGTCATAGATTTGCCGCTAATATTTTGTGTTTACCCCATGGTATTTACTACGGACGTGTTAGGGAAAGTGATGCGGATGATTTAATCAAGGAGTATCAGAGCCAACGTATCTATCTTGAAAACTATAGGGGCCGATCATGTTACAGCAATGAGGTTCAGGCAGCAGAATACTTTTTAAGAATGCAAACAGGAATTAAGGAAATCTCTGCATTCCGGTTGAAAGAGACTAAAAATAAAGACAGCGATAACTCTATGATTGAATTTCTGTCACCAACGAATGGAAAAACACACCTTGTTCATATCCAAACGGATAAAAAAGCAATCAGTAACTTTACTAGCTGTAAAGATAAAGATAAATCACCAATAGCACAATATAGATTGGTTGATTATAATGAGATTTAAAATTATGACCATTCATTATAAATCAAATTATATTGAGAAAGCTCTGATTTTAGCATTCGAGGAATTGTTTTAAGAGACAGTAATATCTACGACCCCAGTCTCCAGATCATAATACGCCCCGACGATCTTAATCTTGCCCTTTTCTAGATGCTCAGTCAGGATTGGCGTGGTTTTTAACTTGTCAACACCCAGTGCAATGTTAGCTCTAATAGCATTGTCGAGCAAATCTCCAGGCTTGTTTTTCACCTTTTCAACGGCTGGCTTGATGAGTTCGACCAAAGTGCGTATTTGACCGTGAGCTTGAGCTTTCTTTTCTAGAACTTCAATAGTAGCCTCTACCGCACCACACTTTTCATGGCCTAGTACCATAACTAGAGGTATGTTGTATTCTTCTACTCCGAATTCAATACTACCTAGCGCGGCCTTATCTAAAGCTTGACCGGCTGTTCGAATCACGAACAAATCACCGAGTCCTCGGTCAAAAACGAGCTCTGGTGGAACTCGTGAGTCCACACACTCAAATATAATAGCAAAAGGGTTTTGACCTTTAGCCACGTCTGTACGTCGCTCAGCGGTCAAGTTGGGATGGATCGGCTTCATGGCTACAAACCTCTGGTTGCCTTCTTTCAATGTTTGAAGAGCTGCGTCAGCGCTTGTGTCACTAGGCAATGGCGCCGATGCGGCATAGGACACTGGTGTTAGCTTGTGACCCAATAGAAAAGCACCGATAGAAGTCAAACCTGATAAATGTAAGAATTCGCGCCGTAAAAACTCATGTTTTGTTGACATATTAAGCCCTCCTTTACTAATAATTTTAACTTAAACTGCTATTATTTTAGCAATGTTCCGTTAATCTTCTACCCTTTTTACGAAAAGGCTTCATCTAATAGACTTATCTGGCTTTTAGACAAACGCCAGCCCGAAGCATGGCAATTTTCTATCGTTCGGGCAACACTGTTAGACTTAGGGATAGCGATGTGGCTAAATTGATCGGAGAATGTAGAAATCAACATATTAATCTTGAAAATTATAGGGGTGGTTCTTGTTACAGCAAAGAGGTTCAAGCGGCAGAATACTTTTTAAGAATTCAGATAGGAATTAAGGAGATCTCAGCATTCCGTTTGAAGGAGGCTAAAAATAAAGATAATGATAGCTCAACAATTGAATTCTTTTCACTGCAGGAGGGAAAAACTCATCTTGTCCATATGCAAACTGATGAATCAGCACTTAGTAACTATATAAGTTGTAAAGATAAGGATAAGTCACCAATGGCACAATTTAAATTGATCTAGTACAAAGAGATTTAAAATTTACACTATAATGTAATCCTGGCGATTCCAGATTTTCCACAATCCGTAATGGGTAGATGGATTATTTTTTTTCTATTGTGTGCAAGAGTCATTGGGATGGGGGATTACAACTATCCGCGCCATCCGCCATTGCCTTGCATGTATCGGGGTCACTTGTCATGTCACAAAGCGTGTTGTAGTAGTTGCACATACTGTGATTAAATTCGATATCCGTGAAATCGAACGGCCCTGAAATCGGGTTGCCGAAAGTAATCGCTTCTTCGGAATTGACATGCTCATAGAAAAAAACTCCTGGTGGATCAATTATGATTACAGTAGTTGGAGGTAATGTTGGTACCACATCGTTCGTGTTCACGACCCGCCAGCTCGTAATATTTAAGGGATTGTAAAGCTCATTCACAAAATGGATATTACCAACTCTGGGACCAGCAAAGTTATACATGATAGGGTTCTTGAATGATGTATTCTCAGTCAGTTCGGGTACTGCGAGAATGGCTAGAGCGGCACCCAAACTGTGACCAGTGATGAATAGATTGGAGAAGGTGCCTGTGCTGCTTAAGTTGTTAACAGCATTGACGATCGAGTCGTGGATCGTCCCGTAGATATTTGTGAAGCCCTGCTCAGTCATCCCACCGTCATCAACAAAGGTGTAAGGCACTTGAGCAAACATGGCATCGTCAATCCATTCGACGATTGTCTTGGTTCCCCTGAACACCACATAGATGTTGTCATCATTCTTTGCAATGAAGGCAATTGGGATGGGCTCACTCGGAATTGGTTCTCCCTCAAATGCTTCGGGGGTGAGGATTTGCACCACTAACTGGTAAGGCGACGGCAGGGTGAAGGTTTTTCCTTGCTCAAAATCAGTTAACATTTGGTAGGCTTGTAAGGAGAGACGTCCAAGCTCAAGAGCAGTATCAAGGTCGAATGGGGATCCGGATGTCGGCGACGAATCTGCCGGGCTGTCGTCGTCGTTGCAGGCCGTGGTGAGACGAATTATTAATAAAAGTACCATGTAGATACTTGAATATATAAAAATTTTTCTTTTCATAATCGTCTCCTCCTGATTTGTGCTTTAGTACTGTAAATCAACTTTTTTGTCAGCTTGATGTCCTTATTAAAATACATCTCACATCGAACCGAATTTTGCTAAGGGGAAGCTTCCGATTATCTTCTGAATACTACTAAACGAATTATACTTTTCTGTCAACAAATTTTACTCGCTTAGTGTTTCAAATCCCACCCCCACTGCACTGCTTCATAGTTCTCTTTTCCTTTTTCTAAGAAAAGGCTTCATCCAAAAGTCGTATATGATCCTGTGACAATCTCCAGCCCGATGCATCGCAGTTCTCTATGGTTCGGGCTAGACTGTTAGATTTGGGGATAGCGATGACATTTGGTCTTGATGTGCACCAGTTCAGTGCCACTTGTGCTATGGTTTTTTGTACCCCATTTGCTATCTGCTCAAGAACCTTCATTTTATGGCTACTTATAAACCCAATATTTTTTGTTAGACTACCATTATCCAATGGAGTGTAGGCTATGATTGTCACTTTATGCTTCTGCCAATATGGTAGCAAATCTCTCTCTATTTCCCGATTGTTCAAATTATACAAGACCTGGTTGGATACGATTGGATAGTTTTTTATAAATGACTGTGCCTCTCTTAGCTCTTCGGTTGAGAAATTGCTGACGCCTATATATCTGACCGCTCCTGAATCCACAAGCTTTTCCATGGCGCGCATAGTTTCCTTAAGTGGAAATCGTGAATTTGGCCAATGAATCTGGTACAAATCAATGTAATCCGTATTTAGGAGACGGAGGCTTCCTTCAGCAGCTCTTAGAACATCATCATAACCTAGATGTCTGCCGGATACCTTAGTAGCAACGAACACCATATCACGGATGCCTTTGATAGCCTTGCCTACTACGTCTTCAGTGTAATAGCCTTCAGCAGTATCAATAAAGTAGGCACCAAGCTCGACCCCCTTGCGAAGCGGCTCTACCCCACCGCTATAATTCCAGGTACCAAGCCCGATCTCTGGAACCATGGTACCAGTATTACCTAAGTTCTTAAGTTCCATGCCCAGTTCTTTTTTTACTGACTATTTTATTATCAACGAAATTCTTAACTTTATTTCAAACCTACAAGTGGGCATAGAATCAACACCCCTGCAAGGACGATAACATAGCCCACGACATCGAGTAGAAATCCGTATTTAATCATCTTTGTTATTGGAATAAGACCTGAGCCATATACAATAGCGTTTGGGGCTGTGGAAACAGGAAGCATAAAACCGAAACTTGCTCCAATACCAACAGCAAGTGCAGGGATGACAGGGCTTATTCCTGCTGATATAGCAATCGCAATTATGAGGGGAAGAAGCAAATTCGCTGTTGCTGTGTTTGATGTGATCTCTGAAAGTGTAACAGCGAGAAAAAGTCCCAATGCCGCTATAGACGTAACTGACATTGCACCTGTAATTTCTACAAGCGACTTACCTATCACTTCAGCAAGCCCTGTTTTAAACATCATTGCTCCTAGTGAAAGCCCGCCACCGAAAATAAGAAGCGTTCCCCAGTCTATCCCCATCGCCTCTTTTATGGTTATTGTGAACTCTCTTTCTTTCCAATTAGTAGGAAGTATAAAAAGCAAGAATGCTGATATGACTGGCACGACGTATTCTGGAAGCACCCTATCATATATTTTATAAGCATCTGAATCTGTTCCTAAAATGATTCCCAAAAAACCGGGTGATAACCATAGAACCACTGCGATTATAAAGGCTATAAGAACATTTATTTCTCCCTGCCTCCATTCACCATGCATTTGTTTTTGTTCGTTTATCAAGGAGGATAATCCTTTTAAATCCTTAACTGCTAAAGGGGTTGTGAGAGATATCCTGAGCCAGAGAAATATAAACATAACTAGTGCGATAGGAATGCCTACTGACATCCATTTTAGAAAATCTATCTCTATCCCTGCGAGTTCCTCAAGCATTCCTAATGTGATTAGGTTTGGAGGGGTTCCAACTGGAGTACTGATACCTCCGATCGAAGCCGAATAGGCGATAATTAGCATAAGCCCCGTTGAATATTCCTGAGCTCCGAGGCCTTTACTCTCTATATTCGTAATTGATTTCAAGACGCTTAGGATCCCAAGTCCAATTGGTAGCATCATTGCGGTAGTAGCAGCGTTGCTTATCCACATTGAGACGAGGAATGAGACAAGCCCGATTCCAAGCGATAGTGTTGTGCCTGTACGTGAGAAAGCCTTAATTGATAGAATGTCAAAAGCAAAGCGGCGATCCAGGCCTTGGGTAGTCATTGCCTTTGCAAGTATAAAGCTTCCAAGTAGGAGAATTATAATTGGGTCAGCAAATGGCGAATAAATAGCTTTAGCACTATCTACTTGAAAAATAATGGCAAGGGTTGGTCCCAAAAGTGCGGCGATGGGAAGTGGAATACACTCAGTTATCCAACATGTAACAGTAAAGGCTACTATGCTCAAAAGCCTGTGCGCTTGTGGTGTGAGAGAAGGTATGGGAATAAAGTAAAGTATCAAAAAGATCAGAGGGGCAAGAAAAAGTCCAGCCGTTCTTCTTATCCTTTCAAATCTATCTTCAGCTAAAGAGGTCATGATAATTTTTGAGGAACAAATGCAAATTCAACCTACTTAAATTTAAGTGAATGAGGTTATCCTACATTAGACCAACTTGCTAGTATTATAATATGGTTCGGATTGCCACTTCGTATCAGATCGCTTCGTCTCCTTCGCCAAACTCTTCACTGCGTTCAGAGTTGAGTCGCACCAGGGGATGGTGCTCCTACAAGGGGGACTTTTTATATCGTCCAGAAATCTGTAGGAGCGGCTTCTAGCCGCGACCTTAGATTGCATCGAGCCTGTCGTGAGCTTGTCGAACGGCTTGTCTGGGTTTGATGCCGGATTATGATATTTGAATTATTAAACAGGTAATAATCTAACAGGGTTGGCAACGAGTCTTGCCCGTTGCCCTATCCTATACCACCAGCAAGCCTGTCCCGAGTAAAGTCGAGGTGACTGGTGGACTACCCAGTTTATAACGTCATGGGAAGGCAACGCGTCCCCTCGACGAGAGACCCTTCACTGCGTTCAGGGCTTCGGCTCTGGGCAGGCTCGCTCGCTGCCGACCGCCTACTATTCTTAACCACGCTCTTCCATCAGCCTTAAGAATTCATCAAAAAGATAGGCTGAGTCATGAGGGCCGGGCGATGCTTCGGGATGGTACTGAACTGAGAAAAGTGGATATTCCTTGTGTCTTAATCCCTCAACCGTATTGTCGTTTAGATTTACGTGGGTAATTTCAACATTACTACCTAAAGAATCTGCATCCACTGCAAACCCATGGTTCTGTGATGTAATTTCAACCTTACCTGTAAGAAGATTCTTAACGGGTTGATTAGCGCCCCTATGACCAAACTTTAGCTTGAATGTTCTTCCGCCAAGAGCCCAGCCAACTATTTGATGTCCAAGACATATTCCAAAGATCGGTTTCTTCCCGATTAGTGTCCTTACACTCTCGATTGCATAAGAAACCGCAGCAGGGTCGCCCGGACCATTAGATAGAACTATGCCACCTGGATTCATGGAAAGAACCTCATGAGGTGGCGTACGAGAAGGAACAACCAACACTTCGCATCCAGTATCTACAAGTCTTCTTAGGATATTCCGCTTTATGCCGAAGTCGTAAGCAACAACCCTGAAGTGTTTTTCGAGCTTTGTTTGCTTATCATAATACGGGCTCCAACCCTCACTTCCTGTCACCCACCTGTAGGGTTCGGTACAGCTCACTTCCGTGGCGAGATCAATTCCTACAATAGAAGGGGATGCACGCACCTTCCTTAACAAGCTCTCTTGGTCCATATCAACTGTTGATATAACACCGCGCTGCGCTCCATATGTGCGAATTCTTCTTGTAAGCTCCCTTGTATCTATCCTTTCAATCCCGACTATCCCATGCCTGGATAGATAAGAACCCAAATTCTCACAAGAACGCCAGCTGCTTGGAACAGACCAATATTCATTTACGACAAAGCCTCTCACAAAAGGTCTTATTGACTCTACGTCCTCTAGATTAACCCCATAATTTCCAATCTCTGGATAAGTCATAACAACGATCTGACCATTATATGAAGGGTCGGTGAGAACCTCCTGGTAGCCTGTAATTGATGTATTAAACACTACCTCACCGTAGGCTTCCCCAATAGCTCCAAACCCCTCACCTTCAAATACAGTTCCATCTTCTAAGACAAGAAGCGCTTTCATATTTCGGAGGTGAAAATACATCTTAAACAAATTGTTGTCAAATTAACTTAAGAAGGTTTTCATTATATGATTCAGGATTTTTTCAATGTAAAGTACAACTTCAATTGACATACAGGTTTAACTTGCTTTTTCCTCCGAAAAATGCACAATGTAATCTACGTTAATACAAAAATGAAGTAGCAGATAGAATGTCGAATAGAATTACTTTAATTGCAGAAGCATTAGGAAATACAGGAAGGGATTTAATAAATCCAGGGCCCTATCCAAATAGAGAGCTTAAACCTATTCATAGGAATTATTGGATAGCGGTTTTTGTCAACCTATTTTTCAAAGGCTACCTTGGAGCAGAGTACATTGATGCTCACAATATTCCTGAGAAGGGACCGGCTATCATAGCTGCAAATCATTTCTCTCACCTTGATGGTCTTATAATTAATGCAGCCTCAATATACGCAAAACGAAGAGCCGTGGTGTTTCTAGCCGCTGCCGATGTTTATAATTCAAATCTAATGTTTCGAATAATGTGTGATCTCGTAAACTGCATTCCTGTAAAAAGGGATGAAAACGATAGAGCCGCATTATTAAAAACGATAAGAGTCCTTCGTCAAGGAGGTCTTTTTGGGATATTTCCTGAAGGACAGAGATCAAGAGATGGAGGTATAGGAGAGGGAAAAGAAGGAGTAGCCGTAATTGCTCTTGCAACGGGTTTCCCTGTAATACCCGTAGGAATAAGTGGTACGTTTGAGGCTCTCCGAAGAAAAACAAAGATTATAAAACCAGCAAAGGTGAGACTTAAGTTTGGCCCTCCACTTGAATTCGAGAGAGAGAGGCACCCTTCACCAGAAAGGGTATCCTGGGTGAAGGATCACATTATGAACGAGATCAAGAGACTCCATTCACAAGCCCTTGGTGGAGAAAAAGAGAAGCTTGCAGCCTAATACCGTACTAAATTAAGTACCAATTACCAAATCACAAATTCCAAGCAAATCTAAAATTCTACATTTTAATCTTTGTGATTTAGAATTTGGTACTGAAACTTGTTTGTGATTTGGTGCTTGTAATTTGGAATTTTATTTTGATCAGGTTTCTTTAAGCTTTTTCCTAAGTGTTTCGTTTACTAGCTTAGGATTCGCCTTTCCCTGTGTAGCCTTCATAACCTCACCCACAAAAAAACCAATAAGTTTTTCCTGACCTGCTCTGTACCTAGATGCCTCATCCTGATTTTTTTCGATAACCTGAGAGATAATAATTTCAATCTCTGCTTGATCACTAATCTGTTTAATCCCCTTTTGTGAAACGATCTCCCCTGCCCCCTTCTTGGTTGAAACCATTTCGGAGAAAACATCCTTTGCTATCTTGCCACTTATGGTGCCATCGTCTATGAGTTTTATGAGTTCAGTTAGCCTTTCAGGTGTGACCGGAAATGTTTTAATTCCTTCCTCTTCCCCTTTAAGCTCCCTCAAAACGTCGGTCATTATCCAGTTACTTACTGTTTTTGGCTTGTCATAGTGCTTTAAGCACTCTTCAAAATATTCCGCAACCTCTTTCGATGCCGTGAGAATTTCTGCATCGTATGGGGGAAGCTCGTACTCTTTAATAAACCTCTCAAGTCTCACATCGGGTAGCTCAGGAAGCGATTCTCTTATCTCTTCAACCCATTTCCCATCCACAAAGACAGGAAGCAGGTCTGGATCAGGGAAATATCTATAATCATGTGCCTCCTCTTTTGACCTCATAGAGAATGTAACACCCTGATTAGAATCGAATAGCCTGGTTTCCTGTAAAACCCTTCCCCCGCTTTCTAGAACTGAGATTTGCCTTCTAATCTCGTATTCAAGCGCTTTTTGAACAAACTTAAAGGAGTTAACGTTCTTTACTTCAGCCTTGGTTCCGAGATCCTTGCTACCTTTAGGTCGAACTGAAACATTGGCATCACACCTTAGACTCCCCTCTTCCATATTTCCGTCACACACGCCGATATACATGAGAATCGAGCGGAGTTTTTTTAGATATGTAACAGCGTCATCTGAGCTTGAAATATCAGGCTCGCTCACGATCTCAATAAGAGGCACTCCAGCGCGGTTTAAGTCTACATAACTCCAGTTTTGTGAGTACTCGTGAATTAGTTTCCCGGCATCTTCTTCAAGATGAATCCTTTTTATTCTAATCCTCTTATTTGAACCATTCGATTTAATCTCAAGCCTACCATCTGTAGAAAGCGGTTCTTCATATTGAGAGATTTGGTATCCCTTTGGAAGGTCAGGGTAAAAATAGTTTTTACGTGCGAATCTTGATTTAGGTGAGACTTCACAGTTTGCAGCTAGTGCAGCACGGATAGCATATTCTAGCGCCTTTTTATTTAACACAGGTAACACGCCTGGCATTCCTAGGCAGATTGGACAGACTTGGGTATTAGGTTTGCCACCAAATTTTGTAGAGCAAGAGCAGAATATTTTGGAATCTGTTAAAAGCTGTGCGTGAACCTCAAGACCGATTACGGCTTCATATTCCATCTTGATACCCCTTGATTGTGTTAAATTAATGGTGATTAAACAAAGAGAAGATGTCAAGAATAAGAACTTCGATTAAAAATAAAAAATCTTCGTTAACGTTCTAAAAGTCAGATCACATATAAAGACTACACTCAGGGAATAATCGGACTGAATACATATAAAGCTATCTTTCATAACACAAGCGGTTTTACTGAGATGAAATACGCTGAGGTTTTTATTGAGTTAACTTTGGATAACAGTTACTGATTTTCTAATGCCTGTTGTAAGGTAGCAGGTTTAATCTGCATAAATCATTATTTTATCACCCGCTATAAGTTTCGTTGATTTAAGATTATTCCACCTTTTTATTTGGGAGACTGAAACATCATACCTACTTGCTATTTTATATAGCGTATCCCCGTTTTTAACTCGGTAGTCAATAACGTTTTTAGTATCCGATTTTTGAGATGCTTTTCCACCATTTGAAGATAAAAGAACAGTTCCATTTTGCGGTATTTGAAGTATCTCCCCCGCTTTAAGGTTGCTTGCAGTATTTTTGTTGTTAGCCACCATCAAGCTTGAAAGTTCAACACCATACCGATTTGCGATTTTTTGAAGTGTATCACCCTTCTTAACTTTATACCGAGTTGTGGATTTCGATATCGCTTTCGCACTACTGCTCGTGTTTCTAACACCTTTGGTACCCTTTTCCCTGACATAAGCACTACCAGAAGCACCAGGTATTTTTATTATCTGACCTATTCTTATGATTGACCCCTTCATTCTGTTTGCCTTCTTTAAAGCAGATACGCCAACCCCGTAGCGCGAAGCTATCTTTTGAAGAGTATCTCCTCGCCTAACCTTGTAGTATTTGTTTGTATTGCTTTTATAGGATCTTAATACCACTATCTCTAAAGCGCTAATCTCATCGTATTTTGAAGCTACAATTGCTCCAAACCCTAGAGGCACATTGAGGTCATAAGAAAAGCCAGGAGGTGTTGAACTCATTATTAAGCTTGGATTAAGATCCCTTAACCTTTCATAATTAATAGCTGCGATTCTTGCCATGTCACGAAGGCTTCGCTGAGGGGGAACACTCACCTTTTCAAATGGTTCAGGTTCTTGGTACTCAATCCCAGTAAAACCGTATTTCTCAAGATCCCTTGCAATTATCAATGCCGCAATAAGCTTTGGCACATAATCTTTTGTCTCTTCGGGGAGCGTGTATTCAGAGATCTCCCAAAAGTCTGAAACCCTATATGTTTCAATTGCTGATTTTATTCTGTTTTCACCTGCGTTATATCCAGCAGCAGCTAGCTCCCACGACTCAAACATAACATAAAGATCCTGGAGATAATCCGCAGCAGCTCGAGTTGATTTTTCCGGGTCCATCCTTTCATCAACCCATGAGTCAATTCTAAGTCCATATCGCCTAGCTGTAGAATCAATAAATTGCCAAGGTCCGACAGCTCCCTTTCGTGACCTAGCACGTACATTAAATCCACTTTCAATCATTGCAAGATAAACAAGATCAGGGGGCATATTCTTGGATTCTAAAATCACTTTCATCATTGGGATATATTTACCCGAGCGGGAGAGCCATTCGCTAAATATATCGCGCCCAGAGTTTTGAAAATAAACTAGAAAAACTTGAACCTTATCATTCCAAACTACAGGTATGTCAAATTCGCTTTCAGGGATAATTCCGGGAAGATTCTCATGAAACCTTTTTCTTACTTGAAAAAAGTAATAATATGCCTTCCAGGTGTCAGTATAGGGCTTAAGAAGAAAGAAATCAGAAGGCATTTCCTTTGCAAAAGGGCTTTGTTTACTGAACGATGGGCTAGGTTCAACATGACTAATATCACCTTCAGTAACGCCTTCCAACTCCTTTTTCTTTTGAGCGTCATAAAAACTAAAACCAGTCAAATATGTAGACTGGGATTTATATACATGATTTCCTGCACAACCATATAGAAAGGCAGTTACTAAAACTAGCGCGGCTAGGTATTTAAAAAACATTGGTTTGGTTTTATCACAAATCAGAAGATATGTCAATGAAAAATAAAATTGAAAAATAAATAGCCCGAAAAACCGTTCGCCCTGAGCCTGTCGAACGGCGATTATTAGGGTCCGAAAGCTTATGATGAATTATTATGGAGAACTAAGCTTCGACAAGCTCATCCTTCGACGGGCTCAGGATGAGCGGGTGTGTATCCGGTTGATGAACCTCTGTTTAGACCCGCTATGATTCGTGCCTCAAACCTGATTGGGATATATAGAGACGTAAAATTGTACGTCTCTACTATAAAGAACCAAGGTGCTTTTATCATATAATAGGCAGTCGGGATTATTGTAAAGTCTATTGTCAAGGCATAACACATTATTCACTTTTCGACCCACATGAAAAATCAAAAGTATCAGCCTGCATTCTATCCTCCCAAAGTAGGGGCTGATGCCTTCATCGGGATCTGAGGTAGCGACCAAGAGGGAGGATTTTAGGGAACCGTAACCCTAAAAGCTCGTTCGGGGAACGAGCCCTACATTTCCCTCTATAACTAAATACTTTGTTAATAATAGGAAATTTAAAATGAAAAAATCATTTTAAAACTAAGTAAGACAGTTTAGTATTTAATTGAATCAGGCAGGAATTATAGCCTTACTGAGACATAATTTAGATGATAACAATTCTACTACCCATTTCAAACATTCTTACTTAATTGATTGCTAGCACCTAAATACAACCCCCCTCTTGAATGTTAATGGAAGCTCAGCATAATAGAAACTCTAATTAAGCAATATTAAAACTAAAGAAAAGATAATAAGGTTATCACCCGCCTAATGAGAAAATTTCAAGGGACGTTTATTACTTGTTTTCTTGTTCTAATTGCCGTCTCTCTTCCCTTAAACTCAGCCCCCGGTGAAGCCAATAACCAAACAGTTCAAATCTCAAAATTAAAGATAAAGGGCGCAGATCATGTTTCCATTAAAGAAATAAAAGAAA
Organism: Candidatus Dadabacteria bacterium CSP1-2; assembly: GCA_001443445.1. Lineage (GTDB taxonomy): Bacteria > Desulfobacterota_D > UBA1144 > Nemesobacterales > CSP1-2 > CSP1-2. Next base: position 35,809 of record LDXN01000002.1, on the reverse strand, counting down.
GGATAGGGACAGAATTCCCATCAATTAAACCGTGGGCTAAAGACCCTGAGTTTGACGAAGAAATCCTAAAAGATGATATGGTGAGAATTCAAAGGCTTTATGGAGATCACGGATACTACGACGCCAAGGCGGAATACAAAATCAAATACAACGATAAAAGGGACAGGGTAGAAATTACAATTAAGATAGTAGAAGGGAAACCCGTTATCCTTCAGGATTTGAATATAGATATACCAGAAGACCTTAATGAAGAGACTAAAAAAGATATACTTGACTCATTACCAATTAAGGTAAATGAAAGATTTTCCTCGATAAAATACCAGCAAACTAAGGCTTTAATCTCGGACATACTATCAAATAATGGTTACCCTAAAGCTGTCGTCGAGGGTGAAGCAATTGTAAACAGAAAAGAAAAATGGGCAAAATTGAGTTTAAAGATAAATCCGGGATTGCTTTATAGATTTGGCTCAATAAGTGCTGAAGGAAATGAGAAGGTTGAAAGCTATGTAATTACAAGAGAAGCCACCTTTAAAAAGGGAGATATTTATTCTACAAAAAAACTAAATGATACCCAGGCAAGAATCTTTCAACTCGGACTTTTCAGTTCTGTACTAATTGACACCGATTTAAATGAAGAAATAACAACTGCAGATGTAAATGTAAAGGTTAGAGAGAGAAAATTAGGTGAGGTTAAAGTAGGTGTAGGATTCGGCACAGAAGACCTATTTAGGGGGCAAATCGTATGGACAAAGAGAAACTTTTTTGGCGGCGGACGAAGGCTTCAGCTCTCAGCCAGTGCTTCATTCATCACTCAGAGGTTCTTAGTAAGTTTAATACAGCCCTATATAATTGGCGGCGGGTCTGAACTCGCAGGAAGCATTAATTTTGAAAGAGACGATTTCCCAGGATTCAAAGCTGGAAGCATTGTAGGCACAGTTGGTGTTAGAAAGAGATTCTCACAGGGTTTTGGCGGATTCGGCTCCTTCAATGTCCAAGCCTCGCGCCTTTCTGATGTATCAAGTGAAACCGAACAATTTATAGAACGCAATAATTACTTTGTAACCTTTTTTAACTTTGGAATAGTGAGAAATACAACAGACAATATCTTTAACCCAACACGCGGTACTGTGGCTCTCTTTGTGTTCGAGCCCTCTTTTAAGACACTTGGCTCGCAGGTGAATTATATAAAGGGAACCGTTCAGCTTTCAGGTTATAAAGAACTCTTAAACGTTGTTTTTGCAAAAAGCATTACTGTGGGATTCATGCAACCGTTTGGAGGCGATGGCACATTCGATGTCCCAATTTTTAAAAGGTTTTTTGCAGGTGGAAGCACAAGCATGAGAGGCTTTCCGTTTCAGAAACTCGGACCTCTTGATGCTAATGAAGATCCAATTGGTGGCAACTCACTTCTTGTGGGGAATTTTGAAATAAGATTTCCAATCTATAAGGATTTCGGCGGAGTGGTTTTTTTTGACTATGGAAACGTTTATAAGGACGAGTTTGATTATAGACTCGATCAGCTTAAATACGCACCTGGCGCAGGGTTAAGATATAATACGATAATAGGACCTATTAGATTCGACTTTGGTTACACACTTAACCCTGAGCCAGGAATTAGAAGGTATCAGTTCTTTTTCAGTATAGGCCAGGCGTTCTAATGCAAAATAGCAAATATGTTTGCGTGCGTATATGGAAGATGCCGGATACAGACCGCTATCGTGGCCAAGATGTCTGGCTTGGGGCTGGATCCCACGACATCGGGTACGGTGTTTCAAGGGCGGGAACAAAATGGATACATGTTATTGATCCCCGAGTAGACCGTGAAAGAGACAAGATAAGGAATGATCTGATGCACACAGGACTGGTGGCTACTTAATGGTGGATCGTCCAAACCTTCCCAGAAATAATCCCGCTGCGTCTTCAGGAACTAATCTGATAACAGACGGTAAGATGCTCGTGCTAGATCTTGGTTCAGGCGAAAAGGAAGGGACGGTTTCATCTGGCAGCGTATCTGATTAATTATTTTAATTTGATAATTCTCTGTAGCGCTACAGGACTTCCAACGTCATTGCGAACGCGTTCACGGAGCCTGTACTGAGGAAACCGAAGTGCTCTGTGTAAACTCCGTGAAGCAATCCTGTATTTAGATTGCTTCGTCACGGAGTTTATCCTGAGCAATGTCGAAGGATTCCTCGCAATGACACTTCTGTGCTGTCATTGCAATGACCAAAGAGACTATCTTTTCCATGCTGACGTCTAATTAGACGTTTGTATATGTTATAATACGGAATTCCAAAGGTCATGCGATCAAAGACCATAAAAACAATTGGAATTCTATTTGCTTTTCTAATTCTGCTGGTTATTGCAATCTCTCTTTTTTCACAGACAGCTTACTTTAGAAACACCCTAAGAAATGTTATAGAAAGGGTTGTAACTAGCTCTACAGGGCAGGTTTTTACTATAGGGAAAATCGAAGGGGACTTGATCCATGGGCTCAGGCTAAAAGACGTTTCCTTTATGATTGATGGTGAGCCATTTGTACAAGTAGAAGAGGCCTACGTTCAGTACTCAATCCCCTTGATATTAGATAGCTCAATGCTTTTTAATAGAATAATCCCTTTAAAAGATGTCTCAACAAGAGGAGTAAGTATAAACTTTACTGAGGAAGAAGAAGGAAATTGGAATGTAGAAAAGCTAGTGCCTAAGGAGAAGGATAAACTCAAAGAGAAGATAAAGACAACACTTAGTTGGAGCATCCTTATTCAAGATTCACTCCTCAATGATGCAAGAATCACACTAAAGGATAGTAGGAAAAAAGATATCCTCAACATCGAGATTTCTAAAATGGATTTCTCGCTAAAGATGCTAGGTTTAACCGATAAGATTGATGTTGATCTGAAAGAAGGAGATTTATCCATAAATCAAAACCTATTCTATATAAAAGGGCTTTCAACAAATGTCATTTATACTGATGATAAAACGCAGATAAAAGAATTAGAGGGTGATTTAAATGGAATAAAGATCAAATTTGACGGGGAGCTTGATGATTTCATCGAGCCTAGATTCAAGTTCAAAGCCGCTGCATACGGTCTTGATATCAATAAAGGTGTTCTAAATCTAGAAGTAGAAGATGCCAAGGGACAGTATAAAACTCTAAACGACATACAAGCTGATGTTAAGCTTAAGCTGCTCGACTCGCAAATCATGGGGAAAAAGGTTCAAGGTTCGATTGAAAAGATTAAAATGGCTGGTACTAAGTTAGAAATACAAAAGGGAGTAATTAAAACAGAGTTTGGAGAAACGTCTTTCAACGGCAATGCCAAACTAGATGGAATACTTAGTAAAGAGGGTTCAAACAATTTTGATTTTAAAATAACACTAAAAGATATAGAAACTTCAGAAATCTTAACCCTTTTTGAGAAAAAAAAGGAGACTAAGATCGTAGATACCGATCTTAGTGCAAGAATCAATGCAAATTTCGATGCTAGCGGTAGGTGGAATGAAATAGAGGACCTACAAGCTAAGGTAAACATAGATGATTTCCAGCTAAAGGGAGATAAGGCAGGCAAATTTGATTTAAAGGGGTTAGTAGAGGGCTCAAAATCAAATGTGAAACTTGATGTAATTTCAAATCTAAGCAAGGTCAATTTAGCCTTGATCTTGGGCGATGAGAAGTACACAAGCGATATAAACTCCAATCTAAACATCAAGGGTTCTGTGCCTCTAAGTGGTGACTTATTAGATAACTTGATAGCTAGCGTGCAGGGAGAGATCCTTCAATCAAGTGGTTTTGGCATAAATCTAACAGGCGGACAGATTGATGCCTCATATAGGGAGAATATACTCACAATAAAATCTCTTTCTCTCAACTCTGACTCCTTTAAACTCAAAGCACAGGGAAAAGAAGCGGAAAAGAGGATGGATTTTAGCTATGAAGCAGAGGTTAAGGATCTAAGCCTCTTGTCAAAATTTCTACCAGAGGTTGATCTTAAGGGATCTCTAAAATCAGATGGAAGAGTTCAGGGAGAGATTAAGAATCCTCAAGTTACCTTCTCAGCCACAGTTTCGGATTTCTGGTATAAGGGCGTCGAGGTCAAATCAATTAATCTTAGCGGAGATACTGTGGTCAATCTCACGAGCCCAAAACTTCAGTTAAAGGGAAATCTGAAAGAGCTCAAATTTCGAGACAAAGTGGTTAAAGGTGTTGATATCCAGGCAAGAACAGAAGGCAAGGGACTAAGAGGGAACTTTTCAATTACTGAAAGCGCCCAAAGAAACTACGAAATCAAGCTAAAACTAGTAGACCTTACAAGTGAAGAAAAGAATCTCGAAATCGAAAAGATAAGGCTTAGTTTTAAAAATAGTGTGATTGAGAATAAGGACACCATAGATATAAAACTCCTTCCAAGCCAACTAATTATTAAATCACTGAATTTTTATCATAATAATAATTTCATTCTCGGTAATGCTGATGTAGTTTTTGACGGAAATATGAATGCAAGCTTAGAACTAAAGAAGGTAAGCCTTAACGATATTTCTGAAATTCTAGAGCTTAAACCTTCGATAGAGGGAATTACCTCAGGAAATATCAGCCTTCAAGGTACTTTAGAAAAGCCAATTATAAATGCTAACATCGGCGCGAAAGATCTAGGGTTTAAGGGACTTAGAAGCGATAATTCTAACTTAACCCTCTCCTACTCAAATAAGAATCTCAGTCTTAATTTTATTGCTTCAGAAAACGCGAGAGAAATCCTCTCCGCCAACGGTGGAGCCAATGTTGACCTTAATTTAAAAAAGATAGGTGAAAATATAGAAAAAGCAGTCCTTGATTTAACAATAAACTCAGATGGCTTGGATCTCAACTCACTGGCAAATTTAAACAGCGAAGCTAAAGAGTTAAAGGGAGTCGTTTCAGTAAACATTAGCTTAGAGGGTACTATAGAAAAGCCAAACATAATGGCTAAGATTAGCGCTAAAGACCTTGTCTTTAAGCAGTTTAAAAGCGATAAGATTGGCTTAAGTACGTCTTACTTAAATAAGAAACTAAATCTTAATCTTAATATTGAGGATAATGGGAGAGAAATTCTATTTGCAAGGGGTAATGTTGATATAGATCTAGATTTCAAAAAAATCGGGGAAAATCTAAATCAAGCATATTTCGATATAACAATGAAATCAAACGGTGTGGACTTGAGCCCACTCGTAAAGTTGAATGAAGAAATTAAAAACATTCAAGGGCTAGCTGTTCTTGATTTCAGGGCATACGGAAAGGTGAGTAGCCCTAACGTTAAGGGGCAAGCGAAACTCCAAGATGTCCTCTTAAGAATCCATTCGCTAAGGGACGATATTAAAATTACAAACGGAATTTTTGAGATGGAAGGAGAAAAGGGATTTCTTAAAACACTAGAGATTCAAACTGATGGAGGTAAGGGAACATTTCAAGGAGAAATAAATTTCAATAAGCTATCTTACACAATAAACGGTAAAATGGATAATTTGCAGATTATGCCCAAGGGAATTACAGCAAGAATAGATGGAGATGTAAAGATCGAAGGGAGCGATGGCAAAATCCATATAAGTGGTGATACGAAAGTAAGAAACGCACGTATTAAAATTCCAGATTTACCTACAAAGAAAGTAGAGGATATAAAATTTGTTGATGAACAAGAAGAGGAATTTGCAATCAGCGAAACTAAACAAACAGACTATTACAGGGACAACGTAGCAATGGATTTAAAGGTCACTTTACCAGGAAACGCATGGGTTAAGGGTAAAGGAGCAAACATTGAAATAAAAGGAAAGATTGGAGTCACAAAAAAATATACTAAACCATTAATCATAACAGGCAACATCACTACAGTTAGAGGAACATACGAGTTTTTCGGAAAACTCTTTAAAATCCAACGGGGTGAGGTGAGCTTTCGAGGAACCCCTGAGATTAATCCATTTCTAGATGTGACGGCCTTATATAAGGTATCAAATGTAAATATATTTGTAAGTGTAAGTGGTACTGCTGAAAAACCTAAAATAGAACTTTCTAGTGAGCCACCGATGGACCAAACAGAGATCTTCTCCTACCTACTATTTGGAACATCCTCAGAGAAACTCGGTGTAGGTGAAAGGGTCTCCCTAGAGCAAAAAGCCACACAAGCAGTAGCCCTTATGGCGGCAGGCCAGCTCAAGGGTATAATCGGAGAACAATTCGGACTAGATATAATCAGTATAGCAAGTGGAGAAGGGGGTTTTAAAGGTACGGAAATCGAAGTAGGCAAATACTTTACCGATAAACTATACATAGCATACCAACGCAGTTCACCTTTTACCCAAACAGTTATACAATCCGCCTCAACTTCACCAGATGTAATAGATCAAGTTCATGTTGAGTATAAACTGTTTAATTTCCTAACCTTAGAAAGTGAGATAAGTGGGTATCAAAGCGGAGCAGATATATTTTATAACTTCAGTTATTAATAAGAATTCAAAACCTTCCTAATACCTCTCACAGCCTGCATTATCCTTTTTTCGTTTTCGACAAGCGCAAACCTAACATATCCTTCGCCATAATTTCCAAATCCTATTCCGGGCGAAACTGCAACCTTCGCTTTTTCAATAAGTAATTTTGAGAATTCAAGCGATCCCATTTGTTTTAATCTCTCAGGGATTTCAGCCCAAACAAACATCGTTCCCATAGGCTTTGGAATCTCCCAGCCTGCTCGTCCTAGCCCCTCAACAAGTCTATCTCTCCTAGAACTGTATCTTTCTCTTATTTCGTCAACGTATTCTTGAGGACCGTTCAGAGCCGAAATCGACGCTATTTGAATAGGTTGAAATATTCCGTAGTCTAGATAACTTTTAATCCTGCCAAGAGCATTTATTATCTTTGGGTTTCCAACCATAAACCCAACACGCCATCCTGGCATGCTGTAACTCTTAGAAAGCGAGAAAATTTCAACTCCGATTTCTTTGGCACCGGGCACCTGTAGAAAGCTAGGCGCTTTATATCCATCGAAGCATAGATCTGCATAAGCAAAATCATGTACAACGATTAGCCCGAATTCCCTAGCAAAGTCAACTACCTCTTTGAAGAAATGTAAGTCAACAACGCTTGTTGTGGGATTGTGTGGAAAAGAAATCATTAAAACCTTTGGCTTAGGCCATATCTCCTTGACTGCCTTTTCCATTGCCTCAATAAAATTTATGTCCTTCGTAAGGGGCACGCTTTTCACATCCCCCCTTGCGATAATAACCGAGTAACTGTGAATCGGATAAGTTGGATCAGGAACCACAACTACATCGCCTGGAGCAAGTATCGAGAGCATAAGATGAGATATGCCCTCCTTCGAACCAATAGTGACAATAGCCTCAGTTTCGGGATTTAATTCGACGCTATAGTTCCTTTTATACCAATCACAAATAGCAGATCTAAGTCTTGGTATACCGCGAGAAGCGGAGTATCTGTGGTTTCTAGGGTTTTGAGAGGCCTCTATCAATTTATCTACAATATGCTTTGGTGTTGGTTGGTCTGGATTACCCATTCCAAGGTCTATAATATCCTCTCCCCTCGCCCTTGCCTTCATCTTTAATTCATTGACTATAGCAAACACATATGGAGGAAGTCTCTTTATAAGCGAAAACTCTTCTGCAAGAATTTGCATTCTTGTTGTCTCCCAAAACTAATTGAGCAATTTTAGTAATTTTATTCTAATCTTCGATAATCTCAAGAAGTAACCTTAGTCCCAATTCCTAATAAATTACGAATGCCTCCAACGGGTAGCCAACGAGTCTTGCTCGTTGGCTGTATAACCACCAGCAAGCCTGTCCTGAGCGCAGTCGAAGGGACTGGCGGGCTAACCACTGCATAAAACGACGATAGCCGAGACATTTCCTTCGTTAAACTCAGGACAGGCTTGTCTCGGCTGGCAGGGTTAGAAAACCCTGCCTATCGAGGTATTAACAAGGTAAAATTTATCAACTTATTAATGGGCTACGAGTCCCCTCGGCGCAACTCGGGGCAGACTTGCTCGTGACACCATAATCGCCCACCTCGGGCAACTTACGATCCTTGCTCGTAACCTGATCACCAGCTAATAATACTGTTGGCCTACCTTATATCATTTCGATCACGTTCGCGGAGCTTGTACTGAGGAACCCGAAGTGCTCAGTGTAACCTCCGCTGAGAAATCTAGATCACTCGCGTGCGCTCGAGATGACAAATTCCTAACTACGACAATGTTGATAAGGACAGGGTTCGAGATTGACAAAATACGTTTCTACTACCTTCTAAAAAAGGTTCTTTATATCCCATATTTAATATGTTAAAATGCGAGACGCTATGAAGAGAGGGGTATGGTTACTAATATTAGCTCTTCCATTACTTTTTTCATGTGCGTCAATCACTAGAAAAGGTGTCGAAGGTTACCAAACTGATGGTAACACTCAAATAGGTATTGCTTCTTGGTATGGGGATCAAGAACATGGTAACAAAACTGCAAGTGGTGAACGCTTCAGTAAGTATGATTATACAGCCGCCCATAAAACCCTTCCAATAGGGACAATGGTAAGGGTTACCAATTTGGACAATGGACAAGATGTTATTGTTAGAATTAATGACCGTGGTCCGTTTAAAAAGGGGCGTATTATTGACCTTTCGTATGCTCCAGCCAAAGCAATAGGCATGATTGGGGAGGGAACGGCAAAGGTTAAGGTCGAGGTACTTTCAGCGCCAAGAGAAACCTCAAATTACTTTGAGGCTAAATACTCAGTCCAAGTTGCCTCATTTACAGATCAGCAAAACGCTTACTATTTAAAAGAGGTTCTAGACAGTAAGCATAGCGACGTTAGAATCGAAACCGTTGATTTCGGCGATTATACCTTCTATAGGGTAAAGATAGGGCAGTTCTCAGATAAAAGTAAAGCCGAAAAAATAGCCGCAAGTCTTCGAAGAACAGGATATATAGGAAAGGTAATACAGGAGTAAGTTAGTTGTTCGTGACTAGGGTATCGTGGATCGAGTCACGAGTCACAAATCACGAACCACAATTCGCTCTTCAAAAGAACCGTCTCCCTCGAAGAAGAAAGAAGTGAGAAGGACTAGAGATACAGATTTCTTCAAAATAACATCGCAAAAAATCAAGATTGAAGAAGTAATAAGAAAGGTATTCGATGCTGAAGCAGGAGCTTTAGTGGTTTTTATTGGTACAGTAAGGAAAACTTCAAGAGGAAGAGAGATTAAATATCTTGAATATGAAGCTTACAAAGAAATGGCACTAAAGGAGTTTAGAAAAATAGCCAAAGTTATAAAAGAAAGTTGGAATATTAGAAGGCTTGCGATCGTCCACCGACTAGGAAAACTTAACCTCGGCGAAGCCAGTGTCTTAATTGCTGTCTCTGCACCACATCGAAAGGAAGCCTACCAAGCTTCAAGATACATAATTGAGAAACTTAAGCAAAGCATCCCTATCTGGAAAAAAGAGGTCTGGGAAGGCGGAGAAGAGTGGATACAGGGCTCATAAAAGAGTTTCAGATAAAGTACGTACTTCATGGGCACAGGCAACGAGTCCCCTCGACGCAGCTCGGGGCGGGCTTGCTCGTTGGCTATTACGCCTACCAGGCTATACTGTTAGGCTAACCAAGAATATGAATCTGTTCTTTTATAATCAACCCTCCGTTCCATACAGATCCCGAGTCCAAAGTCCATGATGTAATGAATAATCGGATTATGGAAGGTTGTTTAGCTAGCAATAAATTTGACTTCCCGATTAACTTCCTTTATCCTAAATTTAGTTCTTTCGCAATTGCGTTTAGTCTAATATTGTGGACACCGCTTGGATCCTCTAGAGGACCGAGACGGAGGAAGCTTGAATAAGAATATAAATAGGACGGAACTTGTGCCGTACCTAAACAAGAAATAAAAAAACCAGCTAGGGCTTAAGCCCGACAAGCTGGTTTTTTTATTTTATAAAAACTTGCCATGAGATAGAATTGGGAATCAGGAATTCGGGATTGGGAATTTGGAACTGTCCAGCTACCAATGCCTAATTCCCAATTCCTTGAGAAAAAACTTCGAGTCTTGGTGTCTTAGTGGCTACAAAAGAAGAAAAATGAAAAAGGTCACAGTCCCCGAGCTTTGCGATATGAAGAGGCGTGGAGAAAAAATCGTTATGGTTACAGCCTACGATTCTGCCACGGCGAATATAATTGACGAAGCCGGGGTAGATATTGTCCTTGTTGGTGATTCCTTAGGAAACGTAATTCAAGGTCTTCCGAACACCCTTCCCGTAACAATGGACGAAATGATTTACCACACAAAAATCGTCTCAAAAGGTATAGAGCATGCCCACCTCTGCGGAGACATGCCCTTTATGTCTTATCAAGCTTCAAAAGAGGATGCCATAAGAAATGCCGGAAGATTTATCAAGGAGGGGGGGGCGGAATCTATTAAACTTGAAACAAACGAGAATTATCTTGATACAATCTACGCTATCCAAAAGGCTGGTATTCCTGTAATGGGGCATATTGGGCTCTGCCCTCAGTCAATACACATAACTGGGGGTTACAAGATTCAAGGACGCGAAATTCAGGAAGCCAAAAGGCTTCTTGAGCTTGCTAAGTCTACCGAAGAGGCGGGAGCGTTCTCAATTGTATTAGAAAGCATCCCAAAAGAACTCGCCAAAAAAATAACCGAATCTATCAATATTCCAACTATCGGAATAGGAGCAGGTCCGTTTTGTGACGGACAGGTGCTTGTTATAAACGATTTAGTAGGACTCTCACCAGACCCTATTCCTAGATTCGTAAAAAGGTATGTAAATCTAAGAGAGATTATGACAAAAGCCGTAAGGGATTTTGTTGATGAAGTAAGAGAGGGTGTATTCCCAGACGTTGACCATTCATATAACTGAGGAAAACCACGTGAGGATAATAAGCAGCATAAGAGAGATGCAAGGCTTAGTAAATGGGGTGATAAGAACTGGGAAGAGAATCTCTCTTGTTCCTACTATGGGGGCACTTCACGAAGGGCATATCAATCTTATCAATGAGGGAAGGAACAGAGGGGATGTCCTCGTAGTAAGCATTTTTGTAAACCCCACTCAGTTTGGGCTCAGCGAGGACTTCACAAAGTACCCAAGGGATTTAGAAGGTGATTTAAGTAAGATCGAAGACCTCGGCGTGGACATTGTCTTTGCTCCTAACCTAGAAGAAATATACCCCGAGGGATTTCAAACGTATGTTGAAGTAAAAGATCTTCAAGAACACCTTTGTGGGCACTTTCGTCCAGGACATTTTAGGGGTGTGGCAACCGTTGTCCTTAAGTTATTCAATATTGTGAAACCTCAGGTTGCGCTTTTTGGAGAAAAGGATTATCAGCAATTAAAAATCATTCAGAGAATGGTTAAGGATTTAAACCTAGAGGTAGAAGTTATAGGATATCCCATTGTCAGAGAAAAAGACGGACTCGCACTCAGTTCAAGAAACGTATATCTCTTGATGAATGAAAGAAATAGTGCATCTCAAGTTTCTAAAGCACTTCGTGAAATAAAGAGAAAGTTTGACATGGGTTGCAGAAACACGAATCTCATGGTTGAATTTGGCAAGAAAATATTAGAGGAGACAGGAATCAACGACATTGACTATCTAGAAATCTGCGATCCCGAGACCCTTGAGAGCAAAGAACTAGCCGGTAGAGGAGACTTGCTAGCGGTAGCCGTGAGGATCAAGGGGACAAGGCTTATTGACAACATCAGACTTTAAGGAGGAGATGGAAATGGATAGGGTGCTTCTTAAATCAAAAATTCATAGGGCAACCGTTACAGAAGCTAATCTTGACTATGAAGGAAGCATCACAATTGATAAAGACCTGATGGATGCCGCCGAATTAGTCCCTTACGAGCAAGTGCATATTTTTAACATGACAAATGGACAGAGATTTTTTACCTACGTTATAGAAGGCAGGCCTGGCTCAGGTGTCATCTGCACAAATGGAGCCGCAGCCCATCTTGCAAGAGAGGGAGACACAGTAATCATCGCCAGCTTTGCTTCGTATAACGAAAACGAGGTAAAAAGGCATGAATCCAAATTGGTTTATTTGAACGGGAAGAATAAGATCAAAAAAATAAAGCCTGAACCTAATAAGCTAACGCTCGCATATAGCGTCAAACCCTTAATTTAAATGGTTCTTTCACTTTTCTATTTTCCCTGAGATTCCAATTTCTTACTATAAAAGTTGGAATACGTTCATCGTCCTACCCTAAATAATAGAGTATTTTATAGCAGGCATACCTTTCTAATTTGATCTTTTAGCAAGCCACCTTGCAACCTTTGGCCAGAGTTCCTTCAAAGACTTGCTACTTACTGAAAGCCCAATGTGCCCAGTCGGAAAGAGTATTGTTTCTTTATCCTTGCTAGATATTAGATTCTCTAAAACTATGCTCGTAGCAGGAGGTACAAGATGGTCCTTCTCAGCTATAAGATTTAACACCGGGCATTTTATTTTTCTTAGATCAACTACCCTTCCTTTTATTTTAAGTTTGTTTTGTACAAGCAGGTTTTCTTGATAACAATACTTTATGAACTCTCTAAAAACCTCACCTGCAACTGGAATATTATCATTTAGCCACTTTTCCATAGCGAGGAAATTTTCAACTAGTTTTTTATCGTCTAATTTTTCGTAAAAAGTGACATACTTTGTGACAAGGTTCTCAATTGGTTTCATAAAAATAAAAATGGACTGGAGAAATTCAGCAGGGACATTTCCATAGGCCTCCACAAATTTATCAACATTAAAGTATGATTTGTCTCCCCAGAGATTTAATAACCCGTTCTTCGAAGCTTTAAAATCAATACCCGTAGTCATAACGACTAGGTTTTTTACATCTTCAGGATGAAGTGCTGTGTACATTACTGACATTGTTCCACCCATACAGTAGCCAAGTATACTTATTTTATCTGACCCTGAGATTTTCTTTACTTTATTCACTACCTTGCGTATGTACTTGTTTATATAAAAATCTAGATTCTGATGTTTATCTTCGCCACCCGGGATTCCCCAATCTATCATATATACGTCTATCCCACCTCTTAGGAGTACTTCAACAACACTTCTTCCAGGTTGCAAATCCAGTATGTAAGGACGATTTACAAGCGCAAAAATCATAACAAGGGGAATAGGGAATACCTTTTCAGCTAGAGGTATATAATGTAGAAGCCTGAGTTTATTTTCCGTAAAGACAACTTCGTGAGGGGTTATACCTACTTTAACTTCAGGTTGCTCTACTAAGCCAAGTTTAAGCGCTTCTAGAAGCTTCTGAGCCTTTTCTATTAAAGATTCACTCATTCTCATTCATTATTTTTATGAATATCTTAGGTTAAGTTAAATATTAACGAGTCCTAGTCAAATATTCTAGGAACTCTTGAGGGAAGATTATTTGAGTAAATTGGCAAACAAGCACTTGGCAAAATTCTATTTAATCAGCCGCAAGGATACTTAACAGATAATCAACAAAGTTAATTAAAGCAATTTATTCAACGGTATTCAGCTTTTTCACGACAAGAGGGTAGAACCGTAGCTAAGACCTTAACAATGCAAGAGCATAGAAAGACCGGTATTCAGGAAGCTGTAGAATTTTGATCACTTTCAACAATAATACAAATAAAATCGTTTAAGTTTTGTTGAATGTTCTAGTCGAACAAAAATTACATTTCAATTGTTTGCCCTTCCAGAGGCAAAATAATTTATGGGATTTTATAAATTTGTGCCTTTCCGTTAAATAGCTCGAACCATTTATAACACAGAAATATTCTATTCACAGGGTACCGCTTTTCCAGAAGAACAATATTCACGAGACTACTTGCAACGAGCGCGGGAAGGCTTATTAGCAGTGGAAAGAAGTTTATATCGAAGCTTCAAGAGGATTAGCATATAGGGAAGAGTATTACTTGGCGGATAGAAGGCTTGAGGGATTGGCTTGGGTTACATAACGGAGAGGAAAGGAAAAAGAATGCAAAAGAAAAAAAGAAGAAGGCCCTTCTGGGGCAAGTTTGTACAATTGATAGAAGAGGTATAGGAATCATTGTATTTCAGGCTAGAGGCAGAGACAAGGAACTCTTTCTTTTTATGGGAATGGGCAGTTGTGGAGACAACTTTGCTTGACAAGGGATTAGACTTGGTGAGATAATGGCATAAGGAAAGTTTCATCCATAAAATGGGTTTAATAAAAATATGAATTCAAAATCTTTAATATGGATTGGGTTGTTTATAGGATCTACAATTGGGGGTTTTCTACCAACACTATGGGGAGCGAGCTTTTTTTCGTTATCATCGGTGATATTAAGTGTGATTGGCGGTTTTATTGGTATTTGGATAGGATTCAAGATAGGCAAATCTATTTAATAAGAAATCTTACGAAGCGGGGCATGATTAAAAATTCATTTAAATCTAAAGACTTGTCAATATAGTACTCGCCTGCTGAGGGAAATCCTGCTGGTGTTCTCACTAGAAAGAAAAGAGAGGACGCTCAATTTTAGTGCGTTGCTCAAATGGAATAATATCGGTTATGTATAGACCTTTTTCTGATGCCATTTTATTGATGAATTAGTAATAGCATATAGTAACTGCTTATGTCAATATAAACCTTTCTATGGAAATAAAGTGAAAGAATTAAATGAGATTATCAGTTTTTGTAAAGAAAGACTAGTCCCATTTAAAGTTCCAAAAGTAGTCGAATTTAGAAACTCTCTTCCAAAAAGCAATGTAGGAAAGGTCTTAAGAAGGGTGTTAAGGGAAGAGGAAATTAAGAAAGAAAGCAGGTAAATATCTTTTTACACCGGTAAATTATGGAATTTCGGTAGCTTCTTCAAGCCTGTAAGAAGAAGAAACCCATTCATGGCTATCCGCTCAATTTGGTGTAGCTTGCTAAATACTGAGGGACTCTTGAACCTTGCCTGAATGTCAGGAATCCCGATAAGGTCTGCGGTAGGATAAAACACTACAACATCTACCTTTCCGATCCCTTCACAGTTCTCTTTTCGCATCTCGGGTTTCAACTGATGAAATTCCCCTACCCTTGAATAAGCCTCGGCAGTCATTAATACGTATTCGTTCGAAGGGACAGAGTTTTTTAACAATCTATGTGTCAAAATAACGTCTGTCCCTGATATTTCTTCAAAGGTTTTTACCCTATGAATGAATACCTCTCCTATGTGCATGATTAATTTCATTCGTAGGCTATATACATTGCGACAGGCATCACAAAAGCATAGGTTTAGGGCACTGAGCTCATTTACCTTTTGATAAAAAGCCCGGAAAAGAGAAATTAATTGAGCACTTGCCGCTTTGGCAAGCTGGCTTTGAGCGAGAGCATTTTCTATGTCCATTGCGTAAAAAAGCACTGCGTCTCCTTCGACCTTAGAGACTTTAAGGGGAGGCATCGTAGCATCTATAATCGACTCCAGAAGCTCGGTAATGACCAGCTGTGCATGTGCGGTATTGAGCCTGTGAAGCCGTAGAAATTTAGTGTACCCACTAATGTCAGCAATTAATAAGACAGCCTGGTTCGACTTCGGTTGCATATTACTAACCTGCTCAAAACATATTTAGGAATTACTCCTTGATGTAACATTATAACACAGCAGGGCTCCTTTATTTACTAAAAAATTGAACTATTTCTCAGTGAGAATCATCTCGCCGTCGTTGTATAACTTTATCCATAATTCCACAATATTTAATGTTATTCATAGCCTCATATCTCCTTTCTTAGTTTATTTCGGACAAGATTTAAACCAGTTGAATGCATAAGCTATTTATCTCATTTGTCTATAAACTATATATCCCATTTTATGCACAATCTACGTATATCACAAAATACATTCTAGTGTTAACAAGAATATTCTTTCCAACTACCCATTTCGATGGAAATAATGTGAAAGAACCAAGTAAAATAGTAGGAGCTATGCGTAAATTCTATAGACCCTATCTATTCAAATGGAAGTGGCTATTAATAGCTCTAGTCCTTCTTAGTGTGTATCTCTACTCTAGGAGCCATCACATTACTAGTCATCTAGATACTTTACTGCACGAACAAGTTGAAGTTGCAGAGGATGAATTTATTAAATGTTCTGTAATCCGAGTAGTGGACGGTGATACTTTTCATTGCAGACTCCCCGATGGTAAAGATGAAAAAGTGAGGTTAATCGGTATTGATACCCCTGAAATCGAGAGGAATCCAAAAGCTATAATGGATGCAGGAAGAAGCGGACAAGATTTAGAAACCATAGTTTCACTTGGAAAGAAAGCGGCAAACTTTACCAAGTCATATCTCAAGCCAGGAACAACTGTAAAGCTTGAATTAGTTACTCAGCCTAGAGACAAATATGGTCGTCTTCTTGCTTATGTCTACCTTTCTGATGAAACTATGCTTAAAACTTTACTTGTTCGGGAGGTCTACGCTCAGGTTATGACGATACCACCTAATGTTAAGTTTCAATACTTGTTTTTGAAGCTACAGAGAGAAGCTAGGGAGCAAGGGAAAGGATTGTGGGGAACGTAAGAGAGAAAACTTATCAACAAAACTTTTCTGAAAGTATTTAAATAAATAACATGGGGGGTATAGGGTACTATCTACGTAATATACACAACTTATGAGTGTGCCAAGTGTGYCTCTAGAGAATGGATTCTAGGGCACTTCCTTATTTCCTCTTATGAGACGMACAATACTTAGACCCTGCTGAAGCAACTCTCTTACATCTTTCGCCTGCTTTGTTATTAGCTGCACATCTTACCTTCTCTTGTTTTTTAGCCATTACTTAATCACCTCCATCTAAGCTATATATCCTACTCCCTAGACCCCTTGACATATTTATAGCACACTTTTAATGGAAAAGTAAGCATCAAAGAAAAATAAAGTCTTAGGTCAGGTGTTGACAAATCTTTATTATGATTATATAATATATAATCATAAATCAAAAAAGATTTAGACCAAAAATGATTCACATATATCTTCACCCTGAAGAGGATAAGTTTGTTAAAGAGTATGCAAAAAGGAATTACCTTACAGTTGCAGAGCTAATCAGGGGATGGATTCATGAAGTAATGAAAAGGGAAGGATATGAGATTAAAGAGCCTTCCCTACCTAAAGGTAAACCAACTTAAGGGGTAAACCCTGAGCTTATCTCAGGGTAAATAATCATGGGAGCATTTAAGCGTTGGATAAAGAGTCAGGATGGCGTAAAGACCGCCTACTGGTATATACGCTTTATGGTAAACGGTAAAGAGAAATGGGAGTCCATAGGAAAGGTAGGAGAGGTAACAAAGACCGTTGCACAGGCAAGGCTTGGAGAAAGAAGGCGTCAGGTAAGGCTAGGACAATTGGACATGATAGGGGTAAAATACCAACATCGGCTGAGTTCTCAAGAGAATATCTAACTTATATAAAAGATGTGAAACAGAACCGTTCAGCTAGAAGAACGAGACAAGCCTTAAAACATTTTTCGCTACTCTTTGGCAATAAAAAGCTTAGTGAAATTACCCCTGAGGACAGTGACACTTATAAGAGACGTAGATTTAACGAAGGTGCTAAACCTGCTACCGTTAACCGAGAATTAGCCGTCATAAAACACCTATTTAACCTAGCCAGTAAGTGGCATAAGTTTTTTGGAGACAATCCTGTTTCTCGATCAGGAGCTCTCGAAGTCCAAAACCTAGTAGAGCGAATCCTTACCCCTGAAGAAGAACATAGGTTACTTGAAGCAAGCCCTAAGTATCTTCAAGACATTATCCTTATCGCTTTGAATACCGGTATGCATCAAGCTGAGATACTATCACTTAAGTGGGAATGGATAGACCTTGAAAACAACCTGATCAACCTACCCCAAACTAATACTAAAAGTAAGAAAACTAGAAAGATTCCAATTAACCCAGTTGTAAGAAGAATACTTTTAGAGTGTAAGATTCGGTCTGGAGGAAGTGAATTCGTGTTTCCAAGTCCTAAGGGACTCGGTAGTCATTTAACTTGGCTTAAACGCTCATTCAAGACCGCTTGCAAGAAAGCAGGTATAGAAAAACTCAGGTTTCATGACCTGAGACATACCACAGCTACAAAACTTGTAGAGTCAGGGATACCACTTCATGCAGTAACAAAACTACTAGGGCATTCAAGCGTTAAGGTAACGGAAAGATACAGTCGTCCTGAAACCAGTATCCAAGAAGCCGTGCAAATTTTAGCGAATTTTACTCAGAACCGTAGCCATGAGAAAACCAATTTACTCTAGTACTTCGCAACTTATTGAAATCATTAAGCCGACGAAGGGACTTGAACCCTTGACCTGCGCATTACGAGTGCGCTGCTCTACCACTGAGCTACGTCGGCATTTCAGTCATACGCTTGAAAGAGATACAAAGTTTAGCTGAGTTTTAGAACCATCGTCAAGCATCAATACCATCTGGCAAACATAGCTAATCGTTATCTATACACATGACTGTTTCATTGCCCTCCAATTCTCTAACCCTACAATTATCGTTCTACTAGGATAGATTGAATCCTGGAAATGGCAGACCGAATAGAATCAACTTACTTTTCTTAAGTGAAATCTCACTTTAGACTTTGCTAAGTTGCTATATGGTAAATAGATAGCTGATGGTGGAGCATCAAAATAACGATATGGGTGAAAAGCAAATCTTTACAATCGGGCACTCAACACGAAGTTTTGATGAGCTTGTGAAGATACTAAAATACTACAACATAGGAGTTCTCGCTGATATCCGGCATTTTCCCCGTTCAAGACGCAACCCTCAATTCAATAAAGAGGCTCTTGAAATTAAACTCCCAGAAAGCGGCATTCAGTATATATGGATTGAAAGCCTTGGAGGGTTTAGGAAGGGAGGGTATGAAAATTATTTGAAAACAAATGATTTCAACGAGGGTTTAAGATCACTAATTAAGATAGCAAAACAAAAGGTTACCGCTGTGATGTGTGCCGAGCTCCTCTGGTTTCGGTGCCACCGTCGGCATATTGCTTCTACTCTAACAAAAAAGAAATGGCGAGTGTTTCATATTTATGATGAAAAGAAATCTGAGGCTCATAGAGTCCTTGGAGAGAAAACGAAACAGCTTAGTCTAACTTTTGATGATAAAGTAAGGAAAAAATAGTGAAAGATAAAGAACCGTATTATTATTCTAAAACTATTAGACAAGCCATTTTTGATGAACTCCTAGAGGGTATGAGGACGGTAAGAGAGTTATCACAAGCACTCAGGATTTCTGAGAAAGAGGTGATAACTCATCTCACTCATGTTAAGCAATCCGCTCTGAATAAGGGTTATAGATTCATTATGAAACCTTCGGAGTGCTTAAACTGCGGGTTTATCTTCGATAAAAGAGATAAGCCAAAGAAACCCGGCAGATGCCCCAGGTGTAAAGAGGAACATCTCACGAATCCGAGCTTTGGACTGGAAAAATTACTCTGACAATGAAATACCCTGCAGCAACATGCAGGATATATGCGTATAAACAGATGCTGCGAGGAGCAGCTGCTGGACTAGAAAGTCCAGCCTATCCACATATACCGATAGTCGGGGTTTTCTAACCCCGCAACATGTGCGGGACAGGAACGTCCCGTCTATTCATTTTCTTATTTGAGAGGCGGTGAGAAAAAAAGTAGTGTCATCCATTTATTTAGTGAAATAGCCAGCATAGAGATCAGATTACGCGCAAGTTATCTACGTTCCAGGCCTGAGAGCATCCTATCTCTAGTCACAAAATTAAAATCAATATAATGAGGTATATCAGGATCCCCTAGAACTTTAAGTTCACTAGGGAAACCGTGCTGTCCGAGTTCCTTAATGTCCCCCCAGCGATTTAAGAGTTTCAATCCTTCAGTTACATCACCTTCAGCAAATATCGTAAGGAGTTTTTCAGTCAGTTTTTTAAGATCAGTTTCTAATTTGCCGAAATCTACTGTGAATTTTTTCCCTTTGGAATCACACCTAATTGATCCGCTTTCTCTAAAATAGCAGTATGCGAGAAATGCAGAAGCGGTATCGGGGTAATTGTAGAATCTACCCCGCCTTATATATCTAAACATCTCTGCAATTGCAAAAATGTATGCTTTAATGAGTAGATCATCTTTTAGTAGATCATCAGCAAGGTATCTCATATTATAAAGTGCTATCAAATCAGATTTAAGCTCATGCAGGATCAAATAAGCCTTATCCAGCTCAGACATCTTTTTTCCAAGAGAATCTAGCCCGTAGAAATGTCCTAGGTCATGACCTCGAAGCCATATGAGTAAAAGCTTAGCAACGGTGCTATCGTCAAGATCTTTTATAATTGAATAATCCTCAAGGTATTTTCTTGCAATCTCCTTTGAGATGAGTTTAAACCTATAAACATACATATTGATAAACACAGTCATCATTGAGAGAGTGGAAAGGTTTTGAGAAGCACCACCTGAAAAAAACACACAGATAGGTTTATGTCGAATATTTAGTTCTCCCGCAAGTGAAAATACATCAATACATCTCATAAGAGGTGCACCTTTCTTAATGGAAAAACCTTTATACTGTTCGGAGACAGGAAGCTGTTCCAGGAAAAAGTCCAATTTTTTATCATAACTCTCAATCAAATTGTCAAATGATTTATTAATAAGTCCAACCGCTCCTGAGTAGCAGCTACGGTTATTTTTATCCCAGGAGAGAATCTTCCCTATAATTAAGTCAATATAGTCATCTCCTTTATGTTTTAGGGTTAGAGAACATAAATCGTATATCCCTCTTGATATCGAGTCTACTTTTCTACTAAGATCAAGCTTCTCTTCACCAGATACATAAGATGTTCCTCTTCTTAGGGTCTCTACAATTTTTTGGAAAATAGCATCCTCTAACTCCGAGAGGCCCTCTCCGGCGTTTTGTAGATGATAGAGCATTTCAATAAACTCAAGAGCCTCAAGAAATGAGTAAACCGGCTCTCTCACTTCTTCGTCAACGTCTATAGCTAAATCAACTATGGCGCTTTTCTCAGAAAATTTCACAAGATATTCCTTATATTATATTCTTTTAGGAAATCAACTATTCCGATAATATATATTCTACTTAGGTTGGTGCTAATTACACGCCGATAAGTTAGGCCATTTGTAAATCATCCTACTTATCAAGATAAGGAGCAACGCGGGGGATTTCGCAACAACTCAAAAAAATATGAATAGGATTTTAACCAAACAAGTGAAACTCCCCGTGGCGGAGCCACGGGACATCTAAAAATCAAAAGTATCAGCCTGCATTCTATCCTCCCAAAGTGTGGGCCGATGCCTTCATCGGGATCTGAGGTAGCGACCAAGAGGGAGGATTTTAGGGAACCGTAACCCTAAAAGCTCGTTCGGGGAACAAGCCCTACATTTCTCTCTATAACTAAATACTTTGTTAATAAATCAATTATTTTTTATCCCCTCTAGAAAGATTTTAACGAAAGTATCCGCTACCTCTTCCCTTTTAATCTTTCTTCTTTTCTTCTCACCAAAGATTTCTTGCACTAGTATGTAATTTATAACCATCCCTATAAAAGCCCGCGCTGCAAGAACTGGATTCACATTTTTAAATGCTCCTTCGGATATTCGCCTCTCAATGTAATCAGAAAGCAGCATTCTTTGATATTGCACATAGGTATCAAAGAACATATCTGATAACTCGTGTCCTTCGAGAGCGCTGAAATGAAGTAACCTGATGAAGCTCGGGTCCTTTTCTACACAATCAAACATCCTTATAGCTATAGACCTAAATATCAACCAGTCATCTCTAGTCTCCTTAAAAGCCTCAAGCGGATATTCAAATCCCGGCTCTTCTGAAATCTTTCTCTCTATTATCGCACTATAGAGATCCCTTTTTGTAGAAAAATAACGGAAAATCAATGCTTCGTTTACACCTGCTTTTTCAGCAATCTCCCTTGTAGTAGTACCGCTGAACCCCTTTTCAGCAAAAAGCCTAATTGCAGACTCAAGAATCTTGTCTCGAGTACTGATTTTAATCTGTTCACTTGACATTTATTGATCGCCTTATAATATAAAGTAATTACTTACTTACTCTACCTTCTTCTGTATTTTATGTCAAAGACGGAGGAGGAAAAACCAGAGAAATAATTCAAAGATTTTATATATCTTAAATTGTTTTTAATATTGTGCACCCATGTTTGCATGACTAGAAAAGTAAAGGTCAATGCGTGTATTACTAAATATATGTTTAACAACATTAGCTTTTAACGAGTTTCTCCAAGAACCTTCAATCGAAATATTAGGTAACATTATGGAGACTTTTTAATTAATTTTTTAGTTTCAGAAAGTTAAAGGGTTATGTAAAAATTAAAGCAATCTTATACGTGAATTAAACTTGATGCAGCATAAAAATTAACCTTATAATTGGAAATCAAAATAACAACTTACAAGGATATTCATAGACAAATTTTATTTCTACCGGGGGATTCATAATGAAAATAAGCATATTTTTAGTACTTCTGTCTTTGATTGGTACTCAGGATACCATTAATCTTTCTCTTCAAGATGCGATAAGAATTGCTCTTGAAAATAATAGAGATATACAAATAGTGAAAAAAACTGTAGAAATTTCAGTTGGAGATATAGAGACACAGAAGGGTATATTCGACCCACAAATAGGGCTTAGTTCTTCCTATACAGATGGCGAATTTCCCACGGCAAGCACCTTTATCCCTAGTGGTACTATCAACGAAGGTGAATTTCTAGCTGAAAGCGGTGTAACAGGAAACCTGCCAACCGGTACCTTTTACAACCTTTTTAATTTCTCCGTAGCAAGAACTACAACAGACTCCGATATCGTTGATTTAACCCCTAGCTGGACTACAAACCTTGGCTTTACAATTGGTCAGAATCTTCTTCAGGGCTTTGGGCTTGATGTTAATCTAACTCCTATAACTGTAGCAAAGATATCAAGTGAAATTAGTGTAAAAGAGCTTGAAACGACGATTTCTGATGTTTTTTTGAATGTAGAAACAGCTTATTGGAATCTTGTTGCAGCGAAAAAGAATCTAGAGTTGGCAAACACTATACTCGATCTTTCAAAAGATCTGCAAAGACGGAATGAGATTCAGGTGGAGGTTGGTGTGCTTCCTCCTGTCGCAGTTACAGAGGCAAAATCAGAGGTTGCCAGAAATGAGGTGGGTGTAATAGTAGCTGATAATGCACTTAAAGCAGCAGAAGATAACCTTAAGAATATTCTTGCAATATCCATTACCCAAAAAATTGACGCCACTGATGAGCCAACAACAGTTGTTAAAACATACGATGAAAGCCAAACATTTAACGAGGCGTTAGAAAAAAGACCAGAGGTAGCTCAGGCAAAGCTCGATATAGAAAGTAAGGAAACCTTGAAGAAGTTTTATTCAAACCAGAGGCTTCCTAGCTTGTCTGTTCAGGCATCGGTTCAGCTTCAGGGTTTGGGTGGAAGTGCGAATCCGGATCGCCTAAGCTTCGGAGATGAGCCTGAGCCAATCCCCCCCCAGTTTGATGAAGCTTCAGATGCATTTAGACAGCTGGCTGAGACAGACTTCCCGACGTTTGCGGTTCTAGGTATCCTAAGCTTTCCCATTTTTAACTGGACTGCCAAAGGAAACTATGTAAAAGCCTCAGCTGATCTCGATAGGAGCGTTATAACTTTTAAAAAGGTTGGGGATGACGTTGAATTGGATGTAAGTAATGCTATAAGAGCGATAGAAAATAGTATCAAGGGTATAAACGCCACAAAAGTTGCAGTAGAGCTTGCTGAGGAGGTACTAAGAAATGAGCAAGAAAGACTAAACGTTGGCATTGGAACAACAAGAAACGTCTTAGATGCTCAGAGGGACCTTGTAGATGCAAGATTTGCACAGATACAAGCAATTGTGAATTATAACATTGCCCTTGCGCGACTTGAACGTGCAAAAGGAACTATTTTAGAGGCAAAAGGTGTGAAGATAAAGGAGTAGGAAAAAAGAATATTAAACATATTGATTATTCCGAAAATTGGATAACTTCCTGTCAACAAATTTGATGTTGAGTTATCAATTAGCATAATACCCATTATGAGTACGAGATCATATAAGGAGGCAAAAAGTAATGAGACTCAAAGGAAAAACAGCACTAATCACTGGAGGAGGAGAAGGTATTGGAAAAGCTACGGCTCTACTTTTCTGCAAAGAAGGAGCTAAGGTAGGGATCACAGGAAGGACAAAAGAAAAGCTGGATCAAGTGATAAAGGAAGCTAAGGGGAGTGGTGAAATTATTGCTCTTCCCGGAGATGTGTCTAGGGAAGTAGATGTAAAAAAAACAGTACAAGATTTTGTTAAAAAATTTAAGAAGATTGACATACTGTTTAATAACGCAGGCGTCCTCGAGTCAGGAACCGTAACAACAACCACTCTTGAGTCGTGGGATAAGACAATAGACATCAATGTAAAAGGTTTGTTTCTTATGTGTAAATATGTGGTTCCTCTTATGATAAAAAATGGTGGTGGTTCTATCATTAATAACTCTTCCGTTGCTGGATTTATCGGTTGTCCGAACACTGTTGCGTATTGCACGTCAAAAGGAGCGGTAATGCAGTTTACTAGAAGTCTTGCATTAGACCATGTAAATGAAGGGATTCGGGTAAATACAATCTGTCCTGGCTTTATTAAAACGAAGATGAATGAGGACTTTATCGGCAATCCCCCGGATGCTCAGAAACAACTAGATGTAATGGCCGCTCAAATCGTTCCCATGGGAAAGAGGGGAGAACCTATTGATATAGCTTATGGGGTTCTTTATCTAGCAAGTGATGAGTCAAGATATGTTACAGGATCTAGCCTAGTTATAGACGGTGGCTGGACGACATACTAAGTTTGTAAAAGAAAAGTAAGTAAAAGAATAACAAAACTTAATTCTATATGGTTGATCCATTACCATAAATTGGTGGAAATTTGGATGATTAAGAACTGTAGGGTACGTTCCCTGAACGTGCCAAGCAAAAAGATTAAAGCCCGTTTGGGAAACGGGCACTACAGGTATTCGGTAGATATTAGATTCTAGCTTTTAAGACCCCCCGTCTGTTAAAAGTATGAAGTCAAGCTGTAATGCGGATTCTGATGAATCTAATTAAAGGAGTTTTCTCGAAGTGGCACTAAACATCTTTTTGTTGCTTTTCGTAGTTCTCACTTGGGGTTACTCATGGGTATTGATGAAAATCGGTTTACAGTATATGGAACCCTTGACATTTGCAGCTTACCGTTGCGGAGTCGGCGGTTTGGCTATGATTCCTTTTTTGTATATGAAAGGTTTTTCTTTCCCAAAGGGTGAGAAATGGTTGAATTATATCATTGTAGGATTGTTTCAAACCACTGGTATGTTTGGCTTTATGCTATATGGAATGAAATTTGTAACTGCTGGAAAAACAGCGGTCCTTCTTTACACGATGTCTATTTGGACTTGTCTTCTTGGACACTTTTATCTTAAAGAAAAGCTGAGTGCTCCAAGGTGGTTAGGAGTTCTTAGCGGTTTTTTAGGAATCCTTTTTGTCCTTGGATGGGATGCAATAGTAAATCAGGATGCTGAGATTCTCTTTGGTGAGTTTTTAATTCTTATTGGATCGGTTTCATGGGCTATCTCAAATATATGGGTCAAAAAAACTATGATGAATGAAGACACATATCTAGTAAACGGAATACAGTTACTTATAGGAACCGCCGGACTTGCTTTGCTAGCGCTCCCAACAGAAGGGTTAGAGCATGTAAAATGGACATGGGTATCTACAAGTATTATCCTATTTACAGGCGTAGTTGCTTCAACTATAGACTTTACAATCTGGTTTTATCTTTTAAAGAAGCTTGATACATCCACTGTCACTGTGTCAGTAATGCTAGTACCGGTGTTAGGGCTCTTTTTCGATTGGCTTCAATTGGGAAAGAGATTAGACATCGGGATTATTGTTGGGGGCATACTGATATTAGCTGGAATTTATCAAGTATCTAAATATCAAAAATAACTACTTAGCCACTAATTAACACTAATTTACACCAATAAAATAATATTAATATCGGGTTCATCGTAGGAGCGCCATCCCTGGCGCGACCGAGTCGCAGCTAGAAGCAACTCCTACTATTGTCTTCTGCCTACCGTCTAACGAACAATGACTAAAAAGACTAATAGCTGTAATTTCCTACCCCACGGCCCAACTCTCACACCTAAATCCCATATCCCAGAACATCCACTCGTAGCGGCTTGTAATAATGAAATGTTTTTTCATTGCCTCTTTTTCTTTCTTCCCCATGTTCTTCGAAATTTGATCGGTGAGATTTAAAACAGCTTTCACAATCCCAGCGAACTCTTCACCTCCATAGGTATCAATCCATCTCTGATAAAGTGGATTTATCGAACCTTTAGAAATAAGTGCTTTCCCTACTTCCCAGTAAATCCAATAGCAGGGAAGAAGGACACCGACAACTTCGTGAAAGGGGGAAGAATATGCCACAGAAAGAAGATAGCTTGTGTAGGCAAGATTCGTAGGGGCAAGAGGGGTGTTGATTACATTCTTCTTTTTCATGCCAAAATCTCTAAAGAAACTGTCATGGAGAGCACGTTCAACCCTTAAGGCTCCGGCAGAATGTTCATTAAACATGATTATCCAATCGTCTTTCGGAGCCTTTGCAGCAGCAATACTAAGTGCTCTTGCAAACTCTACGAGATATAGAGCATCCTGGACGACGTAAAATTTGAAGCTTTCTTTTCTG
The DNA here is from genome assembly GCA_001443445.1 of Candidatus Dadabacteria bacterium CSP1-2. Taxonomy (GTDB): domain Bacteria; phylum Desulfobacterota_D; class UBA1144; order Nemesobacterales; family CSP1-2; genus CSP1-2. The sequence goes on along the minus strand of LDXN01000002.1, from coordinate 9,053 downwards.
AGTGAGCCATCGGTGAGTCCTTTTATGAATGGATGAACAAGTATGGATTTATAAATCGGGTTTATTCCTTTCCAGAGTTCTTTTGTAAACACCGTAATAGACCTCCCTATTGATTTTATTTTAGTTATGAAATTACCTGAATTTTTACATCTTAATAAATAGCTGGCAAGCTAACTGGTCAGTACAATGAAAATGAGAGATTGTCATTCTGAGCCGAAGCGTAGCGCCCCTCTTTTTGTCATTGCGAACGAAGTGAAGCAATCTCTCTTTTTAGATTGCTTCGTCCCCTTCGACTTCGCTCAGGGTTCCTCGCAATGACACCCTTCTTTGTCATCGCGAGCACTTCGGCTTCTCTCAGGGTATACTCCGTCGAAGGGCTCCTCAAAATGACAGACTACCGAAACCCATGTGGCAAACTACTGCAGGATTTGATGCGCAGTGTGCATCAAATGGAAATAAAAAGGAAGAGTTTATTCTAAATACGTTCTGTGGTAATTTCTTAGGGCAGTATTTGATGCTGCTTTATCTGGCTCGCAGTGTGAGCCAGATGGCAATATACAGTGTGCATCAAATATAAAATAAAAGCCTAGTTTCAAACATGAATCTTAAAGAAAAAATATCGTCAGATTTAAAGAACGCACTCAGGGAGAAAAAAACAGTTGATCTCTCCGTTCTTCGTATGCTTCAGTCCGCAATAAGAAACAAAGAGATTGAGAAGAAAAAGCGTGACGGTTTAGACGACGAGGAAATTATTGAGGTAATCACAAGCGAAATCAAAAAGCGAAAAGAGGCAATAGAAGAATATACAAAAGGACAAAGACAGGATTTAGTGGATAAAGAGAAATCTGAGTTTGAAGTTCTCATGAGCTACATGCCAAAGCAGATGGAAGAAATTGAGATTCGAGAAGAGGTAAAAAAAGCGATTCAAGAAGTGGGAGCTAAAACACAAGGGGAATTAGGAAAAGTAATGAAAATACTTATGCCCCGCATGAAAGGAAAGGCAGATGGCGCTTTGGTAAACAAAGTCGTAAGAGAGGAATTGCAAAAATTAGAAGAGTTGCAAATTCGAGAGAAATAGATATGAGAAAAATATTTAAATTGCTAGGCTTATCACTTTTTATTCTATATTACTCTCCTCTTATATCCAAAGCAGAGCTAAAAATAGGTGAAATTGCACCTGTATTTAAAGCAACTGACCATGAGGGTAAACCCGTAGATTTAAGTAGTTTGAAAGGGAAATGGATAGTGCTTTATTTTTATCCTAAAGATGATACTCCGGGATGCACGATTGAGGCTAAACAGTTTACTGAACTCTATGAAGAATTCTTAAGAAATGATGCCCTCGTTTATGGTATAAGCACAGATACACAGGAAAGCCACTGTAATTTCAGAGAAAAATACAAACTAAAAGTACCTCTAATCCCGGATGAAAGGCATAATCTAATGTCACTATATGAAGTAGTAGTTGCGGGAGGATTTGCCTCAAGAGATACTATAATCATTGACCCTTCAGGAAATATAGCTGAGGTATATCGAAGTGTTAGGCCAGCAGGACACGCAAAAGAAGTTTTGGATTTTATTGAGCATAATTCCACAACGCATTTTTAGATCTAGCAGAAGTTCTAGCTTCTCTAATTTTTAGTAATCTAAAAATTCGCGCTATAGAAAACGATATAATTTAAGGAGAAACTGGGATGACTGAAGCAACGGAGACTACTTTAAGCGGTGCAGAGGGAATCACATGGAATCTATCAGATTTGTATTTAAACCTTGAAGACCCACAAATTGAAAAGGACTTTAAAGATGCTTTTTCAAAAGCAAAATCATTTGAGGAAAAATACCGAGGCAAAATAAATTCTGAAACTATTACCCCGACCTTTCTCCTCAAAGCTGTAAAAGAACTGGAATCAATTAGCGAACAAACAGGCAAATTGATTTCCTATGCCTATCTTATGTTCGCCACCGACACAAGCAACCCAAAGCACGGTGCCTTTTTACAATCTATTCAAGAAAAGACAACCGAGATAAGAAAGCACCTTATGTTCTTTGAACTTGAATGGATTGCTTTACCTGATGAAATTGCAAATCACTTATTAGAAGACGAAGCTCTCTCACGCTACAGTCATTTTCTACAAACTGAAAGGCGTTATAAACCTCACAAACTTAACGAGCCTGAGGAAAAGATTCTTGATGAAAAGGCGAACACGGGCTCCCGTGCGTTCATGCGTCTTTTTGATGAAGTTATAAATAATATACGTTTTAAGGTTAAACTCGATGGCAGAATAAAACATCTTAGCGAAGCTGAAACACTTGCCCTTCTCTATGATACTGACCGAAATAAAAGGAAAGCTGGGGCAATTGGACTTACAAAAGGCCTCAAAGAGAACGCTCATGTCCTTACCTACATCTTCAACATTCTCGTTCAAGACCACACATCCAATGATCGTCTTCGCTCTTTTACTGATCCGATGGCCTCACGTCATCTCGATAACGAGATTGATAAACCCACAGTGGACGCCTTGATGACCTCGTGTGAAAAGAACTTTGACATGGTAGAGAAATATTACAACCTTAAAAAAAGGTTGCTCGGCTTAAAGAAATTTCATGACTACGATCGGTACTCACCAATATTTCCTGAAAGAAAAACGATTGGTTACAAAGAGAGCAAAAAAATCGTTCTGGAAGCCTTCGGACTCCTTTCACCCCGTATGGCTGAGATAGCAAAAGAGTTTTTTGATAATAGTTGGATTGATGCTGAATTGAGATCAGGAAAGCGCGGGGGTGCATTCAGCCATAGTACTGTTCCGAGCGTTCATCCATATGTATTCCTTAACTACACCGGAAGGCTTCGTGATGTAATGACCTTGGCGCACGAACTTGGTCATGGAATCCACCAATATCTCTCAAGAAAACAGGGATATTTTCAATGTCATACGCCGCTAACTACAGCAGAGACTGCAAGTGTATTCGGCGAGATGCTTGTATTCCATACACTAAAAGAATCTGAGAAAGACCCTAAAACTCGTCTTTCGCTTCTTTGCAGCAAACTAGAGGACATATTTGCTACTGTCTTTCGTCAAGTTGTGCTAACCAGATTTGAGGAAAAGCTTCATCATGCTAGAAGAAATGAAGGTGAACTCACAAGCTCACGCATAAATGAACTATGGATAGAAGCTAATAAACCTATGTTTGGTGATTCAGTTGAACTAACAAAGGACTACGCATGGTGGTGGATGTACATACCTCATTTTATCCATTCACCTTTCTATTGTTATGCATATTCTTTTGGAGAACTTCTAGTCATAGCCCTTTATCAGAAATACCAAAATGAACGTAATCTTTTTGTTCCTCGCTATATTGAGCTTCTTTCATCAGGCGGGTCAGATGCACCGGAGAAACTCCTAGCCCGTGTTGGCGTAGATATTACCGACCCTAACTTCTGGCAAGGAGGACTTGACCTACTTAGAGAAATGGTTAACGAAGCCGTAGCATTGGTGGATGAATTGAGAAATTAAATATTTGATGTGGCAACAAGAACGGTATTGAGTACTGAAAATCAATCACAAAACTATCTGATTTATGATGGAGGTTGTGTATTTTGTAGGAATAGTGTTCAAGCGCTCAAACGATTAGATACCAAAGAGATTTTTAAGTTTGTCCCTTACCAAGACCTAAAGAATCTAAATTTAACCCTCCCCTCAAATCTTCAGTTCGATCGAGAGATTCATCTTTACACAAAAAAGGGATTAATCCTAAAGGGCCCTCATGCCATAATTTATATTCTCAAAACAACTTTTTTCAAATGGCTTGGATTATTACTAGGACTCCCCTTTTTATTTCCTTTTACAAGAGAGGTTTATTATGCCTTTGCTTCAAACCGTTACCTTTTTAATCCGTGCACAGGAAAGGAATGTGAGATATATACCGAGAGGTCCTCTTTAAAATCTCATGCTGTATTAATGTCTGTTTTTATAATAATAGCCCTTATAGGTTCTTTAATATACGGCCTTTCTATTGGAATTCTTTTACCATACCTAACAGGTGCAGAAGGAGCAATCAAATTCACACTGGCTTCAGGAATTAGCTTTATTTTTGTTATGCCAATTCTCGGTCTTGTCGCAAGAGGTTCGTCCGAGAGATTTCTCTCGCTTATCTACAGATGTTTTCTATTTATGACAGTGGCAGTCGTTCTTCTTCTAATTCTTTCTTTCCTAAATGGTTTATTTATCCTAACCGATTTACCAGCCAATTTAGGAAAGACGGTAAATATTGTCTCCTTAGTTGGAATCAACTTAATTATGGCTTACACCTTTATGAAACTCGCAGTGCAAGTTGGAGTTTCCAAATTGGCTTCTCTTTCTTGGTTCATTCTCTTAGACATAGTTGGAGTTTTTCTATTCCGTATCCTACGTGTTTTCTAAAAAGTAATACTGGCTATTATTTCACATATCTCAACTTATGTTTAACCGTTCTGTTAACTATTTTTATCAGTATAGTACAAGCTTAAACTTTGTTCCGCATTTAATCTTATAAAGATCCCTCTATCGTCTAGACTCACTGGTTTCTTTCTTGATTGGAGACCGTATTTTGTAGCCCTGATCCCTCAAGATATATCCGCCTGCACCGCCTACTGCTGTTCCTGCAAGAAACTCACACCCATAGCTTGCAAGAAGTATTAAGCCTAAAAGAAAAGTTAGAATTATATTTTTAGTTCCCATTATAATGTAGTAAAAGCTCAGTCAAACTATATAAGCAACCTCTATACCAGCAGAACGGCTAAACTTTGTAGTTTAGATCATTATTAAAGCCTTACGAGAAGTTATAATTTGAATCATATTCCAGAAGAAGGAAGATGTGCGTTATTGTGTAATAACACACTGTGGAAGGTGTGTAAATCTGCACAAAAATTTTAGCTAAAGGTATTTGCATGATGTGAAACAGTTACATCTATATATTAAAATTTTTAGTAGGAATTTTACAGTTATCCAGATATATTTTTTACTACAGTATTGAATTACTTGCAGAGGTGATAAAAATGAGAACAGCCTTATCTTTCGTTGCCCTTATGATTTTAACTTCCGTTTTGTTACTCGTAATTACTTTTAAAACTTATCCCGAAGCTTTACCAGAAGGCAAAATGGTCAGCTACAAGTCAGATGGAGAAACAATTTCAGGATTTCTAGTTACACCTGAGGGAAAGGGGCCATTTCCAGCAATTATAGTGATTCAAGAATGGTGGGGACTTAATGATCAGATAAAAAACGAAGCGAGAAAGCTAGCAAAAGAAGGATACGTTACGCTTGCAGTTGATTTATATAGAGGAAAGGTAACAACTGATCCTGAGGAAGCGCATGAGCTTTTAAGAGGGCTGCCTGAGGATAGAGCAGTAAGAGACCTGCTTTCAGCCGTTTCTTATCTAAAAACATTACCAAATGTAAAGAAAGATAAGATTGGCTCTATTGGCTGGTGCATGGGTGGAGGATATTCGTTGTCGCTTGCAATAAATAATCCAGACATTACGGCATGCGTGATTTATTATGGAAGGCTAATTACCGATAAAGATCAGCTAGGAAGAATCAAGGCTTCCGTCATCGGTTTTTTCGGTGAAGACGATAGGGGAATCCCACCATCGAGCGTAAGAGCATTTGAAGATGATATGAAAGCACTTGGAGAAGATGTTAGCGTCTACATTTATCCAGGGGCAGGGCACGCCTTTGCAAACGAAGAAAAACCCTCATATAATCCGAAAGCTGCAATGGATTCGTGGGAGAAAACCCTTAGCTTTTTCAATAAGAAATTGGGATCGAAATAAATTCCCACAATTATAATAAGCCACAGAGAACACAGAGAACTTTTTAAATAAAGAAATCTCTCTATGTCCTCTGTGAACTCTGTGGCTAAAGATTAAGACTTAGGAATCACCAAATTTTTGTCCAAAACCCGTTAGCATGGTAGTATATCAAACCGATGTTGCAGGTGCTAACAGGTGAAGCAAAGGGAAGAAAACTCAAAGTCCCGAAGGGGAGAACAGTTCGACCAACTACAAGCAGGATTAAGAAGACGATCTTTGACACCCTTGGTGATATAAGCGGGTTTAAAGTGCTCGATATTTTTGCAGGTTCTGGGGGACTTGGCATTGAGGCATTGAGTCAGGGAGCAGCTCACGTCACATTTATTGAAAAAAATCCATTGGTTTGTAGAGTACTTAGAGAAAATTTACATCTCTGCGGTTTTCTTGATAGAGCAAATTTAATCTGCGCCCATTATGAAGGTGCACTCAAAAGGCTCAAGAAAAGCGGAAAAAAGTTTGATCTCGTATTTATTGATCCACCATACATTTTATACAGAAGAAAACAAGTTGGTGATTTTATATCACAACTATCTGAGCTTCTCGAAGAGGATGGGACAATAGTAATTGAGCATAATTATCGGATAGAAAACTCAATAAAGGGCTTCAAAAGAATTACAAAACCTTTCGGAGGAACCCATCTAAGCCTCTTTAGAAGAGGTGATGAATGAAAAGGGTTGCGATTTATCCCGGCTCCTTCGATCCTTTTACAAATGGCCACTTAAATATAATAGAGCGTGGTGTAAAGGTTTTTGATAATGTAATTGTTGCTGTCGCACATAATGTGTCTAAGAAGACGATTTTTACACTTGATGAGAGAGTTAAGATCATACGAGAGATCTTCAAAGGTCGTCCCGAAGTGAGGGTAGACTACTTTCAAGGTTTACTCGTAGAATACGCAAAAAAATTAGGGACAAACATTGTGCTTCGTGGTATGAGAACTGTCTCGGATTTCGAATACGAGCTTCAAATGGCGCTGTCTAATAAAACACTTTATCCTGAGCTTGAGACAATATTTATGGTAACAGAGAGCCCACATTCACATATAAGCTCATCACTTATCAAGGAAATAATATCCCTTGGTGGTTCAGCTAAAGAAATGGTCCCAGAGATTGTAGAGAAAAAACTCAGAAAGAAACTTTTTAAAAAATAGGAGGTTACAACTCGAATGAAACTCGCCGCTCGCGCAGAGAGGCTAAAACCATCTGCAACGCTCGCAATCACTGCAAAGGCAAAAGCACTAAAGGCAGAAGGCGTTGATGTCGTTGGATTCGGCGCCGGAGAGCCAGATTTTGACACCCCAGAAAATATTAAAGAAGAAGCGATAAGAGCAATTAAAGAAGGGTTTACTAAATACACAGCTGTAGGAGGCATTGACGAGCTTAAAAATGCAATCATTCACAGAATTAAAGAAGATCACGGAATTAAGTATGAAAAGTCTGAAATCATTGTATCCTGCGGAGCGAAACATACGCTTTACAATTTATCTCAAGCTATTTTTGAAGAGGGGGACGAAGTCATAATACCCTCTCCCTACTGGGTTTCTTATCCTGAGCAGGTGATTCTTGCTGGCGCTAAACCTGTATTTATCGAAACCAAGGAGGATTACGATTTTAAGATTGATCCAGATGAGCTTAAAAAACTTATAACTAATAAAACAAAAGCGCTGATACTTAACTACCCTTCAAACCCTACTGGGGCTACTTATACCGAATACGAACTTAGAGACATAGTTGATGTCGCGATGAAGGCAGGGCTTTCCATCATCTCAGATGAGATTTATGAAAAGATTATTTACGACGGACTTACACATACCCCAGTTGTCAAACTAGGAGAGGAGATAAAAAAATCTACGTTTCTTGTAAACGGCGTTTCGAAATCTTATTCTATGACGGGATGGAGAATCGGTTATGCAGCAGGAGATAAAATGATAATCGAGGCCATGAGTAACCTTCAGGGACAATCTACATCAAACCCAACCTCGATTTCTCAGAGGGCGGCAGTGGAAGCACTAAAGGGGTCTCAAGAAGAGGTCAAAAGGATGGCTAAGGAGTTTGAAAAAAGAAAGAATTACATAGTTGAAAGGTTAAACAAAATTCCGGGCTTTAGATGCTTTAACCCGCAGGGTGCATTTTATGTGTTTCCAAATATTTCCTCGTTCTTTGGAAAGAAATACACTGGAAAGGAAATCAGAAATTCCGTTGATTTCACAGAATTCCTTTTGGGTGAAGCAAAGGTAGCAGTTGTACCAGGAATCGAATTTGGAGCTGATAAATACGTTAGAATATCCTATGCAACCTCAATGGAAGAAATTAAAAAGGGAGTTGATAGAATAGAAAAGGCAGTAGAAAGACTTAAATAGTAAAAATATGAAAAGCGTTTAATCCTTATAGCATGAAATACGCGTGATGCAACTAATGTTTCAAATTCCCTCCTTTCGGTGCTTGCGAAGCCTGTAAGGTTCTAACGGCCGGGATCGCCCACGCGGCGGTTGTCAAAGACTCCTTCGTGGGCAAGACTTGCCGGAACTACATGAGCCTTCGCTGGGACGAGGCGGTAGCTGTGTCGGGTGTTTGCAATGTTGGGCCGCAAAAGGTTTAAAGTACGCGGATATTTACCCATCCTTTTCCTATTCATGCAGGAGAAGTTAATCCGTAGCGCCCCTTGTTTGATTGGTGAGGTAATTCTCGAGACCCATCTGCTCGATCTGCGCACGTTGCATTTCTGCCCAATCCACATGATCCTCTTCCATCTTGAGAATGCGGGTCAACAGGTCAACACTAGCCTGGTCACCCACTTCGTGCCCCAGGGCGATGGCATCATTGTAGGCACGCACGGCTGAAAGTTCAGCTTCCTGGTCGCCTGTAATGATTTCAAGGACAGTTGTGCCGACTTTGATCGGATTGAGCTTTGAGACAATCGGTGTGCCCTCTAGAAAGAGGATACGCTGGATAAGCCACTCAGCGTGGTGCATCTCGTCCTTTGCTTGTCCCTCAATGGCCTTGTGGAGCTTATCGTAGCCCCAATTGTCGCACATCTCCGAGTGCACCATGTATTGATTGATGGCTGTGAGCTCATCCGCGAGGAGTTGGTTCAGCACTGCCAGTAACTTTTCGTTGCCCTTCATTTTTTCCCTTCCTTTCTAAGTTGTAGTGTATCAAACATAGCATGAGACCAATGCCAAAGTCAAAAGGGTTTCCCACTA
>LDXN01000001.1 GCA_001443445.1 Candidatus Dadabacteria bacterium CSP1-2 | reverse complement strand
AAGAGCCTGTTAAGGAAATCGTAATTTCTAATCTTAAAGAGCATACGGAAGAAATTAAAATAGACGCCCTCGGCAACGTTATTGCCCATATTCCAGGTGATGGTCCAAGGCTTCTTTTAGATGCCCATATGGATGAAGTCGGCTTCATGGTTAAACACATAGACCAAAGGGGATTTATAAGAGTAATCCCTTTAGGGGGCATCGATCCACGGGTTTTTTATGGTCAAAGAGTAGTTGTGTGGGGTAAAAAACCACTTGTAGGAATGGTCGCCGCTCTACCGCCACATATTGTAAATAAAGAGCATGAAAAGGAAGCGCCAGAGGTTGAGGATTGTACTATCGACCTTGGACTTGATCCAGAAAAGGTTTCAAGTTTAGTAAAAGTTGGCGATGTAGTTTCATATTTTTCACCCTTTATAGAAACTGAAGACGCCGTAATCTCTAAAGCCATAGATGACAGAGTAGGTCTCTTTGTTATCCTAGAGGCGCTTAAACGAAAACCAAGAATAAATTGCGATCTTTATGTTTCCGCCACAGTTCAGGAGGAAGTAGGACTTAGAGGAGCAAATGTTATTGTCCCTGCATATGAACCAGATTTTGTAATTGCCCTCGAGGGCACAGTCTCTAACGATCTTCCCGGCGTTCCAGAACATAAAACTCTAGCCAAAGTGGGGAAAGGACCAGAGATAAGATTTACAGATAAATACCTTGTTGCTGATCGAGCTTTGAGCCAATTTATAATAGAGCTTGCACAAAAGCGTGAAATCCCATATCAAATAACAGTGAAAAAAGCTGGTAGTACAAACGCTACTGCGTTGCAGGTTACTGGCAAAGGAAGTAGAGTTACAGCAGTGTCGGTTCCTGTTCGTTATCTTCACACCCCAAGTTGTTTAGCTTACAAGAAAGATATTGAAGAAACTATAAATCTTACTGTTGCAATTTTAGAAGAGATTCAATATCTTAATTTGAAAGGTTAAACAGCTTTGGCTTAGTTCTTACCTACCTTAATTGAATGAGATACTATATAATTTTTCTAACCTTTTTAACATTTAACTTCTCTCCTTTTTCAACTCCGATAATAGCTGACGAATATATAGGAAATTACACCAATTTAACAAAAGAAGAGATTAATACCAAGCTCGAAGAGGCGAAGGCGATTTACTTTGATTACTATAAGGATTCTATGAATTTGGATAGATCAATAAAAATCCTAGATGAGATTACAGAGGTAGATCAAAAGAATTTACAGGCTATGCTTTTCCTATCAAGGGTCTGGCTCACCTGTGGATATGCGAAGGCTCCAAATGATGAGGAAAAAATAAGGGTATTTAAGAACGGCATGGATGTGGCAAAAAAGGCAATTGAACTTGAGCCGAATAACCCGGACGCACATTTTTTCTATGTAGCTAATCTTGGTTCGTTGGGAGAAACTCATGGGGTTTTAAGGTCTCTTTTTTTGTTGCCTAAGATAAGAAGAGAGTTAGAACTAATACTTGAACTAGATCCAAACCATATCTATGGTTTGGGTATGACCGGTCTTTTGTATTATTCTCTTCCTAGTTTCTTGGGGGGTGATCTTCACATCTCAGAGATATACCTTAGAAGAGCCATGAGGCTTGACCCACACCTTACAATCTTGAAAATATACCTTGCAAAAACTCTCATGAAACAGAAGAAATACGAGGAGGCAAAAAAGATACTTAAAGAAGTTATAGAAGAGAAAAACCCCTCTGTTTACGCTGATTGGTACCTAGATAAAAAAATGACAGAAAAGATGATTGCCAAAATAGAGAAGAAAATCCAAAGAGGCTCATCTCCCTCTTATCCCCTGGGGAATGCCTCCAGATTGAAATAAATTTTCCTTTATTTCTCAAGTCCTCTACACCTCTATAGATGTGATAAAGGCCGGCGGGGCGGGGTGATAGGTTATACTACAATCCTTTCCAAGGCTTGATTCCGCTTCAGCAATTGCCTCATCTAAGGTTTTAAAAGGCTCAAAACCTACCCTTTTTGCAGCCTCGAAGTCTTTTGCCCCGGCAAGAAAAACCCTGCCTAGGTGACGTAGTGGAAACGCTCCTTGACCCCAGAGTATAAGCGGATGGACCCCGTGAAATCCATAAGCGTAGCGATATTTATGTACATACTCGGGCCGGTGGGCAAAATCCTCGGCATAAAAATCCCATATATCATAGGGGTCCTGTGTTTTTGGAAGTACTCGATTGAAAAACTCTACATAGGATGGGTGGTTCATCTCATTAAACTCTACTAAGCAGGGATTTACAAAGATGGCAATCCCACCCTCACGAATAAGGGGTCTGTTATGGTAAAGTCCAAATGCATAGGAAAGCGCCTGGTTTCTTACTAATATAGGATTGATTTTAGAAAGGTTTGCATAGTAAGACTGGTTTGGAATACCATATATGGCTACGTCAGTCTGCTTGGAAAGGGAAATCACCTGCTGCCTGTAGAGTAGCTCGAGCGTTTTTTCATGCACATCCGAAATATTCCCCGCAAATACAGCTATCGGTTCTTGTGGTTGAGCAGTGTTTAAAACGGATTCAATTGTAAAAATGCATCTTCCATTCTTGGCTAACTCCTTTTCAACAACGGCTCCCATTTCCCAGATTAGCTTTTGAAATGATGATCTCTTAGCATCCATCACAGACTTGCCGCTTGCTCCTCGAAAGGGCCTATGGTGCTGACGTATGCTGCGATAGCTGCTTAGCCCTACTACAATAGATTTCCATCCGCCATGAAAAGGAAGACTCGTAATGTTTACATAAAATAATTGATCTGACTCCATAACCGCTTTATTTACCTCAACCTCAAAACCCCGCTCCGTTTCGCCAGTCAGTACAAGATTATCTTTGTCTTCAGCATCATGACAGTAGAGATGGCTGGGTCCAAATCCTAATGTAATTTTAGAGCCTAAAATCGTTGACAGTTCTCCGTTTGTAAACTTACGGTGAAGTGCATTAGCACAAATAAGCTTAATATTACTTCTTTTGACCCCAGCTTTTTCTAATTCTTCAAGAAGAATTGTAATAGCCATTTCTCTAAAATCTGGTTTCTTCATAGGTACTTGAGGTATGACAGGATCATCAAAGGCGATAGTGACTCTTGAATTGGGACCTATCAACTTAGAGATCGGCTCGTGAGCAATCGGAGAATAAAGCGCATCTCGAATGGCTTGTCCCGGATTATCCAGAGGCGGAAAAGGAGACGGTGATTTTAGAATCTGAGTCCTCTCTGGGAGTGTTGCAGAAATAAACTCATCACCGTAAGCGATCTTTGAAGTTGCCATTACCTACACCTAACCTCCTGAGATGTTTTCTCAACAATTTTCATATAGACATTACTGGTAGTCAATAGGAATAGGTCGAAAACTGGACAGTTCTGAATAGACTTTAAACTTGTGCAATTGGAGCGTCATTCCTTCGACCCTTCGATATAGCTCAGTGCTAAGACAAGCCTGGTGCGAATCCGAGTCACAGCTTGAAGCCATCCCTACTTAATTCATAAGGCAAAAAATTCGTTGTGTCCAGTTTTCAAAAAAAGAACATAGTGTAAAAGATGCATGTGATTATTTTAGGTATATTAGTAAGTTATACTGATTCTATCAATATTAGTGCATTGAAAAAGGGTTGTCATTGCGAACACATTCACTTCGTTCAGTGTAAACTCCATGAAACAATCTCTTAATTCTTTCTGAGATTGCTTCGTCGCTTTGCTTTCTCGCAATGACAGTCTTCGTTATGCACCGTCAAAAAATCGAATTGGTATTGGAAAGGAGTAGGATGGACATTGATGAGTTACTAATCGCCTTTGAGAAGATTCTAAGTAACTACCCAGAACTTCCAGTGATAGAAACAAGAGAGTTATTAAAGCAACATCTATCAAAGAGAAAAGATTTTGATACTCAAGACGAGGCAATAATTGAGGCACTGCTTAGGGACAAAGATAAGCTCCTTGAGAAATCATTTATAGAAAGCGTAGAGAACTATATAAAGGACATAGGGTTAGAAAATGATCGAAGCGATTTTCTAAGAAGCAAAGAAGGGCAATATAAAGTCGTAGAGATTTTTCTTTCCGTGCTTGAAAAGCTTGTAGATTATTATTATCAGGTCCTTCTTAACATGCAAATCGGCGGTTTGTAAAGCAAGAAGCATTCTTTTTGCATATGCGAAGAAGTGTGTTATCTTAATAAATAGAGTCAGAAAGCTAGTTTTGTATATAAATTAGGAGTTTCATATTGGTTTCATATATTAATCTTCTCATATTCTTTTGCCTAGTACTCTTATTCGCAGTTGGAACACTAGTTTTATCTAAGCTAGTTAGGTACATTGACCCAAATGTTAATCCGGTGAAGGTTGCGACCTATGAATGCGGAGAAGACCCAGTTGGTGACGCCAGGATTCGCTTTCCTGTGTCTTTTTATTTAATTGCCCTAATTTTTGTCCTTTTCGACGTTGAGGCTGCCTTTCTATTTCCTTGGATCCTTTCCCTGTCAAAACTTGGTCTACTAGCTTTTATAGAGATGCTTATTTTTCTTACAATTCTCTTTCTTGGGTGGTTTTATGCCTTTAAAAAGGGGGACTTAAAGTGGGAACGCCAGTAGATGAAAACAAACCTAAATTAGGACTGGAAGCACTTGGAGAACTTATTCGTCTTCCCGGTGCAAACATGTTTCTTACCTCTACAAAAAAGCTGTTTTCATGGGCTGAAAAATCGAGTCTCTGGCCGCTTACATTTGGTCTTGCCTGCTGTGCTATTGAAATGATGGCAACCTTCGCCTCTAGGTTTGACCTTGACCGCTTTGGAGTGGTTACACGTGCATCGCCAAGGCAGTCTGATCTAATGATTATTGCGGGAACCGTAACAGTGAAGATGGCAGAGCGCATTAAAAAGCTCTATGACCAGATGCCTTTCCCAAAGTGGGTGATTGCAGCAGGGAGCTGCGCTATTTCAGGGGATCACTACCGGCATATCTATAGTGTTGTTCCCGGGGTTGATTGGGTTATTCCTGTTGACGTATATGTTCCAGGATGTCCACCTACACCAGAGGCTTTTATGGATGGCATAATCCAGCTTCAAAAAATCATTTCTGAAGGTAATTTAACACCACATCTAAATATAGCTAATAGAATCGAACGTGAAACCACAAAACCAGTACCTAAAAAATTAGTAGATTTGCCTAAGACAGGAAACTATCTGATGCCAGATCAACTTAAACAACATGCACATAATCTCAAGGAAAGCGGCTTTGATTACTTGAGCTATATCACTGCAGTGGATTATAGCACTACGCTCGATCTAGTGTATGTAGTTCGTTCATTCGAGAAGAATGAAGAAAATATCTGGAAAGTTAGCTTGGATTCTTCAAATCCTAAGGTGCCATCATTAGCCCCAATATATAAGGGTGCTGACTGGTATGAGCGTGAGGTCTATGACCTCTTTGGGGTCGAGTTTATTGGTCATCCAAATCTTAAACGCATCCTTCTTCCAGATGATTGGGAAGGTCATCCCCTGAGAAAGGACTATTCGATGGAAACACCAAGGCTTCCATACCGCCCATCCCGTGAGGAGTACGAAGCATGGAAGAAAGGGTGATTGAGCGTGAATTTGGGGAGCTTGCCATAAACATGGGCCCCCAGCACCCCTCAACCCACGGGGTTTTTAGACTAGAACTACATTTGAGAGGAGAAACGGTGGTAAAAGTTACTCCCCACATTGGTTACCTACATCGCGGTGTAGAGAAGCTTTCAGAAACCTTAGAATACGATATGCTACCTCCTATTTATGAACGAGATGACTATCTTTCTCCTACAGCAAATTCCCTTGCCTTTGTACTCGCTGTAGAAAAACTCGCAGGAATCGAGGTCCCTAGGCGTGCAAACTACCTTCGTGTTATAACAGCAGAACTTCAAAGGCTTGCATCGCACTTAGTCTGGCTCGGCACCTTCGGGCTTGATTTAGGCGGGTCTTTAGGAGGCGGTTCTACACTTTTCCTCTACTGCTTTCGTGAAAGGGAAAGGATTATGGATTTAATGGAGACCCTCACCGGAACACGGTTTCATACAAATATGAATCAAATAGGTGGGGTAAGGTACGACGTCTATGACGGTTTTGATCGTGATGTTTTTAAAACCCTCGATTATCTGGAAAAACGAATAAGCGAATATAAAGAAATGCTTGAAAATAACCCTATTTTTCTAGAACGTACAAAGGACGTTGGAATAGTTCCACAGGAACTTGCAAAAGAGGTTGGAGCATCGGGTCCAGTTCTTAGGGCCTCAGGAGTAGCCTATGATATAAGGAAGAATAAGCCATATTCAGCCTACCAAGAATTTAATTTTCAAGTTCCAGTCGGTAACAAAGGAGACGCTTACGATCGTTATACTGTAAGACTAAAAGAGATGAAAGAATCCCTTTCCATAGTTCGCCAATCCCTAGGAGGACTACCTGAGGGCCCAATTCATTCTCGAAAACCTGTAAAAACCCCATCCCTTTTCAAGACCCCAAAGGGTGAAGCATACGCGGCTGTGGAATCGCCTCGTGGCGAGCTCGGAGTATTTTTAGTCTCTGATGGCAGCTCTAAACCTTACAGGGTAAAGGTGCGCTCCCCTTCATTTTCAAATATCGCCATTATTCCGCATATACTACCAGGACACCTTGTAGCTGACGCAGTCACTATACTTGGCTCATTAGACCCTGTCTTTGGAGATGTAGACAGATGACTTTTGCTGAAAGCGTTTCACACGGAGCCATATTATTAGGAGCCATTATAGGGGTTGTTACATACCTTACTTGGGTAGAGAGAAAGTTTAGCGGACGGCTTCAGTCCCGCATAGGTCCATACTTGGTTGGCCGTCCTCACGGCTGGCTTCAGCCAATCGCAGATGCCTTAAAGTTACTTTCAAAAGAAGATATTACTCCTACTAAAACTGATAGATTTCTCTTTAACCTAGCACCTATATGGGTTGTAGTAATGAGCCTTCTTGGTTTTGCTTTCCTACCCCTTACCATTAATTGGGTTTTAGTAAACATAGACCTTGGACTTCTTTATTTTAGCGCGATCGGGTCTTTGATTGTAATTGGCGTTTTCATTGCAGGATGGGCATCTAACAATAAATACGCATTACTCTCAGCTTTAAGGGCAGCAGCGCAGATTGTGGCCTACGAGGTGCCGCTACTGCTTTCTCTTCTTGTCCCCGCGGTGCTTGCGGGCTCATTAAATTTTCAAGATATTATTCTAGCCCAGGAGAAATACTGGTTTATTCTCTTTCCTGTAGTGGGTCAAATCTCAGGCATTACATTTCTTCTTGCGGCACTTGCAGAGGGTAACCGTATTCCGTTTGATCTTTCTGAAGCTGAATCAGAGCTTGTAGCAGGTTTTAACATAGAATATTCAGGAATGAAGTTCGCTTACTTTTATCTTGGAGAATATGCACACCTTCTAGCTGTATCCATTCTTGTTAGTATCCTTTTTTTAGGTGGCCCACTCGGGCCCTTATTATCAGGTGGTGTTTGGATAGCCCTTAAAACCCTAATTGTATTTCTTATTGTTCTCTGGATAAGGTGGAGTTTTTTAAGACTTAGAATTGACCAAATGATGATGCTCAACTGGAAGGTTCTAGTACCGCTTACTCTTGGAAACCTTCTTGTTGCCGGTTTGTGGGTAAGTTTAAGCAGGTAAATTAAATCTAAGAATATAAGATGGCAAAAAAGGTTAGTAACACTAGATTAGTAAAAGCCACTCTTTTAGCGCTTTGGTTTACGCTAAAGAATCTACTTCGTAAACCAGTAACCATACAATACCCACTTATCAAGCGACCCTTGCCTGAGAGGTGGCGCGGCGGGACCTTTGCTCTAACAATTGATCCAGAAACTGGAGAGGAAAACTGTATTGGATGCAAGCTATGTGAGAAGATATGTCCATCAGAGATTATCACCGTAGAGATGGAAAAACATAGCGGTAGAGGATGGGCAAAGAGTTTCATCCTAGATCTTCAGGCCTGCATCCAGTGTGAACTATGCGTTCAGGTTTGTCCAACAGATGCCATCGTAATGCTTCACAGTATGGAAACCCCAACTACTAGAAGGGAGGATTTAATTTTAGACAAGGATAAGCTAGAAGCTAATGGAAAGCTCTATCATGCTGCCTGGGCAACCGGGCTTAAATTACAGAGACTTCATGAACCTAAAAAACCGTCTGTAATTAGTCGTTAGTGAAAGTGTTTTGATCGACATTAGTCCAATCTAGCGACTAAGTAATTTTAGACAACTAGCTGACGAGAGACCTAGCATTTGAAGCATATAATCTGCTGAGGAGTTCTGTCGAATAGTGTACAAGAATAAAAGGTTGGTTTTATTTACATGAAAGCAGAAACAATAGCCTTCTTTATCTTGTGTCTTGGTTTAGTCGCTTCTTCAATCGCTGTTGTCATCTCAAAACACTTACTTCGTAGCGCTATTTTTCTTGCCTTATCTCTTCTCCTTACGGCTATTTTTTACATATCTTTTGGTGCAGAGCTATTAGCTGGCGTACAGATTCTACTTTATGCAGGTGGAGTGATTACGCTGATAGTCTTTGTAATTTTGCTAACAGAACGGATAGAGATGAAAAAGCTAGAGGAGACACATCGCGGAGCAATTCCCGCACTCCTAGCTTCTTCCTTAGTCTTTTTTATCTTGGTTTATTTTACTTGGACTTCACCCAAGGTTCAGTCTTTAGCCAAATCTCCATCTTCATCCACATTTGGAATTTCTAAAACCCTCTCTGAGAATCTCTTTCAAGAATGGGTTTTGCCATTTGAAGTGCTTTCATTACTTCTCTTGGCTGCAATAATCGGAGCACTTGTTCTTGCCCGTCGTGAAAGGAAGGAGAAAGAGATATGAGTCTTTACCCCACACTCTGGGCAGCATTTTTAATGTTCTCTCTAGGTCTATTTGGGGTTCTAAGCCGACGCCATTTGGTAGCGATAATTATGGGAATTGAACTCATGTTTAATGCATCTAACTTAGCCCTTGTCACTATTGGCTGGGCATACGGAGTTATTACAGGACAGATAATAGCTCTTTTTGCTATCGCTATTACGGTTTCAGAGGTAGCCGTAGGACTCGCTCTATTCCTTCTTGTAGAGAGGGTTAGAAAAACCGTTTATGCAGATGAAACAAATTTAATGAAAGGTTAAAAAAAGGATGTTTGATCCACAGACTCTTCTACTCTCGGTTCTTCTCCCACCATTTATCTCTTTTGCTTTAAATGGGCTTATTCCTCCATTAAGAAAAAGTAAATATGCCGCAGCACTTGCCATATTTTCCGTTTTTATTTCAACCCTTGCCTCATTAATTCTCCTCATAAAAAGACCAGGAGGAGAGCTCATCTTTGAATGGATTCCGGCAAAATTATTTTCTCCATTTCTATTTGGTTTCTTTCTTGATCCTTTTTCAATAGTTATGTTTTTTATAGTTTCTCTTGTAGCTTTAATTGTCCAGGTCTATTCACTTGGTTATATGAGTGAGGAGAACCCCTCTGGACTTGGGCGTTACTATACATTCCACTCCCTTTTTGCATTCTCCATGCTAGGTTTTGTGGCGTCTTCAAGTCTACTACAGATTTATATCTTCTGGGAATTAGTAGGCCTTTGTTCATACCTGCTAATTGGATTTTGGTACTATAAACCAGAGGCCTCACGCGCTGCTGTTAAAGCCTTCTGGGTAACAAGGTTTGGAGATGTTGGGTTTGCAATAGGCATGGTAATTCTATGGGGTGCTACAGGGACCTTTTTTCTTTCTGAGCTATTTGTAAAAGCCCCAGAACTCCCGACAGCATATCTCTCTCTATGCATGCTACTTATCTTCTTTGGGGCTATGGGAAAAAGCGCACAGTTTCCGCTCCACGTATGGCTCCCAGATGCAATGGAAGGCCCTACTCCGGTTTCTGCCCTTATTCATGCGGCTACAATGGTGGTAGCTGGCGTGTATCTGGTGATTCGTCTTTTCCCTCTCTTTCAATTCACCCCTGAAGTACTTTCCTTTGTCATATGGATTGGATCCATTACAGCCCTAATCGGAGCGGCCCTTGCCCTTATACAAGAGGATATTAAACGTATTTTGGCTTATTCAACCGTCTCGCAAATTGGGTATATGATGGCCGTTGCTGGCGCAGGGGCAAAATCAATTGCGTTTTTTCACCTCTTTACACATGCCTTCTTTAAAGCCCTTCTATTTTTAGCAGCAGGAAGCATAATCCATGCAATTAGTACTAATAATATTTGGCAAATGGGAAGGCTCTCAAAGAGGATGCCTCAGACTACCATACTCTTTCTTATAGGTGCATTAGCTCTTTCTGGAATATTTCCCTTCTCCGGTCATTTTTCAAAAGACGAGATTTTAGTCTGGATGCATGTTAAAGGATTTAGAATCCACTTTTTCATCCTTCTTTTTACCGCCTTTCTCACCGCCCTTTATATGTTCCGTACATTTTTTATCGTATTTATGGGAGATAAAGAAGCCAAACAGCATCCACACGAATCTCCTTGGGTGATGACTCTCCCAATGTGGATTCTTGGACTACTTGCTCTAATTGCTGGATTTCCAAAAGAAAGCTTATTTAAATTCCTGGGACATGATTCGGAATCTTATCATTCCTATATAGCATACCTTCCCCTCTCAGTCTCGATTCTTGGAATTATGACAGCATGGTCAATTTACCAAATGAAGCTCTTTAAACCGTCAAATGTAGCTGAAGCCCTCTCACCCATCACATCAGCCCTAGAGAAGAAACTCTGGCTTGATGACATTTACGAATGGTTCTACCGAGGTATTCTTGATGGTCTTGCATATCTTTGTGGCTGGTTTGATAGGTACATTGTTGACGGAATAGTAAACGCTACTTCTTGGTATATCAAACAGGCTTCCAGTCAGCTAAGAGAAATTCAAACAGGACGCATCCAGGATTACCTTTATGGAATAATCGCAGCGCTTCTTCTCCTTATCTGGCTTTCACTAGGAGTATTCCCCGTCAAAGACCGAATAAACGAGGAGATAGTAAAACCCAAAGATCACATCCAGGCGCCTTCTCAATATCTTGAAGGAGAAAAATAATAAACATGACAAGCGAAACCTTACCTATTCTTTCTTTAATTACACTTTCCCCGTTTATTGGAGCTGTAATTCTCCTTCTTCAACCTGAAAGATGGTATCTTCCCATAAGACTTACTGCGCTCAGTTTTTCAATTATATCGTTCCTTGGAAGCATAATTGCAACTTTATACTATGATTCTGAGCTTGGTGGATTTCAGTTTAACGAATACATCCCGATTGTTCAAAGCCTAGGAATCGGTTATCACTTAGGGGCAGATGGAATAAGCATCGTACTTATTCTACTTACCAGTTTTATTTTAATTGCTGGGGTCTTTGCATCATGGACTATACCCTTTAGAAGCAAAGAATTTTATATCTTACTTCTCCTTTTAGTTACAGGTGTTTTTGGAGTTTTTGTTTCTCTTGACCTTTTCTTGTTCTTTTTGTTCTACGAACTCGCTGTTCTTCCTATGTATCTATTAATAGGGATATGGGGCTCTTCAACCAAGATAGTAGCAAAGGGTCCATTTGCAAGAGCAATTATGGATATGGGCCTTGGGAGTAAGGAATATGGAGCTATGAAGCTCACCCTTTACCTACTTTTTGGCTCGGCTTTTATTCTAGTTGCAATTCTAGGGCTCTATAGCTTCTCAGGACTCAAAACATTTGACTATATAGCACTTGAAGGGGTCATTCTTCCTTCGTCCGTTCAAAATTGGCTCTTTCTCCTTTTGTATGTCGGTTTTGGAAGCCTTGCAGGTGTTTGGCCCATCCACACCTGGTCTCCTGATGGTCATGCAGCAGCACCCACTGCTACTTCAATGATGCATGCAGGAGTTCTTATGAAGCTTGGTGCCTATGGGATCATACGTTTAGGCATGGGACTTTTCCCCGATGCAGCACAAACACTTGCCCCTATGATTGGAACTATTGCTGTAATAAATATCGTCTATGGAGCCCTTGGAGCGATGTGGCAGAGGGATTTAAAGTATGTAGTTGCATATTCATCTGTTTCACACATGGGAATCGTGATGCTCGGCGCCGCAACGCTTAACGAAATGGGTCTTAATGGATCGGTTCTACAGATGTTTTCACACGGTATTATGACCGGACTCCTTTTTGCCCTAGTCGGGCTCATTTATGAAAAGGCACACAGCCGCGAAATTCTCCAAATGGGTGGGTTTGCAAAGCGTATGCCTGGCATAGCTACCTTCTTTGCTATAGGCGCTCTCACTTCCTTAGGGCTTCCTGGTCTTAGTGGTTTTGTCGCAGAATTGCTTGTTTTTCTAGGAGCCTGGAAATCTTCACATTCCTGGTGGCTGATTCCTGCAGTCTTTGGTGCTTTTATCACAGCAGTTTATGCGCTTCGGGTTCTTAAATGGATCTTTTTCGGTACTGAGAAAGAACCCGAGATCAACCATAAGGAAAATCCTAATGGTCTTAAGGACGCAATTGGCGTTGAGTGGATTGCACCTATAATTCTTTCAGCGGTTCTAATTGTAGTAGGACTCTATCCAAAACCACTTTTAAAACTGATGGATGCTTCTGTAATAGATTTGTTACAGAGGGTTCTAAAGTAAGAATGCTTAGAGGAAACATAGATCATGTTTAAACTGCTCACTTTAGAAATAGCACTTACTATAGGAATATTCGTAATCTTCCTTTTAGACCTTTTTCTCCAAAGAGAGACAAAGAAGATCTTAGGTTATCTATCGTTTCTTTTATTAATTATTGTTTTAGGAATTAGTATGTCAAAGTCAATTTATGGAACGGCCTTTTCAGGTACCTTTGTGAGCGATTCTTTTGCAGTCACTATGAAACAGATTTTCCTTATAGCAACTGGACTAGCCGTTTTAGGCTCTATCAGCCATACAGAAAAAAAACTTAAGGGACGAGAAGGCGAATACTATCTTCTTCTTCTTTTCTCACTTCTTGGCATGATGATAACTGTTTCTTCAAGAGAGTTACTCCTTCTCTTAGTCGGATTCGAACTTATGAGTATTCCGCTATATGTACTTTCCGGGTTTGATAAAGAAAATCCAAGGAGTGTCGAAGGCGCTTTGAAGATCTTCATGTTTGGAACTGTTTCCTCAGCTTTACTACTTTTAGGGATCGGAATCTTTTTTGCCGCAACAGGAACTACAAGTTGGCTTGCTGAACAACCGCTAATCGGGTTAAATGATCCCTTAGGCAACTTGGCCCTTATTATTCTCCTTGCTGGATTCGGGTTTAAAATCGCATCTTTCCCTTTTCAATTTTGGGTACCTGATACATATGAGGGTGCGCCAACACCTTTTGTTGCCTTTCTTTCGGTTGCACCGAAAATTGCAGGATTTGGAATTTTATTTCGGTTCTTCTTTGAAGCACTAGAGCCTTTAGCATCTACTTGGACAATTTACATCATATGGCTTTCAGCTCTAACCATGATAGTTGGGAACCTTCTAGCCCTGCCACAGCGAAATATTAAACGACTTCTTGCCTATTCAGGAATTGCTCATATCGGATATATACTTCTTGGTCTTGCAAGCGGCTCCAAATTCGGACTAGAGATGAGTGTGTTTTACTTTGTTGCGTATCTTTTTTCCAATATGGGCGCCTTTTTTGTCGCAGAAGTAGTGCACAGAGCTACAGGAAGTGATGATCTTGACTCTTATAGTAGGCTTTACCGTCGTTCACCTTTCTTATCTCTAGCCATGCTTGTGTTTCTTCTCTCTCTAGGAGGCATCCCTTTTGTGATTGGCTTCTGGGCAAAGCTCTATATATTCTTAGCCGCTGCCGAAGCCGGTTATATTTTTATAGTATTTCTTGGCGCCCTTTTAACAGTAGTAGCCCTTTCCTATTACCTAAACATAGCACGTAAGATGTATATTGAAGAGGGTATAAAAGAAACTAGCCGTATATCTATTCCCATTGATTTGAAAATCAGCATTGGTATTTCAACCTTAGCAGTTATAGTTCTTGGACTGTATCCAAAAGGTGTTGTTTGGCTAGCAGTGAAGGCTATCTCAAACTTTCAATAGTTCTTGTTTTCATTTCTAGGTCCTATTTTCAATTGATACGTAATCACGCTTATCAGGACCTAAGTAAATCTGTCTTGGACGAACTATTCTCCTCTCCTCATCTAAAAGCATCTCTTCCCATTGAGCTAGCCAACCCGACGTACGAGGTATGGCAAAAAGCACTGTGAATATACTTAGTGGAAGCCCCATACTTTGGTAGATTAAACCGGAGTAAAAATCTACATTGGGATACAGCCTACGCTTAATAAAATAATCGTCCTCGAGAGCGATCCTTTCTAGTTCCAATGCTATCTCAAGTAGCGGATTCTTGCCTGTAACCTCAAAAACCTCATGAGCGATCTGCTTAATGATTTTAGCTCTTGGGTCATAAGCCTTATAAACGCGATGACCAAATCCCATTAGCCTACCTTCACCAGCTTTGACCCTTTTTATAAATTCAGGAATTTTATCTTTTGAACCAATGACAGATAGCATGTTTAGCACCTCTTCATTTGCCCCACCATGAAGAGGCCCATAAAGTGCAGCAATTGCCGCAGCGGTAGCTGAATAAGGATCTGGAAGTGAACTTCCAACGCTGCGCATCGCGTTTGTACTACAATTCTGTTCATGGTCAGCATGAAGTATAAATAGTATATCTATCGCTCTTTCAATAACTCGATTTGGTTTATATTTGAGTTCAGTCATCTTAAACATCATATTCAAAAAATTTCCGGTGTAGCTGAGATCGTTATCCGGATACACATATGGTAAGCCAACGGTTTGGCGATAAGAAAAGGCGGCTAACGTTGGCATTTTTGCAATCAAACGATGGAATTGCTTCTTTCTCGAATCCGGGTCAAAGATATTCTTTGCTTCAGGATAAAAGGTAGACAATGCTCCGACCGTACTTAGAAGCATACCCATTGGATGAGCATCGTAACGAAAACCGTCAATAAACTTTTTTATGTTCTCATGAAAAATCGTATGATGCGTAATATTGTGACCCCATGCATCATACTGAGATTTAGAAGGTAGTTCCCCATATAAGAGTAGGTAAGCTACTTCAAGATAATTGCTTTTTTCCGCTAGTTGCTCTATGGGATACCCTCGATAGAGAAGAATTCCCTTCTCTCCGTCAATGAAAGTTATTCTACTATTGCAGGATGCGGTGTTACCCAACGCTGGATCATAGCTCATAATTCCAAAATCATCTTCTGAGATCTTAATTTGGCGAAGATCCATCGCTCTAATAGTCCCAGAGTTAATAGGAATCTCGTAGGTTTTCCCTGTCCTATTGTCAGTAATCGTCAAAGTTTCTTTAGCCACAATACTATCTCCTTTTAGTGTATTGGGTTTCGGTTTAAACGATCAAATAAAAAACTAGTCTTTATATTTAGTACAAGCTAAGCCTTTTTTACAAATATACCTCTAACAGTCGCTATACTAAAATTCGTCATGGCAAGTATCCAAGGGGAGAAAGGCAAACACCTTCCCAGCACCAATACCCTGATTCTTCTCTCAATACTCTACTTGCAATGACGGGTCATCATTTATACCTATCGTAAGCTGATGAGAAATACTCAGTGAAATACCTATACCCTAATCTAGAAATTTTTCAAATACTTTTTAAAAGTTATTTTTAAACTTCCGACTATATACCCCAAGCACCACTAAGTTGGATATTAGCACCATTCACATATCCCGCTTCTTCAGATAGAAGGAAGGATGCGACTGCTACAGCATCTTCAATACTTCCTACATAACCAGCGGGGATCCTCTTTGCCATTTTTTCAAGCTCCTCATCCGGCGCGCTCCCTGAACGGATAAAACCAGGAGATATAGAATTGACTGTTATTCCATATGGAGCAAGAACACGCGCAAGTGAACGCGTTAAGATTAGTATTCCAGCCTTGGCTATATAGTGTGCTGTAATTTCAGGTTGAGCAACAAGCTGATCTGCATTAGCCATACTAAAATTTATGATCCTGCCCCATTTACGCTCCTTCATACCAGGAACGACAGCTCGGCTTAGGTAAAAAACTGGATGGAGATTATTGTCAAACATCGAGTGCCACCCTTCGATTGTCTCATCGAGAAGATTAACACGGTGGTATGGCCCCGCACAGTTAATCAAGGCATCAATATGTCCCCACTCATTCTCGACCTGCTTTACAAAGGCCTGAGCCGCCTTGGGATCAGATACGTCACACCGCACTCGAAGGCCACGGGATCCTTTTCGCTCTATTTCATTCATGGTTTCTATAGACTCATTTTCACTGGTTCGATAGCAAATAGCAATAGACCAACCTTGGTTAGCCAAGGCAAGGGCAATTGCGCGTCCAATACCACGAGCACCGCCCGTTATTAATCCAACCTTATCACTCATAAGTTAACCCTGATTTGAGAAACGCTGAACTTCTGTTACAACGAGTCTTCTTTTCTACGATTTCGGTAAACCTATTGGCACAGGTGTAAAGCAGCCGATAAAGACAAGAAGCGCTATTACACCCAAAAGCTTTCTCTTACCATCAAGCGGAATATTATCATCCATAGTAGGCGGGTGTCTTGTCCCCATGATAGAAAGTAGCATCGCCCACATAACCCATCCGAGCCATCCATCAAAGGTAAATATATCTTTATATGATTCGAGTGGTATTCCTCTCCATAGCGATTGTAATAGTTGTATAATCGGCTGAGTGCCAATACCAAGTATGAGTAGGAGAAAAATCATAGAAAGAGATGCACGACGATGCCATTTTCTTGGAAAAAGGGCATACATAATGTGACCGCCGTCCAACTGTCCTGCTGGAATCAAGTTAAGCGCAGTGACAAAGAGTCCGATCCATCCTGCGAATGCAACGGGGTGTAGAAGAAGGTCTTTACCATCCGGAACCTTCCCAAAAAAACTATCCGCAAGAAAAGAGAAAATTAAAGGTGAACCGAGGGTCATCCCACCCTCAAATTCGCGACTCGAAGGATCAACAACACTCGATAGCTTGATTCCTATTATAATTACAGGAATTGCCGCACAAATACCTACCAGAGGACCTGCTATTCCTATGTCGAAAAGGGCTCTTTTGGTAGCTATGGGAGACTTAATTTTTATAAAGGCGCCAAATGTACCTATAGGAGAAATAACCGGCGGTGCTGGGATGAAATATGGAGGTGTAATATCAACACCATACCTTTTCCCGTAAACGTAGTGCCCCATTTCATGCGCGCCTAGAATAAATATGAGGGCTGCTGAAAATGCAATTCCGCTTGTGACATTCCCACCTTGAAGAAACCCGGCTAAAAAAGTTGTACCCAAAGTTATGATGAAAAGAACAACATGGATTCTATTATTTTTCATAAGGATAGATTGATAATAGCAGCTATATATTTTTCAAACTTCAATAAATAATACCTAAAGAAGTTAGAAATTAAAGTAAAGATAATGCACAGAAGTACACTTGTATTTACAAGGAAAATTTGATATAAAATAAGTGAGAAGAAGATGAATACGAAAAAAAACATAACAAAAGTTGAAGAAAAAGATCAAAGTAATTCTATTAACAGTTCTTTAGCCGAACGATATCAAATCGTTCGAGAATTCACTGAGACCCTTTGCAAACCACTTGCCACAGAGGATTACGTCATTCAATCAATGCCTGATGTTAGTCCGACAAAATGGCACATTGCGCATACAAGCTGGTTCTTTGAAACATTCATACTTAATAAAGCAAATAAACACTATAGGTCACTACATCCACAGTATAACTACCTTTTTAACTCTTATTATGTTCAGGTTGGGAAAAGGCACTCTCGCCCAGAACGCGGGCTTTTATCAAGACCAACTGTAGAAGAGGTATATTCCTATAGACATTATGTAGACCAGCACATGTTGGAATTTCTTGAAAAGGCTGATCTGGCACAAATGGAGGAAATTGCACCTGTAATCGAAATCGGACTCAATCATGAGCAGCAGCATCAAGAATTAATACTTACAGATATTAAACATGTGTTCTCAGTTAATCCCCTCCATCCGGTCTATCTTCATATTAAACACGATAGCCCTAGGCCTTTTACAATACCCGGAGTGAGATGGGTCCAATTCCCTGAAGGGGTATATTGGATTGGGCACGACGGAAATGGTTTTGCCTTCGATAATGAATCCCCTCGTCATAAGGTGTATCTAAATAGTTTTAAATTAGCATATCGCTTGTTGACCAATCGTGAGTATCTTGCATTTATGGAAGATGGCGGTTACGAAAGACCAGAGCTCTGGTTATCCGACGGGTGGTATGCCGTTGAGGCAAATGATTGGAAAGCTCCACTTTATTGGGAAAAGAGAGATCGGCATTGGTGGTATTTTACACTTTCAGGTATGCGTGAAGTTGATCTAGACGAACCCGTCACCCATGTTAGCTATTACGAGGCAGATGCCTATGCCCGCTGGATAGGTGCAAGACTTCCTTCTGAATCTGAATGGGAAATTGCTACATCTAAACTACCAATGGAAGGGAATTTTGTAGAGAGTGGCAACTTTCATCCTCATGCTCTAAATCAAGATTCTTCAAGCAGTGGACTTTTGCAAATGTTTGGAGATGTTTGGGAATGGACGCAGAGTCCATACATCCCCTATCCTGGATTTAAAACCCTACCGGGCGCATTAGGAGAGTACAACGGAAAATTCATGAGTAATCAAATGGTACTTCGCGGAGGCTCCTGCGCCACATCAATGTCTCACATTAGAAAAACATATCGTAATTTTTTCCCACCTAATGCAAGATGGCAATTCATGGGAATAAGGCTCGCTAAAGACGTTCGTGAGCCTCAGTCGAACGATGAATAACAATTTACTAACACTACAAAAATTTGAACCCGAAGATGAAAATCTTCTAGCCGAGGTGACAGAAGGTCTTCAAAAACTGCAAAAGCAACTCCCCTGTAAGCTCTTTTATGACGAAAGAGGCTCGGCGCTATTTGATCAGATTTGCGAACTGGAAGAATACTATCTCACACGTACCGAGATGACTATTATGAACAAATATATTGATGAAATCTCAGCTTGCCTAAGCAAAAAATGTCTTTTAATAGAACTCGGCAGTGGTAGCAGCAAAAAGATACGGTTATTACTTGATCATCTTGAAGAACCCGCTGGATATGTACCAGTTGATATTTCCGCCGAGCACTTAATGAAATCCGTAACTACACTTGCAAAAGATTATCCTCAACTTAAGATTGTGCCTGTATGCGCAGACTATACTCAGCCATTGGATTTACCTTACTTAAACCTCCCATGGTCACATAAGGTTATATATTATCCAGGCTCATCAATCGGAAATTTTACCCCTAAAGAAGCAACTACTTTC
Source organism: Candidatus Dadabacteria bacterium CSP1-2 (assembly GCA_001443445.1). GTDB lineage: Bacteria > Desulfobacterota_D > UBA1144 > Nemesobacterales > CSP1-2 > CSP1-2. Next base: position 104,938 of record LDXN01000001.1, on the reverse strand, counting down.
CTTAAGCTAATTGCAAGAATAGCAGATAAGACAGGCGGACTTTTGATCGGTGTAGATCTTAAAAAGGAAAGAAGTGTATTAGAGGCTGCCTACAATGATAAGAACGGGATTACTGCCGAATTCAACCTGAATATACTTAGGCGGCTCAATCATGAACTGGATGCCGATTTTGATCTAGCTCAGTGGAGACACTATGCTTTCTATAATAGTTCCGAAGGAAGAATAGAGATGCATCTTACAAGCTTAAGAAATCAGTATGTACATATTAATAACAACGAAATCTTCTTCAAAAAGGGTGAAAGAATCCTGACCGAATATTCTTATAAGTACACACTTGAAGATTTTGAGCAACTGGTTTCTGACGTCTTTAAAGTCAAACATGTTTGGACTGATGACGATGGAAAATTCAGCGTGCAATATCTTTCAGTCCGGTAAGAATTCAGCCACTAAGGCACAAAGGCACAAAGAATAATATGAGTTATAAAAGTATATTCAGAATCAAGAAGACACTACTCATAACCCTTATTCTGCAGTCAGAATTCCGGCTACTTTATTCAAGATTCAACCTTCGTGTCTTAGTGTCTTTGTGGCAAAATGGCAGATTATCATGGAACCAAAACGTATTCAACCAGAACCGGGTCAGGAATCTGTTTGGGACTACCCACGACCTCCCCGCATTGAGGACACGACAAAGCTCATCAAGGTGATCTTTAACAACGTGGTAATTGCAGAAACGCGCAACGCAAAAAGGGTATTAGAAACCAGCGGTCCCCCTGTTTATTACATACCTCCTAAAGATATTAAGACTGAGAACCTTATAAGAACTAGGAAGAAGACAGTGTGTGAGTGGAAGGGTGTTGCTTCCTATTACACTATAATAGTTGGCGACAAAAAAGCTGCTAACGCCGCATGGACTTATCCCGACCCTACCCCTGGATATGAATCGATCAAAGATCATATTGCTTTCTACCCTCAAAAAATGGATGCATGCTATGTTGATGATGAAAGAGTGATACCTCAACCGGGAATTTATTACGGTGGCTGGATCACTAGCGACATTGTGGGACCCTTCAAGGGAGAACCAGGAACAGAGGAGTGGTAATCCTGTTCCGAGTTTTGGCTTGTAAAATTTAAACCATCAGCATTCATAACATAACCTAGCCAGCAAGACTAGCGTACTATCTAACATTAGTTTGCAAGATCAACCACAGTACAATATTGGGCTAGGTCACGGGTCCCTTCGACTGACTCAGGGCAGGCTTGCTCGTGACCGGATACATGTCTAATTACAGAATCGTTATGACAAAAGCCACTAAAGTCACTTTATTTCCTTTGCAAATCATGATAAACATTTGATGCTACGTAGCATGATAAAACTAGAAAACATCTCTAAAACATACGCCTCTACAAGAGCGCTTGATTCAATTAATTTAACAATCCTTCCTCATAAGACGACGGTAGTTATCGGTCCTAGCGGTTGCGGTAAGTCCACGCTGATACGCCTCATTATAGGACTTATAAAACCTGACAAGGGTAACGTCTATGTGAAAGATGAAATGCTCACACCAATTAATTTGTTTACAATTCGTCGAAGAATGGGCTACGTAATACAAGATGGTGGCCTTTTCCCACACCTCACCGCAAAAGAAAATGTTTCATTAATGGCTAAATACCTTGGTTGGGATAATGATCGTATCGGGAAGCGTATAGTTGAACTATGTGAATTAACAAAGTTTCCCGTTGATGCACTTGATCGCTATCCAGTCCAAATCTCCGGAGGGCAAAGACAACGCGTTAGCTTAATGCGGGCACTTATATTAGACCCAGACACCCTTTTACTTGACGAACCTCTTGGCGCACTAGACCCTCTAATTCGTTTTGAGCTTCAGAACGATCTAAAGGAAGTTTTTCATACACTTGGCAAAACCGTAGTAATGGTTACTCATGATATTGGTGAGGCAGGTTATTTTGGAGATTCAATTGTTCTAATTAGAGATGGACATATTGTTCAGCAAGGAACACTAATGGATTTTGTTCGCACACCTACCGATCCATTTGTTACAAGTTTCATTAATGCACAGCGTAGCCCATTAGAATCTCTAGGAGAATAGTAGCATGACTTGTCGATTGATTTCTTATTGTAGGGGCATAGCATGCTATGCCCCTACGTGTTCCTTATCCATGGTACTTTTCGGAACGGGGCTAATATTAGCGCTTTTATTCATAGCTAACACTACTGCAGGCCCGCCCGTAACCGAATAAAGGTAGGCTCGAAGGCGTTCACCGAATCCGTAATTCTTGGAGAAATAGTAGCACAACTCGCTAGAACCCAAGAGCCTAATGTTAAACATCTTAAAGGGCTTGGTGGAACCCGTGTACTCTGGAGTGCGCTATTAAAAGGGGAAATTGACATATACCCTGAATATACTGGCACTATCACTCAGGAAATTTTAGCTGATAGAGATATACGCGATGAACAAACACTCAAAAAGGTGTTAGCTGAGAAAAACATTCAAATGAGTCGTCCTTTAAGATTTAACAACACCTACGCAATAGGTATGAGGGAGGATGTTGCAGAAAGACATGGCATCACTAAAATATCCGACCTACGCAAGCATCCTAAGCTTAGGTTTGGATTTACAAACGAATTCATGAATCGTGGCGATGGTTGGCCTAGCCTTCGTAGACCCTATAATCTCCCTCAGACAAACGTAAGGGGATTAGACCATGACCTAGCCTACCGAGGACTCGAAAGTGGAAGCATAGACGTCATCGATCTATATTCGACCGATGCCGAGATCCGCTACTATAAATTACGGGTATTAGATGACGATTTACATCACTTCCCAGAATACAACGCAGTCCTTCTTTACCGTTTAGACCTTATGGAGCATGCCCCTGATGTGCTAAAAACCATCTTAAAATTGGAAGGACGCATTCCAGAAAAAACTATGATTGATATGAATGCTGAGGTGAAGCTTGATGGAATACCGGAGAGTGTTGTTGCTTCAGAGTTCCTCCAAAAAAATCTATCTATCACCACGGAGCCTAAAGAAGAAACTTTTCTAACCCGATTGGTTCATAACACCTTGCAGCATCTTTTTCTGGTTGCTATATCACTAGCCGCTGCAATATTCATCTCGATTCCCCTAGGAATTTTGTCACACAGGAAAGAAAAAATCGGACAGGCAATCCTAGGAATTGTTGGAATAATCCAAACGATACCATCGTTGGCAATACTTGTGTTTATGATTCCACTACTTGGAATTGGCTCAGCACCTGCTATTGTAGCCCTATTTCTTTATAGCTTACTTCCGATTGTCAGGAATACTTATACAGGACTTCAAGATATTCCCGTAGGAATTCGTGAATCAGCAGAGGCATTGGGTTTACCCTCAGGTGCACGTCTAAGACTTGTAGAACTACCCATGGCTTCACGCTCAATCCTTGCCGGTATTAAAACCTCCGCGGTAATTAATGTGGGTACTGCAACACTTGGAGCGCTTATCGGCGCAGGCGGCTACGGCCAACCTATACTGACTGGAATCCGCCTTGATAATGTCGGACTAATTCTAGAAGGCGCTATCCCCGCCGCTGTTCTAGCACTTCTGGTGCAAGGACTGTTTGATTTATTGGAACGTGTAGTTGTGCCGAAAGGATTGAGGCTTAAATCCGAATAAATGCTTTTTGAAAGGCTCAACTTTTGAGCAAGCATTTTTTACTAAGCTTATATTTTTTGTGTAAAGTAAAACACAATACCATTCTTGCTATCATTATTAAATAATAAAGAAGTAAAGGCAAAAATGGGGTCAGGCTTGAAATAGATGGTTTTTTAATTATTTTTCTATTTCTATAGCTAGGCTACCCGGGTTGAATATGCAAAGATATACATTTTTTAAACTCAACAATTCGCAATCCAAGGCCCAACCCCAAAGCCGTATAAGTTTGGAGTTATTCTATATCTCCCTTTGCAACTATTGCAACGATGTAACAATAACTAGCATGCTAATATAAATAATTAGATATTTTTTCTACAGAGAGGTAAACTATTTGCAATGACAAAGCTTCTAAAGAAAGCATTTGAAGAGGTCTCTAAGCTGCCCGAAAGTGAGCAGGATGCTATCGGCACCATCATTTTAGAAGAACTTGCTTCGGAACATCGTTGGGCTGAAGCTTTCAGCAAATCTCAAGATGAACTTGCTGCACTTGCAGACGAAGCAATTTCCGAATTCCAAAAAGGTGAAACTAAGCCTCTTAGCTCAAATGAGCAATGATCTCGCATACCACTGATCGCTTTCGTAAGGCACTCAAGGAATTGCCAGATCATATCCAGCACCAAGCAAAAGTGGCCTTTGAGTTATGGAAGAAGAACCCATATCATCCGAGCCTTCGCTTTAAGCAAATTCATTCAAGTAAACCTATCTATTCTGTCCGTATAGGCCGTGGCTACCGGGCAATTGGTGTTCAAGAAGACGAAGTAATGATATGGTTTTGGATTGGATCACATGCTGACTACGATAAGTTAATTACGCAGATTTAGAGAAAAAAGCTTGTCGATAACTTACTCTCAGCATAGTTTTTGAAAATGAATCAAACGATGTAATTATCCTAAATAAAGCAATAAAATTAAGGAGAAAACGTTATGACTGACATTGACATCGCAGAAAAGTTGGAGGACTTTTTTCGTAAAACTGGAACTGAGCATCATAAGGCTTTCATTAAGACAAATGGGGAAGATCCTGAGTGGCCTCTTTGGTATGCAGAGTATTTATTTGAGAAGCTTGCAAAGTTACTCAATGCCAAGTTCACTAAGAGTGAGCTAGTGTATTTGCTAGTGATGGTTGAAAAAGAAAGGGCGCTCATGGCACCTGGAGCTGACTGGCCAAGGTATTATGCCAATTTCTTTATTGAACGGTATATATAGGTTTTTAAGATTAATAAAAGGTAATAAATTTTTCTAACCTCACTCATGAATCAAATGTAATTTTGATTACATGTGCTGGTCAACGTATAATTTTGATGTTGTTATGAGTTCAAATCCTATTTATACCTCTAAAGCCAAAGGTGACAATATTGTGGATAGCAAATCACACTGGGAGAATATCTATAAGACAAAGGCTTCGACTCAGGTAAGCTGGTATCAGGAACATCTGCAAACGCCGTTACGATTAATTGAACGGACTGGAGTTGAAAAGACTGCTCAAATAATTGATGTCGGCGGTGGCGCTTCGACTCTCGTTGACGATCTACTCGAAAGTGGGTTCAAACACATAACGGTTCTGGATATTTCAACTGCTGCCATTAATGCCGCAAGAAAACGGCTAGGTTCACGAGCAGAAGAAGTAACATGGATAGAAGCTGACATCACAAAAGTTGCCCTTCCACACCATTATTATGATCTTTGGCACGACCGTGCGGTCTTTCATTTTTTGACCAGCGCTGAAGAGCGTCAAAGATATGTAGAAACAGTGAAGCAGTCGTTGAAACCAAGGGGGCATGTAATTATTTCTACTTTCGCTCCTGATGGTCCTCCCAAATGCAGTGGGTTAGATGTCGTAAGATACAGTCCTAAAAGCCTACATGATGAGTTTGGTAATGAATTTGAATTGATTGAAAGTGCAAGCGAAGCGCACTTGACACCTTCTGGAACAAAGCAAAAGTTTATTTATTGCTATCTTAGAAAGCATTAGAAGATAGGCAGAAATCCAATATATAACTGAGTCGTTTAGTTTTGTACATAAGAGAAAAGCATGGCTGTGAAAGGTATCCAGTTCTGGTTTGAGTTTGCAAGCACCTACTCGTATCTTTCCGTAATGCGGATAGAACACTTGGCTAGAGATGCAGGGGTACCGGTTGAGTGGAAGCCGTTTCTTCTAGGCCCGATATTCCGCAGCCAGGGATGGAATACCTCGCCTTTTAATATCTACCCTTTAAAGGGCCGCTATATGTGGCGCGATATAGAACGTCTATGTGACAATTATGGAATTCCCTTCAAGAAGCCGTCTCATTTCCCAAGAAATGGGCTACTGGCAGCACGAGTCGCATGCATGGCAGCATCTGAGGGATGGTGCCCAGAGTTCACTAAGGCGGTGTTTCGAGCCAACTTTGCTGAGAATCGTGAGATTGCAGATCCTAAAATAATCACTGAAATCTTAACTTCTATTGGCCAGGAGGGATCTCAAGTTATCGCACGAGCTGAGTCATCAGAAAACAAGGAGTATCTTCGCAAACAAACAGAAGAAGCTGTAAGCCTCGGAATCTTCGGAGCTCCGACCTTTGTAGTAGGCACTGAGTTATTTTGGGGTAACGATCGCCTAGAAAACGCTATTGATTGGTACAAAAAGCATATCGTGTAAATTCATTTCAATTATGTTCTTTGTGGGGTTCCTTTTAACCATGATGCTAGAGACTGGAATTTATTGAAGAGCAACTAACTTTATTTAACTACCTCTACACCCTTCCAAAATCCAATGTAATTCTTTATTTGCTTAGCTGCTTCCATTGGTTCAGGGTAATACCATGCAGCATCTCTGTTAACCTCATTAGCGACCACAATGTCAAAATAACTAGCTACCCCTTTCCATGAACAGGTAGTATGAGTATCACTTTTACGGAAATATTCTTTTTTGATACTCTCCAGTGGAAAATAATGGTTGCCCTCAACCACTATCGTGTCTTTACTCTCAGCTAAAACAACTTTTTTCCAAAGAGCCTTCATGACTACACCCTCATTTTCTAAATATCGGACTAAAACATTATTCAATAAACCAGGAAATTCAAAACCTCATTCTTTTGTAAATATTACCACGAAACTGAATCAAGATTTAAGTGGATTTCAAATAGTCCCTAAAGACGGAGATGATTTGGTATTTACAGCTGGTGCGGACTCAGTTTGAATGAAAAATATGAAGCGTGATCCAGGGGTATGTTTAACCGCTGATGACCAGACTCCTCCATATGCATTTGTTCAAATTGATGGAATAGCCACCTTTGCAACTACAAAATAGCCGTTATTTCTTGACAACACCATAAAGTAAGGGTAATTCTTTTCAGATTAATTTTAAGAGGAAAGAAATGAGTTATGTAAAAGGACTAAGATGCAGAGAGTGCGGGAAGGAATATCCAAAGGCACCTATTCATGTCTGTGAGTTTTGCTTTGGCCCACTTGAGGTAACATACGAATATGATGAAATAAAAAGAGTTTTTTCTCGGGATGTAATAAAAAACAGGTCCTCCGATATCTGGCGTTATGCAGAGCTTTTACCCCTTGATAAGCCAAATAGCATTGGAAAATGCGTAGGGTTTACGCCACTTCTAAAAGCTGATAACCTGGCAAGGATATTAGGTGTTAGAGAGATTTATGTAAAAAACGATGCCGTATGCTACCCTACCCTCTCATTCAAAGATAGGGTAGTATCAGTGGCACTTTCAAAGGCGAAGGAATTTGGGTATAAGACCGTTGCATGTGCTTCCACCGGAAACTTGGCAAATGCCGTTGCAGCGCTTTCTTCATTAGGAAGGCTTGAAAGCTATTTATTCATTCCGTATGACTTAGAACAATCAAAGATTATTGGAACTACTGTTTATGGAGCAAAGCTTATAGGGATTAATGGTAGTTATGACGATGTAAATCGTCTATGTAGCGAGGTTGCAGGAAAATTCGGCTGGGCATTTGTTAATATTAATATACGCCCATATTATGCTGAGGGATCCAAGACATTTGGTTTTGAAATAATGGAGCAACTTGGATGGCGCTTACCAAAACACATTGTAGTACCGATGGCAAGCGGCTCTCTGATCACAAAAATATGGAAGGCTATACAGGAATTTGATAAACTAGGTTTGGTAGATAGAACAGAAACAAAGATATATGGGGCGCAAGCAACAGGATGTTCTCCTATCACTACTGCATTAAAAAACGGTTGGGAGATTTTTAAACCTGTAAAACCAAATACAATTGCAAAATCCCTTGCTATTGGCAACCCAGCCGATGGATACTACGCAATGAAGGTAATGAAAGAAAGTGGCGGGTGTGGTGAAGACGTTACAGATGAAGAGGTTGTTGAGGGAATGAAGCTTCTTGCAGAGACCGAGGGGATATTTACGGAAACAGCAGGTGGTGTAACAATGGCAGTGACTAAAAAACTTATCGAAAACGATATTATACCGAGAGATGAATCAATCGTTGTGTCAATTACTGGAAACGGGCTTAAAACCCTGGAGCCTCTTTATGATAAGGTATCAAAACCCCATATCATTGGAGCAAGGCTAGAGGAGTTTGAAGACTTATATAGTAGATTAAACAGCCGAAAAAAAGGAGGTAATTGAAATGCCGTCTGTAAGAATACCCACCCCACTTAGAAGACTTACGGGAGATAAAGATGAGGTAACAATAAACGCTAAGAATATCCGAGAACTCATAGAAGGGCTTGAAAAACAGTTCCCTGGGGTGAAAGAACGGCTCTGTGATGAAAGTGGAAATGTAAGAAGATTCATAAATCTATACGTTAATAATGAAGACATAAGATTTCTAAAGGGGGTTGAAACGGAGCTAAAGGAAAGTGACATTGTATCAATAATTCCAGCAATTGCTGGCGGCAAAAAGCAATTTTAGCCACGAATGGACACAGATGAGCACGAATTATTTATTTTTGCTAAAAAAAATCTTCATTCGTGAAAATTCGTGTGTATTCGTACCGAAATAAAAACATATGAGCCGGCTTGACGTAGTTGGAATTGGTCAGGTCTGTGTTGACTACCTCGGGAAAGTTCGTTATTTCCCCGACGTTGAAGGAAAGGTAGAATTTGAGGATGTTACTATTAGAGGCGGAGGACCTACAGCGACTGCGCTTTTGGTTCTTGCACGTTTAGGATTAAAAGTCGCTATTATAGGGAAAGTAGGAGATGACGATCTTGGAAGAATCTTGATCCAAGACCTTAAAAACGAAGGCATAGATACCTCAGGTTTAATCAAAGAAAAATCCAAAAAAACCCAACTTTCTATTATTCCAATTGAAAAAAAAAGTGGTAGGCGAACGGTCTTCTGGTCGAAAGGGACTATTACTCCACTTAAACCAAAAGATCTAAAAAAGGAACTGATAGCTCAAACTAGGGCAATTCACTTTGACGAACTGTTTATGGAAGCTAACGTCGAGGCTGCCAACATCGCAAAGAAATTAGGGATTACGGTCTCAATGGATGCAGGTAACTATATTGATGGGATTAACGAACTAAAAGGTAAAGTTGACTTGTTTATAGCTTCCCAAGACTTTATGAGAGAGTACACAGGAGAAAATAATCCTACTAAAGGAATAAAAAAGCTTAAAGAGTTTAAGGCAAAGGTTACAACAGTAACACTAGGGTCTAAAGGCTCACTTACAATTTATAACGATGAACTTATTAAAACCCCGGCATACAAAGTTGACGCCGTAGATACAACAGGAGCCGGAGACGTATTCCACGGAGCGCTTCTTTATGGATGGCTCAAAAATTGGGAGATAAAAAAGGCCTTAGATTTCGCTTCAGCTACCGCTGCAATTAATTGCACTTATCTAGGAGCACAGGGTGGAATCCCTAAGAATACAAAAGATGTATTTGATTTTATGAGAATGTGTAAGAAACCTGAGGTAGGGGCACGTTGCAACGTGTCCCTACTATCATCCAAATAACTCACGGAATTTTTCAAAAAACTTTTTGACTGTGGGATTCTCATCACCTTCACCCGATCTTGCAAACTCCTCAAGTAGCTGCTTCTGTTTTAAATTCAGTTTAACTGGAACCTCTACTTGTACCCTTATATAAAGGTCACCCTTTCCTTTTCCATTAAGGCTGGCTACACCCTTACCCTTAAGTCTGAAGGATTGTCCAGGCTGTGTCCCTGGTGGGATTCTAATTGTAGTTTTCCCCTCTAGTGTTGGAATTTCTATCTCTGCGCCGAGAGCAGCTTGAACAAAACCTACTGGAACTTCACAAAAGATATCCTTTCCCTCACGCTTGAAAAATGGGTGTTCTTTTACATATATTTCGACATAGAGGTCACCACTCGGACCCCCTAGATACCCCGCCTCACCTTCTCCACGAATTCTTAGTCTTGCCCCTTCACTGACACCAGGAGGAACCTTTACTTTAATTGTTTGCTCAGATGTAATAAGCCTTTCTCCTCTACAACGATGGCAAGAAATCTTAATTACTCTTCCCGCACCACCGCAGCTTGAACATGTTCTACTTATTGCAAAAAACCCTTCTGAGTACCTGACCTCGCCTCTACCAGCACACATCACACATACTACTTCCCCCCCAGGTGCAGCTCCACCTCCACCACATCCCGAGCAAATCACCCTTTTCGGGACAATTATTTCCTTCTCTACACCAAAAGCGGCTTCTTCGAATGTAAGCTCAAGATTGTATTTTAAATCCATGCCTCTTTCAGGACGACGCCTTCTACCAACATTAAAAACCTCATCAAAAAGGTTTCCAAAAAGGTCGTTAAAATTCCTTGAGAAATCAACATCTGAAAAGAACCCTTCACCCGAGATATGACCAAAGCTATCGTATTGGGCTCTTTTATCAGGGTTGCTTAGAACCTGATATGCCTCGTTAATATCCTTGAACCTCTCTTCCGCCGTAGGATTTCCTGGATTTCTATCAGGATGGTATTCAAAAGCAAGCTTCTTATAAGCCTTTTTTATCTCTTCCTGAGATGAGTTCCGTTTAACCCCCAAGATATCGTAATAATCTCTTTTAGCCATCAATAACTTCTCCTAAAACTGATTGCCATGTCTTAAGACTTCTTTACCACCTCGAATTTTCGATAACTGAACGATCTTCTAATAGGCTTCATCTAGTTCTTTGCACGCCAATCTATATGCGGTCCATGCACTATCTTCATGATTAATTTTTATCAGTGTTTTCATCAATCAGGTCTAAGATCTCTTCTGAACCTGAATTGCCCATCTCATAGCCATTTCCTGTTTCAACTGAGGTCTTTTGATTGGGCGAAGGCAATTCAATTTCCTTCGATACTACCACAAGAGAAGGTCTTAAAAGCCTATCACTTAGGGTATAACCCTTTAGCATCTCGGATATAATCAAATCTGGCTTCATGTCGCTAGATTGCTCATACTCTATAGCCTGATGGATATTCGGATCGAATTTATCGCCTTTAGAAGCATTTATAGGCTTTACGCCAAACTTCTCAAGACAGCCAAGAAACTGCTTGTGTACAAGATTTATACCTTCTATAATTGGTCTAGCTTCTTTTGCAGTTTCTGAGTGTTCTATTGCGCGTTCTAAATTATCAAGCACATGAAGAAGCTCTTTTATTAGATCCTCGTTTCCATAGCTCATAATGTCAGCCTTCTCTTTAGCTACCCTCTTTTTATAATTATCAAAGTCTGCCGCTGCCCTCAGGTATTTATCATAAAGTTCATCATACTCCTTCTTCTTCGTTTCAAGCTCATCTTGAAATGCTTTTATCCCTGAAGGCAGTGCTTCCTCCTCTAATGTATCCTCTTCTTCATTCCTGGCATTATTAGACCTGTCTTTAACATCAAGATTTTCTTTGGTCTCATCCTTCTTTTTGTCATTATCCATTTTACTCTCCCCCGGCGATTATTTCACTAAGAACCCTAGCAGTATAATCAACAAGTGGAATTATCTTAGAATAATCCATACGAATTGGACCCAATACACCAAGCGTTCCAAGCTTCCTCCCCCCACCGTATGGAGCGGTAACCAGGCTGTATCCCTCCATAATCCCGATTTCAGAACCTACAAACACCCTGGTTCCTTCTCCTTTCATAGCTTTGTCTAGTATATCTACAAGAACACTTTTTTCCTCAAAAGCCTTAAGGAGTTTTCTGAGACGCTCAGGCGGAGTCCATTTCGAATTCTCAAGGATAGAAGTCTGTCCTTTTATATAAATATCGGTTTGAATCTTTTGTTCATATATTTCCCTACTAAACCTAAGAAAATTCAGAACCAATTCATGATAAAGCCGCTTTTCAGATTTTAGCCTATCGAGCACTATTACCCTTAGCTGATCCAGCGTAAGTCCTATAGCAAGCTCATTAAGATAACGGGACAACATCTTTAGCATGTCATCAGGGGCTTCCCTATTCATCCTTATTAGTGTCTTCTCAGTCAATCCACCCTCAAATACGATAATGAAAAGAACCTTTTTACCTCCCAGTTTTATTAATTCAGTGGATTTTATATTCATTAACCTAGCTCTTGGCAGCATTACCAAACCAGCACACCGAGAAATATCCGAAAGCATTTTACTAGTTTCATGCATAACTTCATCAAGTGTGCCTTCTATTCTCTCATAGCGTCTTCTTATAACCCCCCTTTTTTTCTCAGAAAGCATCTGGGGATATAACAATGAATCAATATAAAACCTGAACCCCTTCTCGCTAGGGATTCTGCCTGCAGACACATGTGGCTGAGACAAATAACCTTCATTCATAAGATCAGCCATGGTTGTTCTTACAGTAGCTGAACTCCATGGAAGCTCATAACTTTTAACAAGTGCGTTCGACCCTATAGGCTCACCAGTTTTTATATGATGATTAACTATTAAATTAAGTATTCTTTTTCCTCTTTCCGATAGCTCTTCTCTATTCATGTCAACTAGTCTTAGAAAAATATAATAATCATGGCATAAATTGTCAACGCATAGCTTCGAGTCCAGCCACTACTTTTGCCACAGAGAACACTGAGAAAGCAGAGAAAAGATATGTTTTTGTATTAAAAAACTCTCTGTGACCTCTGTGGCAAATAGTCTATGGAATTAAACTATAAGCCACTCCTTCAAGAAGGCCGCCATCGCTGACCAAGACAGTATCTTTAGAAAATCTATCCATGGTTTGAAGTACGATCAACACACCTGGTATAATCACGTCCTCCCTACCCTTTTCCAGTCCCGGTATCTTAAGCCTATCTCGCGGAGGAATCCTAATTAATGACTTGAAGATATTGGTGAGCATATCCTGTTTCAGAATAAATCCATTAACCAAACCCGGATCATATTTTTTTAAACCAAGTTGAATCGCAGCGAGTGTTGTTGGTGTTCCTGCAGTTCCAATCAAAGTTAGATTGGAAGGGGAAACACTTGGTATCCAGGATAATTCGAAAGATAAGACCGTTTCTATTTCTTTAGAAAGATTTTTAATATCTGAGCTAGAGGGGACACCTGTCTTCAAATATCTTTCTGAAAGATGTACAACTCCGAGATTCGTACTTGTAAGACCTAAAACCTGACCCTTTTTTACAAATACATACTCAGTGCTTCCTCCACCAACATCAAAAATCACACTGTATTTTGTATCAACAGAAACAGATCTTAAAACACCATTTACAGTAAGCTGTGCCTCTTCCTCACCTGAGATTATCTCTGTCTTAATTCCGGTTTCTTTTTTAACTTGTTCTAAGAACTTACTACCATTTTGAGACTCTCTAACCACACTTGTAGCTACAGCCCTCACCCTCTTTACCTTGTATCGTTCGATAATCTTAGCAAATTTTTTTAGGGCCCTGAGCGATCTTCTGGCTGCATCTTCGGTTATTTTCCCCTCTTTAGCGAATCCACCCCCGAGCCTTGTGATTACACGCTCAATATAAAGCTTTTTTATCTCTTTATCTTTGAGCTCACAAACTAGTATCCTAAATGTATTTGTACCTATATCTATTGAGGCTATACGCATCGGAAAATAATAGGCATCGATTTTACACGAGCGGGATTAACAGCAAATAAATTGGATAAACGACCATAAATATGACATAAACCTCACCCACCGTAATCTTCTTTCATCTATAATAACGTTCTTGAAGTATAGTATTACTAACCGCCAACCAACTTATGTTTTTTTGAATATTCTATATAATTCGCTGCTGACTGCTTTATTTGCATCACCTCTTCAGGACTTAGCTTCCTTCTTACCTTTGCCGGAACACCCATTACAACGGTTCCAGATGGAACTTTAAAGCCCGGTGCAACCAAGCTTCCGGCACCAACTATTGAATTCTCTTCCACGATTGCCCCATCAAGAACAATTGCGCCTATCCCGATAAGAACACAATCACTTATAGTGCATCCATGTATTACAACTCTGTGACCGGCTGTAACATCATTTCCGATTATAACCGGATGGGTATTATGTGTGACATGCAAGACGCTATTGTCTTGAATGTTTGTTCTAGCTCCAATCTTGATAAAGTTCACATCTCCTCTGATGACGGTCTGAAACCATACGCTAGATTCCTCGCCTATTGTAACGTCTCCTATCACCTCGGCGCTATCTGCAATAAATGCACTTGAATGTATCTTAGGAAAAATCCCATTATAGGGTTTTATCATTTTTATACTTAACCACTTAGCTACGAAGACACAAATAAATCGCAGGGCGTAAGTCGTGAGGCGTTAGACAATCATCTTACCCCTCACGCTTTACGTCTAACGCCTCACGATATTCATTCTTCAGCCACCTTTTCTTTTGAGACTGCCTCGATAATCTTTGAAGCAAGGTGACTAGGAACCTCTTCATAATGAGAAAACTCCATGGAAAACATACCACGTCCGCTTGTAATGGATCTTAGCTCAGGTGCATAAGTAAGAATCTCAGCCATGGGAACCAAGGCCTTTACGACATGGCCCCCCGCTTGAGGCTCTACCCCTGATACTTTCCCTCTTCTTGCATTTATATCACCTATCACATCCCCTAAGCAGTCTTCAGGTGTGATGGATTCGACGCGCATTATAGGTTCAAGAATTACAGGTTGAGCCATCTCCATCGCCTTCTTAAAGCCCATGGAGCCGGCAATCTTAAACGCTATGTCTGAAGAATCCACAGGGTGATATTTTCCATCAAAGAGCGTTACCTTAACATCTACTACTGGATAACCCGCAAGAATACCCTTATGCATAGCCTCTTTAACGCCCTTCTCTACTGAAGGGATAAAGTTCTTTGGTATCACACCTCCTACTATCCTATCAACAAACTCATATCCTCCGCTTCGTTGAAGAGGTTCAACCTGAAGCCAAGCATCTCCATATTGCCCTCTACCACCTGTCTGCTTTATATATTTTCCCTCAGCCTTTGCCATCATCTTTATTGTTTCCTTGTATGGTACCTTGGGTGTTTTCATCTCCACGTTTACGCCGTACTTATTCTTGAGTTTATCTACAGTAATCTCTACATGAACCTGTCCTGTTCCAGAAAGAAGAAACTCTTTTGTTTCCTCATCCCTTCTAGATAGAACTGTTGGGTCTTCCTCACGGATTCTGCTTAGTGATGACATGAGCTTGTCTTCATCCGCCCTAGTCTTAGGTTGAATCGCATATGATATAACAGCTTGAGGCATGCCTTGATGAGGAATAATTATTGGATTAGCTTCATCGGAAAGGGTATCCCCAGTCTCAGTATCCTTAAGTTTATTAACAGTAACAATGTCGCCAAATAGAGCGGGACTAACTGGAAATTGCTTTTTCCCACTTATTCTGAATAACTGACCTATCTTCTCACGCGACTTTTTTCCAGTGTTGAAAATGGTTGAATCGGCTTTCATCGAGCCAGAAAATATCCTCATAATACTTATCTTTCCTGCATAAGGATCAGATATAGTTTTAAACACATAAGCAGACATTGATTCTTCGAGCTTTGGTTCTTTCTCTACCTCTTCGCCTTTTATATTCTGTGCCTTAATTGATGGTCTCTCTATTGGAGATGGAAGGTTACGGCAAACCCCATCCATAAGCAGATTGACTCCTATTAGCTTTACAGCAGAGCCAACATAAACAGGAGTTATTTTTGCGTTTAGTACTCCTTCCCTTAGCATCTTGTAAATTAATGCGTTATCAAAGGTTTCCCCCCCTAGATACTTTTCGAGCAATTCATCATTAATCTCAGCAACGGACTCAACCAATCTTTCTCTCCATACATTTGCCTGACTCTCTAAATCCTTTGGGATGCTTTCGTTAGAGTATTTCCCACCTTCTCCATAGATATGTGCCTTCATTTCTATTACATCTACAACACCTTTAAAATTCTCTTCTTCTCCAATGGGAATCGTAATAGGTACGGGCCGAATCCCTAAATCCTTTTCTATATCAGCAATACCGTTTTCAAAACTTGCCCTCTCTCTATCCAACTTGTTCATAAAAAGCACCCTAGGGATACCTAAATCCGCCGCTACCTGCCAGAATTTTTGCGTCTGTGCTTTTACTCCAGTGATAGCACTTACAATCACTATTGCGCCGTCTACAACCCTGAGTGCGCTTTCAGCCTCAAACAAAAAGTTGGCAAATCCCGGAGTGTCTACTAGGTTCACAAAATGATCGTTCCACTCATAAAACGCTACATGCGAATTGATTGACATCCTCCTGTTTTGTTCCTCTAATTCGTAATCTAAAATGGAAGAGCCATCGTCCACCTTTCCGAGCTTCTGAGTGGCCCCGCTGAGAAAAAGCATCGCTTCGGCAAGCGAGGTTTTTCCAGCACCATGATGAGCTATTATCGCTACGTTTCTTACATTTCTACGGGGATACTCTTTCATATGAGGTGACCTCCATGATTTTTCTATATTATATGGCGATGATAGCTTATTTGTAAAGCTCTGTTATTACTTATTGAATAGTGCATGGTTTGTGAATAGTGGTACGGGTTTCGTGATTCGACTTCGTCTTGAGCCGTTCGGCTGAGCTCACGACGAAGCCTCCGGACAAACGGCTCAGTCGGACAAACCACGAGCACCAAATCACGATTCACGAATCTTGGGAAATTAATATATAGGGAGAAATCCTAAGAAGCCTCTTTTTCCCCATATCTCCTTCTAAATCTCTCAACTCTACCCTTTGCTTCGGCAGTTCTTTCCTTTCCCGTGTAGAAGGGATGGCAGTTAGAGCAGATTTCCACAGTGAAGTTACCTGAGCGTGTTGACCTGGTTTTATATGTTGCCCCACAGGCACACGTGACGACGACCTCTTTATACTCTGGATGAATACCCGCTTTCATTAAAGACCTCCTGTTTAAATATCTAATTTTACATCGAAACGAGAAAGAAGCAAGAATTCAGAAAAACGGAAATTCCTAGTAAAGACGCAAAATTTTGCGTCTTTACCTAAAAAATGTGCCGCGACAGGTAGGAACACCATCCCTTCGATACCCATTTTGCTTTGTCATTCCCAAACGTCTTTATTGGGAATCCAAAAAAGTATAGATACCCGATAACTTCATTCGGGTATGACAGGTTGGGAGCGTCCCTTCGACCACGCTCAGGACAGGCCATGCCGCGACTCAATGGAAGCCTCAAGGTTTCGTCTACCCTTCAGGTCTTAAATTCATGTAGAGGAAAGCGTATGATCTTTGCATATCTAATCCGGCGATAAACATTGGGGGGTAACCCTAGCGGCGCTGACTAAGCAAAGTCTGGGACAGAAGGACATCGGGCAGGCGGGGTTTTCTAACCCCGTCTGCCAATGAAGGACTAGAAAGTCCTGCCTATCCTTGCAAATTGACATTGGGGTGCCACGTTAATTGCCTTTGATCCCTTATGTTATGTTGTAACAAATGCCCTCGCGGTTGCCCGTATTGGGCGAACGCAAGGTTCGCCCAATACAAATTGACTCTAAATTTTGTTCTGCGTTTTAATATAGAATTGGGGTTACAATAGCTACCTTGTGACAAACAACAGCTTTTAATATACTATCTACTTTTCAGTAAACTCAGCATCTATAACGTCATCGCCGCCCTTTTTCTTTCCTGCTTCGCCTCCCTCAGTTCCCTCGCCAGCTCCGTATGTTCCGGTTCCTGCTCCTGCCCCCGTTCCTGAAGCCTGTTTGTAGGCAACCTCTGCTATCTTATGGGACGCCTTGGTAATTCTCTCCATCGCCGTTTGGATCTCGTTTATATCCTCACTTTTAAGAACCTTCCTACCCTCTTCAAGTGCATCCTCTAGCTCCTTTCTATCACCCTCAGAGAGCTTATCCTTAAGCTCTTTAAAGCTCTTATCTGTTCTATAAATCAAGTCGTCGAGTCTATTTCTATTTTCAACAAACTCGCGACGCTTCTTATCCTCTTCAGCCTGCTCCTCTGCTTCCTTTACCATCTTCTCAACCTGCTCCTTGCTTAACCCGCTTGATGCCTCTACCCTCATTTTCTGCTCCTTCTGTGTAGCAAGATCCTTAGCGCCTACATGAAGTATGCCATCAGCATCAATATCAAACCCAACCTCTACTTGTGGTATTCCTCTTGGTGCGGGTGGAATTCCATCAAGAATAAATCTAGCAAGAGTCCTGTTATCACGAGCCATAGGACGCTCACCTTGGAGCACATGAATCTCAACGGATGTCTGACTATCGTCAGCGGTGGTAAATATCTGACTCTTTTTTGTAGGAATAGTGGTATTTCTTCCGATTATTGATGTCATAACACCGCCAAGGGTCTCGATCCCCAGTGAAAGCGGCGTTACATCAAGCAGAAGAACATCCCTTACCTCCCCGCCAAGTACAGCGCCCTGAATCGCAGCCCCTACAGCAACTACCTCATCGGGATTTATCCCCTTATGCGGCTCCTTCCCAAAGAAGTCGCTTACAACCTTCTGAACGTACGGGGTTCTAATAGATCCTCCAACAAGAATAATCTCGTTTATGTCACTCGACTTTAAACCTGCATCCTTAAGGGCTTGACGACAGGGATCAAGCGTGCCGATTATTAGGTCTTCTATGAGCTGCTCAAGCTTTGATCGAGTGAGTTTCATAATTAAATGTCGCGGGCCAGCCGCATCTGCAGTGATGAAAGGAAGATTAATCTCTGTTTCTAGCGTTGACGAAAGCTCACACTTCGCCTTCTCTGAAGCCTCGCGAAGCCTTTGGAGCGCTATTTTATCTCGACCTAAATCAATTCCAGTTTCCTTCTTGAACTCACTGATTAGATAATCCATAACACGCCTATCAAAATCATCCCCACCCAAGTGGGTGTTGCCATTTGTTGATTTTACCTCGATTACATTGTCACCAACCTCTAAGATAGAGATATCAAATGTACCACCACCAAGGTCATAAACCACAATAGTCCCTTCCTTTCTCTTATCAAATCCATATGCAAGCGCTGCTGCTGTCGGCTCATTGATGATTCTCCTAACATTCAAGCCTGCGATCTTTCCCGCATCTTTTGTAGCCTGTCTCTGGCTATCATTGAAATAAGCAGGAACAGTTATTACTGCTTCCGATACTTCCTCTCCCAAGTAAGTCTCGGCAGCCTTCTTTAGTTTCATCAGCACGTATGCTGAGAGCTGAGGAGGAGAATACTGCTTTCCCATTGCCTCAACCCATGCATCGCCAACGGAGGCCTTCACTACTTTATAAGGAAGACGCTTCGCTTCATCAGTCGCCTCTTCATAACGCCTTCCCATAAGCCTTTTAATTGAATAAATCGTATTTTCTGGGTTTACTACAGCTTGTCTCTTTGCCGGTCCTCCAACAAGAATCTCACCATCTTTAGTAAAACCGACAACCGAAGGCGTAAGCCTTGAACCCTCCTCGTTTATAAGAACCTTTGGTTCACCGCCCTCTACTATTGCAACAACTGAATTCGTAGTGCCGAGGTCAATTCCTATTATCTTCTTACTTGCCATATAATCTCCTCCTAGATTTGTGTTTCAGACTTTTCAATAGAATAACCATGGTTCAAGCGATTTTCTACAACCATACGAAGCTTTTTTAGTGCTTGAGATTCTATCTGTCGCACCCTTTCTTTAGAAATTCCAAGCTCGCTACCAAGATCCTTGAGCTTAAGTGGTGGATTAGCAAGATACCTCTTCTCAACAATGTATCGCTCTTTTTGAGAAAGTTTGTTAAAACCGTCCTGCATGCTTTCCTCTATCATTTCGTTCGTTTCAACCGAGTTAATTATATCTTCCTGGTTTTCTCTAGAGTCAGGTATAGAATCAAGGTATGTAATACTCTCATCATCGCTTGATGCCATGTTAAGGGAAAAATCCCTGCCTGCCATCCTCATCTCCATACCAAGAACGTCCTTTTCTCTTACATCAAAAAAATCGGCGATATTTTTTAAATCTTCATTTGTCAATTCATCATGTGAAATGCTAAGCTCCCTCTTTGCCTTTCCAATGCTTTGAAAAAGCTTTCTCTGTGCCTGGGTTGTTCCAATTTTTACAAGACTCCATGATTTCATAATATAGCTTTGAATCCTCGCCTTAATCCACCAAACGGCATAGGATATTAGCCTATAACCCCTGTAAGGGTTGAATTTCATAATAGCCCTCATTAAGCCGATTGTGCCCTCTTGTATTAAGTCAAGTAGTGGAAACCCATAAGATGTATATTGAGAGGCTATTTTTACAACAAATCTAAGATTTGAAACAACGAGTTGCCTCGCCGCCTCAAGGTCTCCTTCTTCATAATGCTTAAGAGCAAGCTCATATTCCTCTTCTCGGCTAAGTACCGGATATTTCTCAATTTCTCCAAGAAACAATTTTAAAGGATCACGAATTGCAAGTTCCCTCACGTGGTTAACCTCCATTACCTAAAGCTAATCATCAAAGGGGTAATGTCAAGGTTTATTTAATAATAATTTATGTGTTTTAGGGATGTTAAACGAGATAATAAAATCTTCCACAAATGGAAACCTAACGTTTTTTGAAAAATTTAATTAGCTAATAAATACCAAGGTAGGGTAGTCCGCCAGTCTTGCTGGTGGACGGCAACGAGCAAGCATGCCCTGAGCTTGGCCGAAGGGATTCGTTACCTATCCTTTTTTAGCTTGTTACCTGTTTAGCAAATCAAATGTCATAAGGATTCCGCTACCTTTTTTCTTCAAATGTAGTGGAAGGCTTTAGCCTTCCCCATGTCCTTTATGGTGACTACATCTTTTACCCTTGTCGAATATTGTAGGCACAGACTTGTCTGTGCTATTTTTGGCACGAACAAGTTCGTGCCTACAATGCCTTATGGCGACCCGACCTGTCCTGGAGCGTGTCGAATGGAGGTCGGAGGTCGCCGCTACATTAAAGTGAATAAGGAAATTAATAGAAACAACACCGAACTAAGATAACTTCCCCCCCGCCGCAGCGACAGCCTTTGCAGCAGCCTCACGCATATCGGCTCCTGTTGTAATATTTAAACCAGACTCAGCAAGCATCTTTCTTCCTAGCTCTACGTTAGTGCCCTCAAGCCTTACAACAATTGGTACTTTTATCCCAACCTCTTTAGCCGCTGTTATAATTCCTGTAGCAATAGTGTCACACTTCATGATGCCGCCGAAAATATTCACAAACACAGCTTTCACATTTTGATCGCGAAGAATCATCTTAAAGGCTTGGGTAACCTGCTCAGTGCTAGCTCCACCTCCAACATCTAAAAAGTTTGCGGGTTCGCTTCCGTAATACTTAATAATATCCATCGTCGCCATTGCAAGACCAGCACCATTTACAAGGCATCCAATATTTCCATTTAGCTTCACATAGCTAAGACCCCACTTCTTTGCCTCGAGTTCCGTCGGGTCTTCCTCCTCTGGGTCACGGAGCTTTTCGATCTCAGGGTGACGAAAAAGTGCATTATCGTCAAAGTTCAACTTGACATCAAGAGCGAGAACATCACCTTCACGTGTAACAACAAGTGGATTTATCTCTGCAAGTGAGCAGTCATTATCTACGAATGCTTGATATAGACCTGAAATAAGATTCACTGCCTTATTTGCGGTTTTTCCATTAAGCCCCAAGAAGTATGCAATCTTTCTACACTGAAAGGGTAAAAGCCCTAAGGCAGGATCGACATATTCCTTAAGGATTTTTTTTGGTTTTGTCCTAGCAATTTCTTCAATTTCAACACCACCCTCAGGACTTGCCATTAAAACGATTCTTTCTGTAGACCTATCAATCACAACTCCTAGATAAAGCTCTCTTTCAATATCCGAGGCCTCTTCTATGAGTACCTTTCTAACAATCTTTCCTTCCGCACCTGTTTGATGAGTGACAAGACGCATACCGAGCATCTCCGAAGCGATTCGTCTTACCTCATCAGGGCTATTGGCAAGCTTTATTCCTCCTCCCTTGCCTCTTCCACCCGCATGAATCTGTGCCTTCACAACGAGTTTTGTACATCTTAGATCCTGAGCTATCTGATAAGCTTCTTCAGGTGTAAAAGCGACCTTTCCTGCTGGGACATACTTTGCCAGCAACTCTTTCGCCTGGTATTCATGGATATTCACAGTTGTTCTTCCTCCTAATTAAGATAACTGTTTAGCCACAGAGGACACAGAAAGGGGAAAAAACAAACCTTTAGGGCGAACGGCCGTTCGCCCCTACGAACTAAAATTCATTTTTTAATCTTTTCTCTGTGTTCTTCGTGATCTCTGTAGCTAATGTTTTACTCTCCAATTCAAAACCCGAAATCGCTATGTTCCATAATCCAAAATCCGCTTATTAGTGATAATTCGTGGCTAAATACTTACGGGTTTTTTTAAATCTGCCAGAGTATGATAGCTGTGAGGATTGTGCCGACTATAGCACTGCCATAGCAAAAGACTGAGATGACAGACCGTGCCTTGTGCAGCCCCATGTGAACAAGCGTGTAGCGAAAGCGATGAGCCCAGATAAAGAAAGTAAGCACAATAAGAAAGAAAAGAAGAAGCTTTGTCACCGGATGAGAAACGGCACCGTGTATCCGCTCGTAGACAAATGGTTCGTCTCCTACTAAGCCAAATGGTAAGACGATACCTATTATAATTATCAGAATTGGGACGAAGAACGCAGAAACAACACCTCCCGCCGCAAACAAAGACCACCAGATTGGTTCGTTTGATTTGCTCATAGTTATGCCCTCAATATGACCCAGGCCACTAGGGCCGAAAGAACCAGCCAAGCGAAGTAATGAGCTCCGGCGATAAGGAGTGGCGGGACTCGCACTTCTCCAACAAACAGAACAAGGATCTTCGGAGTAAGGTTGAACCAGGTAATGCTGTGATAAACTGCGAACGCAAGGACGACTAAGTGAAAAACTATAAGGGCAGGCGACCTGAGAAGTTCAATCATCCCTTCATAAGCCTCAGGTCCTTGGCCAAGCTTGTAGATGACCAGCAACAAAAAGACACTATACGCCGCCACAAAGACCGACGCCAGCTCACGGACTATAAAAAGGAAGTAGGAGCGCCGCTCAAGCCACCACGTGTTTGGAACAGGTCGGCGATAAGGTTTCATCTCTTCTTTCCCCCCCATGGTATTAGCACTTCCTTATACCAGTCAATTGTGCTCGATACTTTTGATCTCTGGATAGCTCCCGCAGGGTCTACAGCCTTAGGACAGACTACGCTGCACTCGCCGACGAAGGTACATTCCCAAATGCCTTCGTGGCTCGCGATGATTTCCTGACGCTGGTCCCGTCCCTGGTCTCGGGAATCCATGTTATAGCGTTGTGCGAGCGCAATGGCTGCCGGACCAACGAACGTGTTGTCAAGAGCATATACAGGACATGCTGCGTAGCAAAGCATGCAATTTATGCACATCGAGTATTGCTTGTACTGTTCGAGTTCGGCTGGGGTCTGTAGGTATTCCCCCCCCTCAATTGGCTTCTCCTCGCCCTCACGCCGAATTATCCACGGCTTTATCTCTCTGAGTTTATGGATGAAGTCATCCATAACTATCACAAGGTCTCGCTGTACGGGAAACCCTGTGAGCGGCTCTACCCGAATCTTGTCCGGATAGTAGTCCTTAAGAAAAGTGGCGCACGTGAGCTTCGGAATACCGTTTACCATCATTCCACAACTCCCACACACACCCATACGGCAGGACCAACGGTAGGAAAGCGTCCCGTCAATTTCATCCTTGATATAGTTGATCGCATCAAGAACTACCCAGTCCTCCCTAAAGGGAACTTCGTACGTTTGAAACCTCGGTTGATCCTCCTGGTCCGGACGATACCTAAATATCTCCAATTTCATCGTCTTTTCCATTTTCTGCTCCGATTAAAAATAACGTAGAGACGCATTGCAATGCGTCTCTACATATTCGATTGGAATTTACCTCCCATATACACGCTCAGCCGGGGGCCAGCGTGTAATGATAACATCCTTGTATTCGATCCGGGGCGCGCCATCAGTGCGAAAGGCAAGCGAGTGCTTGAGAAATTTTTCGTCGTTGCGATCCGGGTAATCGGTTCGTTGATGCGAGCCGCGACTCTCAGTTCTGGCAAGAGCACTATGCGCTATCGCCTGAGCAACATCGAGCATGAGGTCAAGCTCCAGGGCTGAGGTGAGTTCAGTATTAAAGCTGAGGCTCCGGTCTTCAATAAGGATATTAGAAAAACGACCCCTGAGTTCAGCCAGCTTATTACAAGTTTCTTTTAGGCTTGTCTCAGAGCGGTAAATACCGGCACCAGACTCCATGGTTCTCGTCATCTCCTGCCGAAGAGTGGCTACGCGTTCATAGCCTCCATCCTTACGAATAAAATTCTTTGCGATCCTCTCCTGTTCGTCGGCTCCCTGTTTCTGGAGAGCAGTGAGATCAAGTTCGGGATGTTCAGTTGCAAACCTTGCTGCTGCCCGTCCAGCTATTGCCCCGAAGACCAAAAGCTCAGTCAGCGAATTGGAGCCAAGCCGATTTGCTCCGTTGATCGAGACACAAGCTGCCTCTCCTGCAGCAAAGAGACCCGGCATCGAAGCTGCCCCGTCTATATCAGTGTCAACGCCGCCCATCATATAGTGGACGACTGGCCGAACGGGAATAGGCTCGTAGACAGGGTCAATCCCCGCATACTTTGTTGAGAGCTCCCGCACAAACGGTATCTTCTTATCAACCTTTTTTTCACCGAGATGCCTGAGATCGAGGTGAACGTACTCACCATATGCCCCTGATAGCGTGCGCCCCTTCTCTACCTCCTTCATGAAGGCTAGGCTTAAGCGATCACGGGGGCCGAGTTCCATTGTCTTCTTAACTGGATGGCGGGAATCTGTAACCTCAAGCGGCTTACCCAAATCGTAGTCTTGCAGATAGCGGTAACCATCCTTGTTGACTAAGATGCCCCCTTCTCCGCGAGCTGCCTCGGTAATGAGGATTCCTGTTCCGGGAAGACCAGTTGGATGGTATTGGACAAACTCCATGTCTTTGAGAGCTACCCCAGCCCGATAGGCCATGACCATTCCATCTCCGGTCTTAATCGCCCCATTTGTCGTGAATGGGAAAACGCGTCCTGCACCTCCTGTACAGATAATAACGGCCTTACCGGCAATAACTCGTATTTGACCAGAGCGCAATTCTAGGGCAGTGATCCCCTGACAGCGTCCATTTTCGACGAGGACCTTGGTCGCAAACCACTCGTCGAAATGGGTGACGTTATCGTACTTAAGGGAGGTCTGATAGAGCGTATGAAGCATGTGAAAGCCTGTCTTATCAGCGGCAAACCAGGTGCGCTCGATTTTCATTCCGCCAAAGGGACGTACGGCTACCTTGCCGTTTGGCTCACGGCTCCATGGACAACCCCAGTGTTCAAGTTGAATCATCTCACTGGGCGCTTCTTTGACAAACAACTCGACAGCATCCTGATCGGCAAGCCAGTCGCTTCCCAGAATTGTGTCCGAGCAGTGCTCGTCGAAGCTGTCGTTTTCCTTAATTACTGCGGCGGCTCCTCCCTCAGCCGATACCGTGTGACTGCGCATCGGGTAAACCTTACTCACTAGAGCTACCTTTAGGGCTGGATTTGTCTCCGCAACCGCAATGGCGGCCCTTAGCCCGGCACCACCTCCACCGACTACAACAACATCATATTTATAAGTTTCGTAATTACCCATTCTTTATGTGAACCACCTTGATGAGAACCAATAATCATTTTTTAGTTATGTTTATAATTCTTAGATTATAAATGGAGCAAGATTTATTAACTGAATTGTACTTCTCTGTAAAGTCATTTAACTAGATAACCTTGTTTTACCAACCAAATTCCTTAAAGCTCCCCCAGTTCATGCACCCTGTTACAAAGCTCTCTAACGTGGCTTGCCGAAAGGTGAAGCGCTTCACGTTCTTCGGGCGTGAGCTTTATCTCCAAGATTTCTTCAATCCCACTTCTTCCAAGCTTAACAGGAAGACCAACAAAAGTATCGTTAATTCCATATTCACCTTCTGCGAGAACACAACAAGGGAGGATTTTCTTTTTATCCTTAAGTATCGCCTCTACCATCTCTACAGTTGAAGCAGCAGGTGCATAAAATGCACTTCCCGTCTTTAAGAGTTTAACAATTTCAGCGCCACCATCGCGGGTTCTCTGAATTAAAGCATCAACCCTATCCTTAGACATAAGCTCCGTAATCGGAACACCTGCAACCGTAGTACACCTTGCAAGTGGAACCATATCGTCTCCGTGTCCTCCAAGAACAAACGCATGTATATTTTCTACGGACACACCAAGCTCCATTGCGATAAAGGTCCTAAACCTAGCCGAATCCAAAACTCCAGCCATTCCCATTATTCTTTGCTTTGGGAATTCGCTCACCTTATATGCTACGTATACCATTGCATCAAGTGGGTTTGTAACGAGAATTAAGATTGAGTTTGGAGATTTTTTTGCCACTTCTGCAGTAACCTGTTTTACAATCTTAGTATTGGTTGAAAGAAGATCATCACGGCTCATTCCTGGTTTACGGGGAATGCCTGACGTTACTATTACAATATCTGACCCTTCTGTCTCGTCATAACCATTTGTCCCGATAATATTAACGTCGCGCCCGGATACAGGACGCATCTGCATTAAATCAAGCGCCTTTCCTTGAGGCATGCCTTCTACAATGTCTACAAGAACAACATCTCCAAGCTCGAGTTCCGCTAATTTTAAGGCAGCAGAAGCACCTACGTTTCCCGCACCGATTACTGAGATTTTTGGTCTGCTCATTGCTCACTCCTATGCTTGATTTTCACTCCGAATAGAAATCTATGATTAGCATAATCTACAACTTCAATGTGTCAAGTCTTATACAGGGCATGAAAATATATTCAGGGTGTAGCGGAGATATTCAAAGCTCTATATCATGAATAACAAGGGTTGTCTTCGTATTAAAAGCCATACATTATGTAGGGAAAGATGCCAATATGAAATGGCCTGGAAATGATATAAATCGTCTACTCACCTTGTACCGAATCCATATTAGATATAATCGCATCTCCAAACTCGGAGCACCTGAGAAGTCTAGCGCCTTCAAGCTGACGATGTAGGTCGTAAGTGACCTTTTTTTCAGAAACTGTTTTCTCCATGGCTTTAATGATCATATCTGCGGCCTCTTGCCAGCCAAGATACTCAAACATCATAACACCCGAAAGTATTACAGAGCCTGGATTCACCTTGTCCTGTCCCGCATATTTTGGCGCTGTTCCGTGTGTTGCTTCAAATACTGCATAGAAATCTCCAATGTTTCCACCTGGAGCCATTCCAAGCCCACCTACCTGGGCAGCACATGCATCGGAGAGATAATCACCATTCAGGTTAGGTGTTGCAATTACATCATATTCATCTGGTCTTGTTAAAACCTGCTGGAACATATTATCTGCAATCCTGTCTTTAATTAGTAGCTTCCCTTCAGGCATCCGGCCATCATACTTTGTCCAGAGTTCATCCTCCGTAATCGTAACATGACCAAATTCCTCTCGAGCAAGCTCATAGCCCCACTCTCTAAACGCACCCTCAGTAAACTTCATGATGTTTCCCTTGTGAACGATTGTTACGCTCTTTCTACCTCTTGCAAGTGCGTACTTAATAGCTTTTCTAACAAGCCTCTTTGTGCCAAAAGCGCTTATCGGTTTAATTCCAATTCCAGAATCTTCGCGAATATTCACTTTGAAATTCCGTTTTAAATACTTTAAAAGCCTTTTTACCTCAGGAGAGCCGCTTTTCCACTCGATCCCAGCATAAACATCCTCAGTGTTTTCTCTAAAAATCACTACATCCATAAGTTCAGGTTTTTTTACAGGAGAAGGGGTCCCTTTAATGTATCTAACAGGACGCACACAGGCATAAAGATCAAGAAGTTGTCTTAGACTAACGTTTAAACTCCTAATACCTCCACCCACAGGAGTTGTAAGAGGTCCCTTTATGGCGACTATATATCCCTTTATATTCTCAAGCGTTTCATCAGGGAGCCAGTTTCCAAGTTTATTGTATGCCTTTTCACCAGCAAGAACCTCAAACCACACTATCTTCTTGTTGCCGTTATATGCCTTTTTAACTGCGGCATCAAACACACGCTGAGAAGCCCGCCATATATCAGGCCCTGTTCCATCACCTTCTATAAAAGGAATGATAGGGTTATCTGGAATTTGAAGTTCATTCTTTTTTTGATCAATTTTGATTTTTTGACCTTCGCTTGACGGTGTAAACGACGACATGACGTAATTCCTCTCTTATATATTTTTAGGAAATTGAATATACATGGATTTGAAAGAAAAACAAATCTGCTTTGCTAGATTTTCTCTCCCACCATCATAAAAGCTTTTTTAAATTCCTCGATGCTGAGTCCAGTACCCTTTATGATTCCAGCCATCGTATAGGAATTAATGGGAATTGCTCTTGGAGAATATCTGCTTCAGCTCACCTTAAGCATTTGACGAAGCACCGTCTGGAGAATTCCGCTGTTACGATAGTACTCTATTTCAATTAGACTATCGAGGCGGCATATCGCTTTAAATCTAATTTCACTGCCATCAGTTCTCCGTGCCCTAATCGTAACCTCTTTACGGGGTTTAAGTTGTTTGGTAATTCCTTCTATGTCATATTCTTCAAAGCCTGTCAAATTGAGCGTCTCGTGGCTCTCACCGGGTTTAAACTGAAGCGGAAGTACCCCCATTCCTACAAGGTTGCTTCGATGAATCCTTTCAAAACTCTCAGCGATTACTGCTTTAACACCAAGAAGCATTGTACCCTTTGCCGCCCAGTCGCGTGAGCTGCCGCTTCCGTATTCCTTCCCTGCTATAACAATGAGCGGAATACTTTCAGTTTTATATTTCATCGAAGCCTCATAGATGCTCATTTTTTCATTCGTTGGAATATAAATAGTCCAGCCGCCTTCAGTGCCTGGTACCATTAAATTCTTAATCCTAATATTTGCAAAGGTTCCACGAATCATAACCTCATGGTTACCGCGCCGTGAACCAAAGCTGTTAAATTCCCTCTTTGTTACACCACAATCAATTAGATATTTCCCGGCCGGACCATCTACCGGTATATCCCCGGCGGGTGAAATATGATCGGTAGTCACAGAATCTCCAAGTAACGCAAGGACGCGTGCTCCCCTGATGTCCTGCAAAGCTTGTGGCTCCGGCGAGAGATCTTTAAAGAATGGCGGCTCCTGGATGTAGGTTGATTCCGCATCCCACTTATACAGGTTACCTTCAGGGGTAGATAATTTTTTCCATCGCTCATCACCTTCGAAGACATGTGCATATTGACCTCTAAAAAGCTCAGGTTTCAGAGCTTTTTCAATTGCGTTACGAATCTCATTCTGACTTGGCCAGATATCCTTAAGATATACGGGCTTGCCGCTACGGCTCACACCCAACGGTTCATTCAACATATCAATATTTACTGTACCAGCTAGCGCATACGCCACTACAAGCGGCGGCGATGCAAGATAGCTCATTTTGGAAAGTGGATTAATACGACCCTCAAAGTTTCTATTCCCACTTAGAACAGCAGCGACGGTTAGATCATTTTTTTTCACAGCCTCAGCTATTGGTTCTGGCAGTGGCCCACTATTCCCAATACACGTCGTGCAACCATAACCGACTAGATGAAACCCCAATGCCTCTAGATAAGGCATTAGCCCTGATTCCTTGAGATAGTCTGTTACAACACGTGATCCTGGCGCTAAGCTTGTTTTGACAGCGGGGTTCACCTCAAGACCTTGTTCGACTGCCTTTTTTGCCAAGAGTCCTGCACCTATCATAACCGAGGGGTTGGATGTGTTTGTACAACTCGTAATAGCTGAAATAACAACAGATCCATGAGTCAGCATCGCTTTATGCCCATTCATCTTTACCTCAACCCTTTCCCCAACACCTGTACCTTGAACACCCTCCTTCTGCTCCGTAAGGTAACTCTTTAGTACACTTACGAAAGACCTTTTCATTTCTTTAAGAGGCACTCTGTCCTGTGGACGCCTAGGGCCAGCAAGACATGGTTCAACTGTTCTCATGTCTAGCTCTAAAACCTCACTATAGATTGGATCTGGCATATCATCAGTTCTGAAAAGCCCTTGTGTCTTTGTATAGTATTCAACCAGTTCAACAAGTTCTTTATCGCGACCGGTTCCGTGAAGGTAATTAAGGGTTTCTTCATCTACAGGAAAGAAACCCATGGTTGCCCCATACTCTGGTGACATATTAGCCACAGTTGCTCGATCTGCAAGGCTTAGACGGCTCAAACCAGGGCCAAAGAATTCTACAAACTTTTCTACAACACCTTTTTGTCTCAACATCTGTGTCACAGTAAGCACAAGGTCGGTAGCCGTAGCACCTTCCACCAGTTCACCGGTTAGTTTGAAACCAACAACCTCCGGGATAAGCATGTAAAGTGGCTGGCCTAACATGCAGGCTTCGGCTTCAATTCCCCCAACACCCCAACCTAATACTCCAAGGCCATTAATCATTGTGGTATGGGAATCAGTCCCGACTAGGGTGTCAGGAAATGCAACGGTATCACCATTCATTCCACTTGACTGAACAACCTTTGCTAGGTATTCGAGATTAACCTGATGGACTATGCCTGTTCCTGGCGGCACCACTCTAAATTTATCAAACGCCTTCTGTGCCCACCTTAGGAAACCATAACGCTCACGATTACGTTCAAACTCCCTTTCAACATTAGCCTCAAAAGCGGAGGGCGAACCAAAATAGTCAACCTGAACTGAGTGGTCAATCACAAGATCAACGGGGACGATGGGATTTATCCGCTTTGTGTCTCCGCCCATTTTGTGCACAGCAGAACGCATTGCTGCCAAATCCGCGACGCAAGGAACTCCTGTAAAATCCTGTAGTACAACACGTGCAGGTAAAAATGGTATCTCACTTCCTTCGGATTTTTTAGCATTCCAATGCGAAATCGCGCTAACATCGTCTTCAGTTACTAGATGTCCATCACAGTGCCTAAGAACGTTTTCTATAAGAACTTTAATTGAAAAGGGCAATCGTGAAATATCAACTTTTAAAGCATTTCCAAGTCGCTCTAGGGAGTAGAACTTAACCGTTTCGAAACTGGTTTTAAGGGACGCAATAGTATCAAAAGGATTATTTGTAGCCATTACTTTTCTCCCATTATGATTCAAGCTTACAAATACACATAATTGTATTATATACTAGGAGTGTAAATATGAAAATTTATCTTACACTAGATCTGAAATTAGCTGAAAGAGATACAACCTAACTCTCCACCTTTCCTGTGTTTTGTTGATACCAAAATTTACTTGTACTATACTAATCGAAAGCTTTGAAAACATGAACATGGAATAGAAAAATGAGTAAAATAAGAACAAGACATCGTACTTTAACCGTTTTAATTGAGCAGGATGAGAACGGATACTACGTAGCTACAGTGCCTTCGTTAAAAAGCTGCTATACTCAGGCCAAAACACTAGATGAACTTTATCCACGAATAAAAGAAGTAATTGATCTCTGCCGTGAACTGGAACATTAGATTTACTTAAAAGCTTCAGCAAAAACATCATTTCTTTTTTCTTTTTTCTTTTTTTTTTGATAAGTTTCCCATGTGAGATGATTATTCTTTCAAAATTCCAAGTCAAAATGTAATCGAGTGATTTTTTGAATTCAGATTTGTTCTTTAGAATAAAGTGCTTGAATATTCTCGACGGACCAAACTTATCATACACACCATTTAAACGAAAGAACAAACATGTAAACAAAGATCTTTCAGAAGTTATATAAAAAGCTAAATCAGTTAATACCAGTGTCTTACTCTGTGGGTGAAAGAATACAACCTCTTCTAATTTGGTTATTCCCTTAACATGATGTTGTTTAATTTCCTTTTTCCATGGGTAATCCGTTCCATCCACTAAATCTTTTGCATGTGAGAGAGCAGGGCACTTTTTCCTTAGTCCCGGCACTATATAAAGCTCTGTATCTGAATATTGATCATAAAATTGTTTCAAAAATAGGTGGTGCATAGTGTTAGGTGCGATAATAAATCTTGGTTTACCAATGGAATCAATTGAGTCATTTATTGTTTTTGAAAGTGCTATTGGTGAATGAACAAATAAATTGCCATCATTCATACGAACTATCGTCATGCGGCTTCCAATTTGCAAACCCCCAACCGAGAATTTTTCATCTTCGACCAGGCACAAGTTTTCGGCAAACTCTTTTATCATGTATCAGTCCTATTTAACCGGCAATTTTATAATGAGTTGTTGATCTTAACATACAGGAGAAAAATATTTAGGAATGTTTTAATGATTGTGGAATGAAACTTACTACAGCAAGCTGAAGGGTATCGTCATACTAACACAGAGTCCTTTTGGTCATTTGAGGAAACCGAAGCAATCTGATTGAGATTCCTCACTGCTCCTTCCCCTGCCCCTTCGACATGCTCAGGGCTCACGGCTCAGGACAAGGTTCGGAATGACACCCCGTGTAAGATTGCTTCGCGGAGTTTACACTGAACTAAGTGAATGTGCTCACAATGACAGTTGAACCCACGTAGTATATTGTAAGGAATTATCAAGTTAAAATATCAGCTTTGTTATCCAAACTATGTAAGAATACTCTCTCAGTCGTCGAACATCTTAAAAGCCAAACTTGCGTTTGTCCCACCGAAACCAAATGAGTTGCTAAGGGCAGTTTTTATCTTTTTCTCTCTTGCCTCGTTGGGAACGTAATCTAAATCGCAGTCAGGATCAGGATTTTCAAGATTGATAGTTGGCGGAATAATCCCATTATACAAAGCAAGAACTGTAAAGGCAGATTCAATACCTCCCGCTGCGCCGAGAAGATGCCCTGTCATGGATTTTGTTGAACTTATCGGGAGTTTATAGGCATAGCTATTAAAAACCTCTTTTACAGCACGTGTTTCATTGACATCGTTTTGAGGAGTAGATGTTCCGTGGGCATTTATATAATCAATATCCTCTGGGTTTAGCTGAGCATCACGTAGGGCCCTTCTAATACACCTAACTGGGCCATCAAGTGAAGGAGATGTAATGTGATAAGCGTCGCTGCTCATACCATATCCAATTATTTCTGCATAAATCCTTGCACGACGTTTTTTTGCAAACTCAAGCTCCTCTAGGATTAAAATCCCAGCGCCTTCACCCATTACAAACCCGTCCCGTTCTTTATCAAAAGGCCGGGAAGCACGATGCGGTTCTTCATTCCTAGTTGATAGTGCCTTCATTGAGTTAAATCCTGCTATCGCAACAGGAAGAATCGGCGCCTCTGTACCTCCTGCTATCATCACATCCGCATCACCTCTTTCAATTATCTTTGCCGAATCTCCAATTGCATGTGCGCTCGCTGCGCATGCGGTGGTTGTACAGCTATTAGGTCCCTTAGCGTGGAAGAATATTGATACGTATCCAGAAGCCATATTTGCAATCATTGAAGGAATGAAGAATGGTGATACCCGTGAAGGCCCCCTTTCATGCATCTCTATCACATTTTTCTGAAATGAATCAAGCCCCCCGATTCCGGAACTCACAAAAGTCCCAACGTCCGGAGAAATATCCTCCGTAATTTCGAGACCAGCATCATTCAGAGATAGTTGTGTAGCTGCAACAGCGTATTGAATAAATGGATCGCTTCTTCTTATCTCCTTAGGATCCATAAAATTAACAGGATCAAAATCAAGAACCTCACCAGCTATCTGTGTCTTGAGCACCGAAGGATCGAACTTTTGAATCCGCCTTATCCCCGGATGTCCCTCACAGATTCCTTTCCAGCTTTTTTCATTTCCCGTGCCAAGTGGGGTTATAAGCCCGACTCCGGTTACAACTACCCTTCTTTTCATTACTTCCGACGCTCCAGAACATAGCTTATCGCATCCTGAACCGTTATAATGCGCTGTGCATCTTCGTCAGAGATTTCTACACCAAATTCGTCCTCCATCGCCATGACTAGCTCCACCAGGTCAAGTGAATCTGCACCTAAATCCTCGATGAATGCCGATTCGAGAGATATCTCATCCTCAGACTTTCCAAGCTGACTAGCAACCATCTTCTTCACCTTGCCAACTATTTCCTGTTCATGTTGAATTCCCATAATTAATTCCTCCCAAATTTTTGTTTTTCAAGTATAAAGCCCGCCATTTACCCTTACAACTTCTCCTGTGATATAAGATGCATCATCAGATGCAAGAAATGCTACTACCTTTGCAACATTCTCTGGAGTTCCAAACCTCCCAAGTGGAATACCTTCCACATATTTATTCCTAATATTCTCAGGAAGATTACGTGTCATATCAGTCTCAATAAACCCTGGACTCACTGCATTTACCGTTATTGCTCTAGAGCCAAGTTCCTTTGCAGCAGATTTAGTAAATCCTATTATACCAGCTTTTGCGGCTGAATAGTTGACTTGCCCAGCATTTCCCATCTCCCCTATGATTGAAGCAATATTTATGATCCTTCCGTATTTCTGCTTCATCATAATCTTCGCAGCAGCCCTTGTACAATTAAATACACCCTTCAGGTCAATGGAAAGAACCACATCCCAATCTTCCTCCTTCATCCGTACTATAAGACCGTCTCTTGTAATGCCTGCGTTATTTACTAGTATATGAAGTCCGCCTAATTGCTCTCCTATCTTCCCAATTTCATCCTGAACTACGGTTGTATTAGCTACATCAAAATGCCTAATCTCGCCTTTTCCTCCAGAATTTCCTATCGTAGATAGTACTTCCCTTGCCGCAGCCTCGTTTTGGGCATAGTTAACGATAACGAACGCACCACGTGAAGCTAACTCAAGTGCTACAGCCCTTCCAATACCTCTTGACGAGCCTGTTACAAGCGCTACCTTATCTTTAAATTCTGCCATTTTCCTTAAGCCACCAGCAAGCCTGCGTCGAGCTCAGGCGAGACGACTGGCGGACTACCCGATTTTTATTTTATTTCCCCATATTGGGTAGGTCACGAGTTCCCTCGACCGAACTCGGGACAGGCTTGCTCATGACCGCTTTATACCAAACATCCCTTACTTCATAATTTAAGTGTTTTCCATCTTTCTTTGAGAGATTTGAGTTGTTCAATTTTTTCAAAATTAAGAACTGAAATATTAGAAACAGTCCTTTTTATTAAACCAGAAAGCACATTACCAGGCCCAATCTCAACATACTCCCTAACACCGCTTTCATATAACATATTAACCGAATCATCCCATCTCACCGGGTTTGCAACCTGGTCTATAAGAAGAGTCTTCACCCTAGATGAATCCTTATTCGGTTTTGCTTCGTAATTCGATACAACAGGGACTTCAAGTTCGAAGATATCAACTTGGCTTAAAACCTCTTCCAATCTCTTTGCAACAGTGTTCATTAACGCACAGTGGAATGGAGCACTTACTTCGAGAAGTACAGCCCTTTTTGCTCCATTTGATTTTGCCAATGCACAGGCTTCCTCAACCGCTTCTTTATTACCTGATATCACAACCTGACCAGGTGCATTAAAATTAGCCGGGCTAACTATCAGACCGTCTTGAGAAGCCTCCCTACACGCTTCTTCCACTTTCTCTTTGGAAAGACCGAGAATAGCAGCCATAGCACCTACGCCATCAGGAACTGCAGCCTGCATGTATTCCCCACGCTTTCTAACAACTAAAACAGCATCTCTAAAATCAAGCCCTCCGCTTGCAACAAGGGCAGAGTATTCACCAAGGCTATGACCCGC
Source organism: Candidatus Dadabacteria bacterium CSP1-2 (assembly GCA_001443445.1). Classification (GTDB taxonomy): domain Bacteria; phylum Desulfobacterota_D; class UBA1144; order Nemesobacterales; family CSP1-2; genus CSP1-2. The sequence continues at coordinate 69,062 of LDXN01000001.1, read as the reverse complement.
AAGAAAATCAGCTTTAATACCCGTTTCCTCGTCAAGCACCAGCCAAGCAGCAACACTAACAGTAAGAATGGCAGGCTGCGTGTTTTCCGTGAGTCTTAAATCCTTCGAGTCTCCCTCAAAACAGAGTTTTGCCATATCTAACCCAAGTACCTCACTTGATTCTTCGAAGGTTCTTCTTGCAGTGGGAAATTCCTTGTAAAGATCTTGCCCCATTCCTACATATTGTGATCCCTGCCCTGGAAATACAAATGCCTTCATAGAATTTAAGTCTTAGTTCGTTAAATCTCTACTTAGCCTAATATTAGCCGTGAACTCTTTCTCAACCTTATTTACCAAGTCGCGCTTTATGAATTCCTCCGCCATCCGAATCGCATTTTTTATAGCCTTCGCTTTTGATCTTCCGTGACCCACAATACATATACCTTTTACTCCCAAAAGAGGTGCACCCCCATATTCATTATAGTCAAATTTTTCTCTGATCAAGTGTTCAAATTCCTCAAGAGAAGGTAGGTATCTCGCTATTTCTGAATTGCCTAACGCCCTTTTCATTATAAATTTTGGCAAAAGCTCAACGAAGCCCTCACCCATTTTGAGTATAATGTTCCCTATAAATCCATCACAAACTATTATATCTATATCGCCTAATAGGAGGTCCTTTCCCTCTACATAACCTATATAGTTGATCGAGCACTCCTTTAGTAGGGAGTGAGTACGCTTTGTGATCTCATTCCCTTTAATCTCCTCTTCGCCGTTGCTGAGAAGGCCTACTTTTGGATTTTCACGCTCTAGGATGATTCTCGCAAACGCCTCGCCCATAATTGCAAACTGAACCAAGTTGATTGGTTTTGAGTCGACGTTAGCCCCTACATCAATTAAAACAGCAGAACCTTTCAATGTAGGGATTACAGCGCATAAGGCAGGTCTTTCAACACCGCTAATTTTCCCTAGGGTAATCATTCCCAATGCCATTACCGCTCCTGAATGCCCCATGCTCACAAACGCATCTGCTTCTCCTCTTCTGACAAGTTCTGCTGAAGCCTTAATAGAAGAGTCGGATTTTCGTATAGCTTTTGCGATTGGTTCTTTCATCTCAACTACTTGAGATGCATGAACAATATCTATCTTTTCTTTTCCCATCTCTCCAAATTGAGATAATTCTCTTGTAATCTCATCCTTTTTCCCAACAAGAATTACAGAGCTCTCAATTTCCCTTGCCGCTAGAAGAGCACCCTCAACCACTGCCCTTGGAGCAAAATCCCCGCCCATTGCATCAAGAGCGATCTTCATTATCCTCCTACTCCTCCGCTGCTTTTTTGAATGTCCTTCCTTTATAAAACCCACAGTGTGGACAAACCCTGTGGGGAGGTTTAAGCTCATTACAATTGGGACATAAAGAAAGGCTCGGATTGGAAATCTTGTAGTGAGTCCGTCGCTTTCTTGACTTGGACTTAGAAGGTTTTCTCTTTGGAAGCGCCATTATAATCTCCTCTTTTAGCTTCTAAACGTAACTACTTAGGCAGAAACGAACACGAATTTATACGAATAAAATGATGCAAGATGCATGAAAGTTACATCTTTTATCATGTATCATGCATCCTGAATCTTGTATCCTGCATCCCGCCTATTTTCATTCGTGATCATTTTTGTCAATTCTTGTCTGAAATTTAATCCTAAACCTTCAGATTTCTAAGGACTGCAAACCTAGGGTCAACCCAATTATCTTTGCAAGAACACTCCTCTAGATTCAAGTTGACACCGCAGTTGGGGCAGAGTCCCTTGCACTCCTCAACGCAGAGTACCTTTATAGGCAAAGACATAGCAATAAGCTCACGAAGATAACCACCTAGATCAATCTCATCTCCTTTGTAAGTCTCAAAATCAATATCTTCATCCTTTTCGTGCGGAAGATATTCGGGCAGAAGAATCAAATTCACCTCTGGTTCGAGAATTAAATCCATTGTATCGAGGCACCTTGCACATGGTGTTTCAATCGAGAACCAAATATTTCCGCGAACTGAGATTTCTTTTAATACTTTCGTTAGAAGAAGATCAACATTGATGTTTGAAGAAAGATGGGTATCCCCTTCATCTGAAGAAAGCTCAGGAATGTTGGTAAGCCATTCAGGCTTTCTAAACGTTTTTATATGTAGTCCGGATTCACCCATATCGGATACTCTAATTTTCATTTTATATTTTTAAACTACAATTTGTTTTCTAAAATATAATACAAGAAAGGGTATTTGCAAGTTGATTCCTATTCTCCTATCTAAACTAGATGACAAGCAACCATGTGCCCTCTACCAACATCTCGTAATACCGGCTCCTCATTTTTGCATCTTTCAACCGCAATCGGGCACCGGGGATGAAACCTACATCCAGAAGGTGGATCAATCGGGCTTGGGACATCACCGGGGAGAATTATAATCTTTCTCTTCGTCTCTGGATCCAGAATAGGAACAGAAGAAAGCAGAACCTGAGTGTAGGGATGAAGCGGATTTTTGTATAGTTCCTCACTTTCAGCCAGTTCTACTATTTTTCCTAGATACATTACAGATACCCTGTCACTAATATGCCTCACGACACGAAGGTCATGAGATATAAAAAGATATGTAAGCTTGAATTCTTCTTGAAGTGTAAGAAGGAGGTTTATTATCTGTGCTTGAACTGAAACGTCAAGGGATGAAACTGGCTCGTCGCAAACTATAAACTTAGGCTTTACAGCAAGCGCACGAGCTATTGCGATTCTCTGACGCTGCCCCCCGCTGAACTCATGTGGATAACGAAAAAGCACATCCTCCCTGAGACCTACAGTTTCAAGAAGCCTCTTAACCTCGGCTCTTCTTTCCTTTCTAGGAATTATATTGTGTATCGTAAGTCCCTCACCTACAATACTTTCAACCTTCATCCTCGGATTAAGTGATCCATAAGGGTCCTGAAAGATTATCTGCATCTCGCGTCTTAGGCGACGCATCTCACCAGAATTCAAATTAGTTATATCTCGTCCATTAAAGAAAATAACGCCTTCGGTAGGCTCAAGTAGTTTTATAGCAGTCTTTCCAAGTGTTGTCTTGCCACACCCGCTTTCTCCCACTAGCCCAAGTGTCTCACCTTCAAATATACTTAAATCTATCCCGTCAACGGCTTTTACGTAATTATCTACTTGAGAGAATACACCTGACTTTACAGGAAAGAATTTTTTTAGTTTTTCAATTCTTACTAGTTCTCTAAGTTCCATAGAAGTTTATCAGTAGGACCGCCATTCCTTCGACAGACCCTTCACGGAGTTTATCCTGAGGTATCGAAGGGTTCAGGGCTTCGGCTCAGGACAGGACTAGCGCGACCTATTCACGGCTGGAAGAGGTTCCCTAACTACCCTCCCTCTTGATCACTACCCCAGATCCCGCCGTTCCTACCATCTGCTTTTTTACCGTTAATGTTCTAATCATATTTACATTAAAAATGTTATTACTTCCTCATTGCCATTCCTCATTCCTTAACTTCTCGCTTTTAGCTGTAGCTTCATTTAAAAAGCCCAGGCTTACCTCCTCCGCCCTAAAGCAAGCAGAGACATGCCCATCCTCAATCTGTCTAAGAGGTGGCTCAGAAATTCTACATTTGTCTATTACCATTGGACATCTATCCTGAAACCTGCACCCTATCGGAAGGTCTTTATAACCCGGAACGATTCCGGGAATCGCCCTTAACCTTTCCTTCCTGCTATGCAAGCTAGGAACTGAGTTCATAAGCCCTACAGTATATGGATGACGAGGATTCTTAAATAGATTTATCACTGGTGCTTCTTCTACAATCTTCCCTGCGTACATAACATAAACCTTGTCTGCAACCTCGGAGATTATTCCAAGATCGTGTGTAATAAGAAGAATGGACATCCCTATTTTTTCTTTAAGTTCGCTAATTAATTCTAGGATACTAGCCTGAATTGTAACGTCGAGTGCTGTTGTAGGCTCATCTGCGATAAGAAGCTCTGGATTACACGATAGAGCCATTGCAATCATCACCCTCTGACACATTCCACCGCTCAACTCATGTGGATAACTGTTTAGTCTCTTATGAGGTTCTGGTATCTTCACGAGTCTTAGAAGCTCTAAAACACGTTCCCTTTCCTCTCTTTTAGATACCTTAAGATGAGTTCTGATAGCCTCTCCAATCTGTTCCCCAATCGAAAAAACTGGATTAAGAGAGCTTATAGGCTCCTGAAAGATCATAGAGATTCTGTTCCCACGAATCGCTCTCATATCTCTTTCCGAAAGCTTTAGTAGATCCGCGCCATCGAATATTATCTCACCATCGTCAACCCTTCCGGTTGGTTCTGGAATGAGTCGCATGATTGAAAGTGCTGTCACCGTTTTTCCACAACCGCTTTCTCCTACTATTCCGACTGTAGACCTTTCAGGAACGGAAATCGAAATGCCACTCACGGCTTCAAGTCTTTCCCCGTTGCTTCCAAACGATACCCTCAGATCCTTTATTTCAACAATATTTCTCATAAGACGTTGCCTTTACCCTCACTTTGCGAGATTGAACTATAGCGATCTAAAATATCATGTATTACCTTAAAAGTCAGACCTATCTCCCCCTTAACCTTGGATCAATAGCATCTCTAAACCCCTCACCAACCAAATTAAAAGCGGTTACTGTGGTAAATATAGCCGCCCCAGGAAATAGAACAAGCCACCAGGCAAAATCCACATACCTCTGAGATTGTGAAAGTACATCCCCCCAGCTCGGCTCTGGTGGTGGAACACCAAACCCAAGAAAGCTTAATGCAGACTCTACCAAAATTGCTCCAGCTACTCCAAATGTAGAAGCAACCAAAACTGGGGCAAAAGCATTCGGCAGCATATGCTTTAACATAACCCTAAAATCAGGGCTTCCTAGAGCAATCGCAGCCTCTACATAACTATACTTCCTTAATCGTAGAAACTCTCCTCTTACAAGCCTCGCTATCCCTGTCCATCCCGTTGCTCCAATAACAATCATAATGTTGTAAATACTAGGGTCTCTAAATGCTAGTATTGTAAGAATAAGAAAAAATACAGGGAAAGTTATCATTATCTCAAAAAGCCTTGAAACAATAAAGTCGGTTATCCCTCCATAGTATCCTGCAATCACACCCAAGAAAATCCCAATCACTACTGCAATTCCAACGGCGACAAAACCAATCGAGAGCGATATTCTTGTACCATGAATCATCCGGCTTAACACATCACGGCCCCTGTCATCTGTTCCAAAAAGATGGGACCTAGTTGGCGGGGAGAGAACAGATAGAAGGTCATACTCAGTATCACTGTATCTTATAGGTGGGTATACAGCAAAATTATCTTTAGGTAGGCTCTCAGTAAGCTCTTTAAAATCTACATTGAACAACTCCTTGTATTCGAAAAGGACTGGAAAATACATCTTCCCATTCCATTTAAGAAATATTGGTTTATTCCCCGCTATAAAGTCAGAGAAGATTGCAACAATGAAAAGGAACAGTATCACACATAGCGCCGTCATAGCTAATTTATCTTTTTTGAACTCAATCCAGACAGTACCCCAGTAACCAGGGCTTTTTGGAATTGGCTGATATACTTGGCTAACACCCACAACTTGAGTATTCATCTTTTTCCTTCAAAGCTTATTCTTGGGTCTACCATCACGTAAGCCAGATCTGATATTAATATTCCAATAAGAGTAAGAAAGGCCGATATGGTAGCAATCGCCATTATAACTGGATAATCCCTCGAGAGCACAGCTTCAAAACCAAGCTGCCCAATTCCAGGAATAGAGAAAATACTTTCTATTATTACACTTCCTCCAATCATAGCTGGTAGTACCGATGCAACGATTGTAATTATAGGTATTAGGGCATTTCTAAGGGCATGCTTGAATATAACGTTTGACTCTGTGAGTCCCTTTGCCCGCGCTGTTCTTATAAATTCTGAGCGAAGAACCTCAAGAAGGCTTCCTCTCTGATAACGTGAAAGGTAAGCTAAATCTCCATACGTTAGGCAAATCACTGGAAGAGTAATATGCCAGAGAAAATTTAGAAGCTTTTTTAAAAATGGATAGTTCTCTGCCCCTGGAGAAAGGATTCCATAGATTGGGAAAACATCCCAAAACTCACCGCCACCCAAAAAGTATATTAAAACCATAGCAAGCCAGAAACTTGGGATTGAATAAAGCGCGAAAAGAAAAAATGTGATAGCTCGATCTCTGATACTCCCCTGTGTGACAGCAGAATAAACACCAAGTGGAATCGAAATGATATAAACAAGTAATATTGAAATAATATTTATAGAAAGGGTTACAGGTAGCCTTTCTGCGATTTTCTGAATTACAGGGCGATGGTCTTTATATGAGCGACCGAAATCTAGAGTAGCTATTTGCTTCAACCATATCCAGTAGCGTATGTAAATCGGTTTATCAAGACCATATAACTTTTTAGTCTGCTCTATAATATCCTTCGTAATAGCCTCAGCTTTAACTCCTTCACCAACCTGGAGCTTTCTCGAAACAGGGTTTCCTGGGGCAAGCTGAATGACAAAGAAGGTGACAAGGGTTATACCCAGAAGCGTTGGTATAATTAGGAATAAACGTTTTAGTAAATAGGTTCTCATATCGTGATTCGTGAATCGTGGCTCGTGGTTCGAATCACGAAACACTAATCACGAACCACTCCACATAGACAATCTATATGATTCAGTGACTCATAGCCACTTCTCCATACCTTTGTAGAGGAAGTGGCACGAACCACTCAAGCGGGTCTAATCCGAGTGGATGAACCTTAACCCCTTTGAATCTTCTCTGCAGGGCTACCGTTGATTTACGGCAAAAGAGAAAAGTGTACGGCTGATCTTGATAAACAATTTCAGCAAACCTTCTATAAAGCTCTATCCTCTTTTTTCTGTTAAATTCTGTTCGGGCTTGTTCTATTAATTGATCAGCCTCTTTATTTTTAAATCCCACAAAATTAGATCCTCTTTCAGCTTGAGAGGAATGCCAGATTTGATATGGGTCAGACTCTACACCCATAACCCATGAAAGGGTCACTGCATCGAATTTTCTTTCATCGAGCTGCTTTGTAAATACTGCCCATTCAAGCCTTCTTATATTCATCCTGATTCCTACCTTCTTGAGTTCTTCTTTCAATATCGTTGAAATCTGCTCCCCCGTAACAGAACCGCTAGGAAGTAAAAACTCAAAATCAAACTTAACTCCTTTTTTATCTCTGATTCCATCACCATCATGATCAACCCATCCAGCCTCGTCAAGGAGTTGCTTTGCCGTTGAAGAATCATATGGATAAGGCTTTATTGATTTGTCATACTCAGGGCTATTTATATAAAATGGGTTTGTTACAACCTCACCTAGATCATACAGAATTTTTTCGAGAATCATTTTTCTATTTACAAGATAGGTCATTGCGGTTCTCACACGTGTATCCGAGAAGAAAGGTGAATTTATATTCCAGCCTATAAAACTATAGTTCGGTGTGAAATAGCTTAGCTTCTCGAAGTGTTTTTTAAAACGCTCTGAAGAAGTCTGCCTCGACCACTGTATAGGAGTAAGACCAGAAAAATCAATCTCACCACGCTTAAGTACTTGGAGTGTAACTGTAGGGTCGGTAATTATCTTAAATATAATTCGTTTAATATTAAGTTTTTCCCCCCAGTAACTTTCGTTTCTCTCAAGGATTATCTCTTTTCCAGTGTCCCATTTTATAAACTTATACGGGCCTGTTCCAATCGGGTGCCTTCCCGCAGGATTAGTATTAAAATCGCCCTTCTCAAATATATGCTTTGGAACTATGTCCATTCCGCCACAGAACTCAAGCGCCAAAAAGTAGGGCCTAGAATATGTAAACCGAACGGTATAGTCATCAAGGGCTTCAACCCTTTTTATGTCTTGGTAATAATTTCTAAGATGAGGAGCATCAACCTTTGGATCCATTATTTTCTCATATGAGAAAACCACGTCATGTGAGGTAAATGGAACACCGTCATGCCACTTGATTCCCTTTTTGATAAAGAAGGTGTAGACGAGTTTATCTTCTGAAATCTCCCATCTATCAGCTAGAAGAGGAATGATTTCAAGAGTCTCATTATCTCGTTTAACAAGAGTTTCATAAATGTTTCCAGCATTCACAATAGATTGATACGCATCTGTTGCTGTGATGGGGTTTAGTGTGGCTGGCTCTGCACCAATATGATAAATAAGCCAGTCACCTTCAGCAGGCTCCGTATCTGAGTATTTTGAGTACTCTTCGCTAGATGATTTTGTCTCGCTACCGCCGGGCTTACATGAAATCAAAACTGGAGTGAAAACCAGAAGGATTAGTAGGGAAAGGGATCTATGTAGCATCTATACCGTACTTTATCGAATTAGACCAGTTTATCACTTAGAGGATTTGTCAAAAAAGGGTCTGAGAAGATCAATTGGAATCGGAAAGACAAGTGTGGAATTCTTTTCAGATGATACTTCGATAAGAGTCTGAAGGTACCTAAGCTGGAGCGACATCGGATTCCGAGAAAGTATATCTGAGGCCTCTGCAAGCCTAGTTGCTGCCTGATACTCTCCTTCAGCATTTATAACCTTAGCTCTTCTCTCTCTTTCGGCTTCGGCCTGTTTAGCCATTGCACGCTGCATCTCTTGAGGAAGGTCAACGAACTTTACTTCAACGAGAGAAACCTTCATTCCCCAAGGATCTGTATGTTTATCGAGCACCTCCTGAAGCCGTATGTTCAATTTTTCTCTTTCAGAAAGAAGGTCATCAAGTTCTACCTGTCCGAGGACGCTTCTTAAAGTTGTTTGTGCAAGCTGAGAGGTTGCATAAAGATAGTTCTCCACTTGAATTATAGCCTTAACAGGATCAACGACACGAAAGTAAACAACTGCATTAACCTTAACAGAAACGTTGTCCCTAGTTATAACATCCTGTGAGGGTACCTCCAAGGTAATTACACGAAGACCAATTTTAAACATCTTATCAACCCCAGGAATTATCCATCTAAGCCCTGGTCCCTTTGGTTCGATAATTCGACCCAGTCTAAATACCACCCCACGCTCGTACTCATTTAAAACCCTAATCCCTGCAAGGATAAAAAGTATTATGAAAGCAACAAATATAAAAATAGCAGACATGGCTATATTCCTCCTATTTGAAACCTAAGTCTTTTTTACCTTTAATCTAAAATTACCTTTGACTTCAATCACCTTTACTTTATCACCTTTACCAATTGTCTCCTCACTTTCAGCATCCCAGTACTCACCATGAATAAAAATCTTACCGTCTTTTTCTATTTTGGTTGTAGCAACACCCTCTTCTCCCAGAAGGCCTTCAAATCCCACTGATAGACTAGAGCGCTGGGCCTTTAGAAGATAGTAGCCGACATAAAGGAAGAAGAGTCCGATTGCAGAAGCAGCGCTTATTACCACACTGAATCCCACCCTAACATCCGATTCAGGTGTATCAAATAGAAGAAGGGCTCCTAATATGAAACTAGTTATTCCTCCAATGCTTAGTAGTCCATAACTCGTCACATAGATCTCAGAGGCGAAAAGTATGATTGAAAGAATAAGAAGTGCAAGACCAGCATAATTAAATGGAAGTATCTGTAGTGAAACAAGGCCAAGTAGAAGACATATTGCCCCCGCAACACCTGGGAAGATCAAACCCGGATTATAAAATTCTATAAGAAGCCCCAGTGAACCAAGGGAGATTAAAAGAAAGGCAATATCGGGGGTGCTAAGAGTATCAATTAACTTTTGCTTAACATTCATATCAAGTCTTTCAACGAGCGCCCCTTTTGTATTAAGCACCTTCTTACCACTAGGAATGTCAACCTGGCGTCCATTAATCTTGCTAATGAGGTCTGTTAGGTCAGGGGAAATAAGATCAATAACATTCTTGTTTAAGGCCTCAGTCTCAGTGATTGAGGCGCTATTCCTTACAGCCTCTATTGCCCATTTGGCATTTCTCTTACGCTTTTGGGCAATGCTCTCTATAAATGAAGAAGCGAAGTTTTCAACCTTTTCACTAAACTTTTTTCTTTCACTATCCTCTTTATCAGTGTCACCTTGTCCCCCGCCACCGCCTGGAGAAATCATCACAGGATGAGCAGCGCCAATACTTGTCCCCTCTGCCATAGCCGCAATATTCGCAGAAAGTGTAATGAAAACGCCTGCCGAAGTAGCCGTAGCTCCGCTTGGAGAAACATATATAACAACTGGAACAGGTGAATTCAAAATTAGCTTAACAATCTCCTTAGTAGATGCAAGAAGCCCACCGGGTGTATCTAGAAGAATTACCAAAGCCTCGGCAGAGTTTTTCTCAGCATGCTCGATTCCCGTCCGAATGTAATCCAATGTGGCGGGATTGATTGTTCCATCAATTTCAATAAGGATTATTTTTTTATCAGAATCTGAGCGAGAATTCAGAGAGAGAAAAAGGAAAGCAAAAACAGATACTAACACAAATATTTTTTTTCTCATTTGAATAATACACCTAAGGATATTTTAGCTTTCTCACAGTAAAACCGCAAGTAAGGTTACAAATCGGTATGTTATTACCATATATAATCCTGTAATAACAAACCAAATCAAAAAATTGTGATAGAAATTGCATAAACTGGAGGACCCTACAGTACTTAAGTGCCATCCACTCTATTTTAAATAAAGTAAGGGTTATCTTTTAACTAGATAATTTCCTGTAGCTAACTACAGGTTTACCACCGTCATTGCACTAGCGAAGCAATCCTTCGCTAACACTTGACTTGTGCTTTACACCCACTCTGCATTTATAAATCAAGGGATTGCTTCAGTCGTTTCACTCCTTCGCAATGACAGTTCATGGTATTGTCAATGCTGTACCAAAGAGTTTTTCAGTCTCTGCGCCGATACCCTGCAGCTTGCTGCAGTGTTTTTCATTTCTTTAAATCTGCTTTCATACTATTATTTATAACCTTCAGGGCAAGACCAACTTGCGTTGGTAGTAGTTAATATATATAATTTCGGCATGGCAAAAAAGGTAAAGGTAACTCCAAAGGAACTAAAAAAGCCGGATAGGTTTAGGGAATTCATTGCTAAAGCAATCGTTATTACATCAGAGAATTATAGGAAAATACTAATCGTTTTTGGTGCAATACTAATAGTAATAGCCGGAGCTTTAATTGGAGTTATTATTAATGAAAGATACGGTTTAGCTGCTAATTCCCTTTTTAGCGAAGCCATGGCAAGTTACCAAAAGGAAAACTATGAAGAAGCACTAAATAAGTTTATATCTTTAAAAAAAGAATACCCCAGAGCCGATATTTCTAAGATAGCTCTTTTCTATGCAGCCTTAATTAACTACAATACCGAAAACTATGACGAGGCTATAAACCTGCTCAATGATTTTCTAAAGAGCGGTGTAAAGGATCCAATGCTTAATGATGCTGCATATCTTACTTTAGGCACAGCGAGTTTTGACAACGGAAACTTGCAACAAGCAATAGATTATCTATCAAAACTTGATAAAGAGAAAAATCCATATAGGAATCAAGCCAAACTCCATATTGCATTCTCACTAGAAAAATTGGGTAAGTCTAGTGAGGCGGAAGCAATTTACAAACAACTACAAAATAGAGAGTCAGGTAACGACTTGAAATTGCAAGTTCAGTAGGAATTATACCAATTCGATTTTTTGATTGTGAATAATGATGCCTGTCATTGCGAGGAACGAAGTCCCGAGCAGTCTCTTGACCGTTGTTGAGATTGCTTCGCTGGGATCTGTGGTAGGGATAAATAAGGGAGGGCAGTTAGGGGACCGCAAAGCTCGCAATGACAATTCTTTTTTGAATCCACGATTTATTTATAGAATTGATATTATAAAATTGAACAAAGAGAAAAGGCACTAAATCTAACAATAGTTTTGAATGGCTTAACCCTTTTAAGCTCTTAAAGTTTATCCAATATCATAGCGTATCAATACGAGTTGGAGGTTAAAGAAATGGTAACAATTGGATCTGTTCTTATAGGCTTAGTAGCCGGTATAGCAAGTGGTTTTTTTGGAATAGGTGGTGGGCTTGTAATGGTTCCAGCCATGGTCTACTTTTTTCATCTCACCCAACACCAGGCACAGGGTACTTCTCTAGCAGTTCTCACAGCTCCGGTTGTTATTTTGGGAGCAATAAAATACTTTAAAGAAGGTAATGTTAATCTATACATGGCAGCATTTATCGCAGTGAGTTTTATAATCGGTGCTTATCTAGGCGCAGTCCTTGTTCACCATGTTTCCGACCCTATGTTAAAGAGAATATTCGGCGTACTGCTACTTATTGTTTCAATAAAGATGATATTGGGAAAGTAATTTAAGTAGTGAACCGTGGTTCGTAGATCGTGGTTTGTGATTTGATATAAGATTCACTATGCACGCATCACGAAACCCGAACCACTGATGACACAGTGTATGATTATTCACTCAAATAAATTTTTAATTTAGAAAAATTTCAGCCTCGTTGATAATTTTCTCCAAACCCTCGGGGAGGTGATACCAGTGTATATCCTTGTCTTTTCTGAGCCATGTCATCTGACGCTTGGCAAAACGTTTTGTGTCACGCTTTATTAATTCTATAGCCCTATCAACTGTAATCTCTCCATCCAAGTATTGGTTTATTTGCTTATAACCTATTGACTGCATAGGCTTTAAATCTTTTCCAAAACCCATCTCCCGGAGTTTCTTCACCTCGTCGACGAGTCCTTCCTCTAACATCCTATCAACTCTTTCATCTATCCTCTTTCTAAGAATCTCCCTTTCTTCAAAAAGTCCAATCTTTAGAACCTCGTACTCATTCTCTTTAAATCCATGTTTCTCTTGAAGCTCTGACATCCTTGATCCTGTGAGATAGTAAGCTTCGAGCGCCCGTTCAATTCTTACATAGTCATTGGGATGAATCCGACTAGCAGATTCAGAATCAAAAGACTTTAATTTTTCGTAAATGTAAGAGATGCCAAAAGCAGATTTAAGCTTCCTAAGTCGGTCTCTAATTTCCATATCGGCGGAAATTCCCTCAATAATTCCATAAAGAAGAACGCGAACATAAAGATAAGTCCCACCAACAAGAATCATCTTAGTAGATTTTTTATGAAGATCTCTAATTACTTCCACCGCGGTTTTTCTATACAACCCGGCGTTAAATTCCTTGTTGGGATGAATTATATCAATCAGATGATGAGGAACTTGCTTATGCTCTTCTTTCAGCGGCTTTGCTGTACCTATATCCAGATATCTATAGACTTGAAGGGAGTCGGCATTGACGATTTCTCCACCGATTCTTTTTGCGATCTCAATGCCAACTTTACTTTTTCCTACTGCAGTGGGACCTAAGATAACTAGTAATTTGGGTTTGTCTTTTGTCACTGAATTTTTGGATATGAGGACTTCCATGAATTAAAGATAGGCGGGGTTTTCCAACCCCGCCAATGCTTCACTATGGCACGTCTCTACATGGCGACCTGAAGGTCACCGCTACATTACTCTGATGATTTTCTAAAGAACTACGACTTACGGTTAACGACTAATCGCTTAGGTTTTTCTATAATCCTCTATATTTTCCTCTAATGCCTCTTTTCTGCTAAGCCTAATTTTCCCGTCATTTTCTACACCTATACATTTTACAAGTATCTCATCCCCTTCTCTTACAATATCTGAAACCTTTCTCACCCTAGTTGGAGCAAGCTCTGAAATGTGAACAAGCCCGTCTGTATTGTGGAAGAGTTCCACTATTGCTCCAAAATCAAGAATTCGTTTAACTGTTCCAAGATATACCTTACCTACCTCTATTTCCTGTACAATCTCTTTAACCATCTCTGCGGCCTTATCACAGGCTTCTTTACTCGAAGATGCAATGTTCACCCTGCCGCTTTCCTCGATGTCTATCGCAACCCCCGTTGCCTCAATTATCTTCTTTATCATCCTTCCACCAGGTCCTATAACGTCCTTAATCTTCTCCGGTTTTACTTGAATCGTAAGTATTCGTGGAGCATAAGATGAAATATCAGGCCTTGGCTCTCTAATTATTTCATTCATTTTTCCAATCACAAAAACCCTTCCCTCGTATGCCTGCTGAAGCGCCTTTGTGAGTATCTCCTTAGTAATCCCTTTAACCTTAATATCCATCTGAAGCGCAGTTACGCCAGAAAGAGTGCCTGCAACCTTAAAATCCATATCACCCAACTGGTCTTCATCCCCGAGAATATCTGAAAGAATAACGAATTGATCTTCTTCCTTAATGAGCCCCATCGCAATTCCACCAACATGCGCTTTTATAGGAACGCCCGCATCCATGAGTGATAGACTCCCTCCACAAACAGTAGCCATTGAGGAGGAACCGTTTGATTCAAGTACATCAGAAACAACTCGAATCGTATAAGGAAACTTCTCTTTAGGTGGAAGAACCGAAAGAAGAGCCCTTTCGGCTAGGGCTCCATGCCCAATTTCTCTCCGACCCGGACCAAGGCGGTTTCCAATCTCGCCTACACTAAATGGGGGAAAGTTATAGTGAAGCATAAATCTTTTTGTCAGCTCCCCTTCAAGAGCATCTATTCTCTGCTCATCATAAGTCGTTCCCAAAGTTGATATAACCGCAACCTGGGTCTCACCCCTTGTAAAAAGGGCAGAACCATGAGTCCTTGGGAGAAAGCCTATCTCTCCACTTATAGGTCTTATGTCCGTATAATCCCTACCGTCGATCCTTCTTTTGTCTTGAATTACAAGTTCACGCACTATCTCCCTCTTTAGTGCATCGAATAACTTAGTAATTTGATTCTCATCTCCAGAAAAATCAGATGATAATGTCTGAATGGTTTCTTTCAATACCGCTTGGATGCTTTCTCTTCTTTCAACCTTAGATGATACCCTTATAGCCTGTCTTAGTCGCTCTTTAGCAAATGAGACCAATATTTCAGAAAGAGCAGGATCACTAATTAGAGTAGGTACTTCTCTTTTCTCTATGCTTAATCCACTCACCAAGTCTTCTTGAGGTTTTACGAACTCCTGGATGCATCTATGCGCAAATAAAAGGGCTTCAACCATATCTTGCTCAGGTACCTCATTTGCACCCCCTTCAACCATTACTATCGCATCTTTTGTTCCAGCTACAACTATATCCATCTCACTTTTTTCAAGTTCACCTCTAGTCGGATTACAGATAAACTCTCCATTTATTCGGCCTACTCTCACTGCTGCCGCTGGGCCATCAAAAGGAACATCCGACACAAGAAGGGCCGCTGAAGCCGCTGTCACTGAAAGAACATCCGGGTCGTTATCCCGATCCGCTGAAAGCACCGTAACTAATATTTGAGTAGCATAGGTAAAATCCTTTGGAATGAGAGGTCTGATAGGCCGGTCTATAAGCCTTGAAGTCAGTACCTCCTTTTCGCTTGGACGCCCTTCCCTTTTAAAATATCCCCCAGGAATTTTTCCTGCCGCATAAGCCTTTTCCTGGTAGTTTACAGTCAAAGGAAGAAAATCTTCACCCTCTGTCTTTTCATTAGCTGCTACAACAGTAGCCAGAACAGCAGTCCCTTCGTAACGTGCTAGAACAGCACCATGAGACTGCTTTGCTAATCGCCCCGTTTCAATCTCTAGCTCCCTTCTAAATATCTGAGCCTTTATACGTCTTAATTCATTAACCAATATGATACTACCTCCTCAAATTAATGATGCATGTATTGTGTATCCTGCATCTTGCTTTTTACTTTCTAAGACCTAACTTTCCTAATAGATTCTGGTACCTCCCAGGACTCAATCTTTTGAGGTAACGAAGAAGCTTCCTTCGTTTACCAACCATCTGAAGAAGCCCACGCTTAGAATGAAAGTCCTTAGGAGCTGACTGAATGTGTTTTGAAAGCTCCTCAATGCCCTGTGTAAGTATTGCAACTTGCACTTCAGGTGAACCGCCATCTTTCTCATGAATTCTGAATTCACCAATCAGTTGCTGCTTTTCTTCTTTTGAAATAGCCATCGAAATTCCTCCTTTTTTCAGTATGGAACGCATATATACCTGATTTACTAAAGGGATAATAGAAACATAGGGTAGGCGACGAGTCCCTTCGACTAAGCCTGTGGTGAGTCTGATCGAACTACTCAGGACATGCTTGCTCGTTGCCGTCCACCAGCAAGACTGTTGGACTACCCAGTTTATTAACCGATTAAAATTTCAAAGACCTTTATGCGTTCCCTAATTCTATTTCAATTAAAAACCCTCAAAAGTTTGATTACTACGTCTCTCTCATTTAGTTTATATAAGTCGTTAGTCCCAACAAGTGCTTGGGCTACAGAAACAAGCTCCGTATCTTTACAAATCTTTAATTTTTCCCCTGCTTCAAACTCCTCCATGTCCAGCCAAGTCAAATCGGATTTTCTGATCTGTTTACCCTCTCTTATTTGTTCTGCAACTTTATCCGTGACATGTATCTCTTTGATGTTAGAAATAGCCTCTAGCATAGGAACTAACCTAAGATTCCCGGATTTAAGATCTTCCAGGGATTGGGCATCTACGATCTTAAACATACCACTTCTAATCCTTCTAAGTTCTGTTAGATGTCCACCGTATCCAAGTTCAGTTGCTATGTCAGACCCCAAAACCCTAACATATGTCCCTCGCGAGCACCTTACAAAAAATCTAATAAAAGGTTGATTGTAGCCTAGTAGTTTTAGCTCCTCAATGAATACAGTCCGCGAAGCCCTAGGGAGTGTTATTCCTTTTCTTGCAAGTTTATGCAGCCTAACCCCGTTTTTCTTTACTGCAGAAAACATTGGTGGGGTTTGTCTAACCTCACCTTTGTATTTTGAGAAGACATCAAGGATATCGCTTAGGGTTAATTTTATAACCTTGTTCTCATACAAAACCTTTCCCGTTTCATCCATGGTGTCCGTCGCGATACCAAGCCGCAATACCGCTTCATATTCCTTGATGCTATCATCCAAAAATGGAACAAGCTTTGTTGCATCACCCAAACATATAGGAAGAACACCCGTAGCAAATGGATCGAGTGTCCCTGTATGCCCTGCGCGCTTTATCTTGAGTGCCCTTTTAACCTCCATCACCACCTTCTGAGATGTAACACCCTTTTCTTTGTCTAAGATTACCATTCCATTCATTGGAGCACTTCTTTGATAGCGCTAAATAGCAATCGTTTTGCCTCTGCCAAGGTTCCAGAGATAGTGCATCCTGCTGCCCTTTCGTGTCCCCCTCCGCCGAACCTCTCGCCTATTTGTGCAACGTTGACGCTTCCCTTTGACCTTAGACTTATTTTCCATCTTGACCCATTCTCACTAGGTTCTTCTTCCCTAAAAAGGACAGCAACATCTACACCGTTTATACATCTAGGGAAATTCACAAATCCTTCTGTATCTTCTTTACTAGTCCCAGTTGCCTTAAACATATCCCTATTTACTACAACGGATGCAATACGCCCATCTTCAGTAACTTCAAGCGTTGGTAGAACACATCCAAGTAGTTTAAGCTTACCAATGGATTCACTTTCATAAAGGGCCTGTGATATCTCCCAAGGACTTGCTCCAAGTTCGACAAGTTCTGCTGCAATCTCAAATGCCTCGGGGATGGTGTTCGAATATCTGAATGATCCAGTATCAACAAGGATTGAGGTATATAGATTCATTGCTACATCAGGAGTAATCTTTAAGGCCTGCCCTGAGCCCAGTCGAAGGGATAGAGTTTTTAAAAGCGAATAGATTATCATTCCCGTAGCTGAGGCACTTGGATTAAGGATGTACAAATCTGCAGAGGGTTTAGATGTTTGATGATGGTCTATTAGAATAGTGACTCCACATCTCCCTCTATTTTTAAAGTCCTCAAATTTCACACCAACCCTGCTTGTATCAGTACAGTCAACAACGAAAGTAGCATCAAAGCCTACATGAACATCATCTAATGATGAAATCACCTTCTCTGAGTGGGGAAGGAATCTTAACAGTAAAGGAACGCCATCTTTATTGTAATAAATAATCTCTTTCCCGATCTTCTCAAGGCCTAGACCAATAGCAAGCATCGAGCCTATGGCATCGCCATCCGGGTTTTCATGGGATGTAATTAGAAATCTTTTTCCAGTCGAAATTAGACTAAGTATTTTCTCTAGATCACTCAACCTTTATTCCTTTTATAAGTTCATCAATTCTGTAACCCTCTTCAAGTACTGTGTCAAACTCGAACCTCAAGTCTGGAATTCTCTTTATTCCTAATCTTTTCCAAAGCTCTCTTTTTATAAAACCGGTCGCACTTTGAAGACCAATTAAGGCTTCTTCCTTCCCAATACCATCCGACATAACGGTAAAATATACCCTCGCAAGGCTTAAGTCATCTGTAACCTTTATACCTGTAAGAACAACAGAGGAAACGCGTGGGTCTTTTATCTCCCCCTTTATAATCATTTGAGAGATTTCTCGGAGGATTAAATCTCCAACCCTAACCGTTCGTTTATATCCAATCCCCAAGGCTTTGCTTCTCCTAAAAGTGAATGATTTCAAGGTCACGACTTACAATCTGAACAATTCCCATTGACTCTATAAATCCCGAAACCTGATCAAGTACGGAGTTTACATAAGGCGCATCATTGCTTACAAAAGAGACCCCGATCGTTGCTCTTTGCCATAGGTCCTGAGAATCAACCTCAGATATTGAAACATTCCCAAACCTTGATTTCACCCTTTGAATTACGCTTCTTAACATCTGTCTCTTTCCCTTTAGGGATCTGTTTCCATCAATGTAGAGCTCGATTCTTAGTGCACCAATTACCATTTACATATTTAAAGCTATAGTGATAAATATCGAATCTAACCCTAAGAAATATTAATGTTTTATTTATATTATTTATTACAATCCCTTAGACAGCGAGCAATATATTTAGTAGCTTAAAATCTTCCAATGGGCTAAAGTTTTTGCTTAATCTCCTCAAATGTATAGACTTCAAATGTATCTCCAACCTTTATATCATTAAAATTTTCAATTCCGATTCCACATTCGTATCCACTTTGAACCTCTCTAACATCCTCTTTAAAACGCTTAAGGGATGATATCTTTCCTTCAAAAGTCAGGACACCATCCCTAATTACCCTAATACTGCTGCCTCTAGTAACCTTACCGTCTGATACATAACACCCTGCAATGGTTCCTACCTTTGAAACATGAAAGGTGGCTTTAACCTCGGCATGCCCGACAATTCTTTCTTTAATCACAGGTTCAAGAAGACCTTCCATCGCCTTCTTTATTCTGTCAACAACATCATAGATTATTATATGAAGCTCAAGTGAAACCCTTTCCCTCTCTGCCGCTTCAATCGCTTTCACATCAGGGCGTACATTAAACCCTACGATTACGGCATTAGAGGCACTTGCAAGAACTACGTCAGTTTCATTCACAGCCCCAACTCCTCCGTGTATTATCTTCACGCGACATTTATCAGTGCTTAGCTTTGTTATTGCTTCCTTAAGTGCCTCAACAGAACCCTGAGTATCGGCTTTTAGAATTAGCGGCAATTCTTTAGTCTCCCCTTCCTTTAGTGAACCAAATAGATCCTCAAGCGAGAGTTTCCTTGCTTTTGCAGCTAGAACCTCTCTTTCTTTGAGCACCCTATGCTGAACTATTTGCTTTGCAATTTTTTCGTCTTTAACCACGTAGAATCGGTCTCCGGCGCCTGACACCCCAGATAGGCCAATTATTTCTACAGGTATGGAAGGGCCTGCTAGATTTACCCTTTCCCCTTTGTCGTCAGCTAAAGCCCTCACTCTGCCATAATTAAATCCTGCAACGACATAATCCCCAATCTTTAGGGTCCCTTCTTTTACAATAACAGTAGCAACTGGTCCTCTTCCCTTATCCAACTTAGCTTCTATTACAATACCGTTTGCTCTCTTATAAGGGTTAGCCTTGAGTTCCAATACATCAGCCTGAAGGAGCACTAGTTCCAATAATTCTTTGACACCCGTTTTTCTTCTTGCTGATACCTCGGCAAACATCGTTTCGCCTCCCCACTCTTCAGGCACTAAACCAATTTCAGAAAGTTGCCTCTTTATCCTATCAGGATCAGCCTCGGGTTTATCAATCTTATTCATAGCAACAACTATAGGAACACCCGCAGCTTTAGCATGGTTAACCGCTTCTATAGTCTGAGGCATAGCTCCGTCATCTGCTGCTACTACCAGGATTACAACATCTGTTACCTGTGCACCACGGGACCTCATAGCAGTGAATGCTTCGTGGCCAGGTGTATCAATAAAGACTACCTTTCTTCCATCTACAGATACACAATATGCGCCTATATGTTGGGTAATGCCCCCAACTTCTTTTTCAGCCACATTTGTATGTCTGATGGCATCCAATAGAGTTGTTTTTCCATGATCAACGTGACCCATCACAGTTACTACCGGTGATCTAGGGATAAGTTCATCAGGAACGCCTTCTTCCTGTTCTGAAAGAAGCCCTTTTTCCTCAAAGAACTCGACATTAGCCTCATACCCAAATTCTCCAGCGACGATTGTAGCCGTCTCGTGGTCTATTGATTGATTGATGGTAGCCATCATTCCAAGTGACATAAGCTTTTTTATAACATCTCCTGCCTTAACACCCATCCTCTTAGCAAGGTCACCTACAGTTATGGATTCACCAAGCTTTATCACGCGCCTTTGTTGTCTTACTGGGAAAGGGATAACCTGGGCTGAAGTTGTCTCTTTTACTGTATATTCTCTTGTTTTTAAGGGCTCTCGTTGAAGGTCTTTGGTAATTCTATCCTGACCGATGCTGTGATTAATAGGTCTAGTTCTTAAACGCCTGTCCTCAACTAGGTACTCCTTTCTTCTACCAGGAAGTTTAGTTCTAAAAGCCCTTCGCAACTCCTCGAGTGTTTCTTCATCTATAATTTCCTCCCTCTTAATCTTAACCTTACGCCCCCTCTTTCTAACCTTTTTCTCTGTCTCTCCAACTTGCTCTTCCTTTTCTTCGACTTTTTCTAGGGTTTCTTCTTGAATCTTAGGCTCTACCGTCTTGGCTTCCGAAACTATATCCTCGGCGATGGTTTTTTCTTCTTCAATAGGTAAAACCTCCCCTAGTAAATTAGCATGTGCCTCTGGTTTTATCCCTTCCCTTGAGATGTGGGATTGAATATTTTCTTGAGATGATTTTAAAGAAGCGTCCTTAGGTTCTTCTTTCTCTTGTATAGCTAATTTTGCAGGTTCTTGCTCTTCTACCTTTTTCTTCTTTCTTATTACTACAGTACTGCCTTTTCTCCTTTCAACTACCTCTTCGCCGCTTACTGAACGAAATACCTTTACCTCCTCCTTTGTTTCCTTAGCGTCTGCCGATCTAGCTAATTGACCGTCGCTTTTCGAGGCCTTGATATTATCCGTTATTTTTTTTGCGTCTTCCTCAGAGATAGAGCTAGAGTGGCTGCGTACTAATACACCAATATGTTTTGCTGCTTCAATTACCTTCTTATTCGATATACCTAACTCTTTTGATAGGTCAAAGACCCTCACATTTGCCATACTTTTTACACCCTTGCTAGGGAATATTCAAAAATTAATTTAATAAATAAATTTACCCAATTTTTTAAACTTATGCAAAAAGAAAGTGGATAGAATAACTACTATTGGCTTAATTGGTTGCACATCCTGAGAAATTTTAGGGCAGATAGATGAATCTAAGGATGTCATTATTCGCTTGAAATGGCATCCTGTAATAAGGACCTATAACTTAATCTTTATCCTTCCTCTTTCTTGGCTGATACAGACATTTTTTCAAGCTTATCTTTGAGAGCAATCCTTGCAGCGGTTTGAATCTTGATGGCATCTTCTTCATTTTTAAGACCTGCAGCCTTTACGAGTGACTTTGGGTCTGAAAAGGCAACATCTTCATGTGAACGAAACCCCTCGCCATAAAGTAGATTTGCTGTTACTTCCCCAACACCTGGAAGAGTCATTAGTAAAGAAACAGACTCTTGTTGCTCACGCCTTACCTGAGAATCCGTCTTTATATCTATTCTCCATTCTGTGAGCTGAGATGCTAGTCTAACGTTCTGTCCTTTTCTACCTATAGCTAAGGCAAGTTGGTCATCATCTACAATTACCTCCATTGACCTATTATCCTCATCTATTATTACCTTGCTCACTCGTGCTGGCGAGAGGGCATTGCATACAAATCTAGCATGGTCCGACGACCATGGAATAATATCAATCTTTTCACCTCGGAGTTCATGAATTATATTCTGGACTCTTGAACCGCGCATTCCAACACATGCCCCTATTGGGTCAACATCGGGATCGTTTGAAGAAACCGATATTTTCGTTCTGCTGCCAGGGTCTCTTGATATAGCCTTGATCTCAACCACACCTTCGGTAATCTCCGGGACCTCAGCAACAAAAAGTTTACTGACAAAATCAGGATGGGCACGAGAGAGAATAAGCTGAGGACCTCTCTTAGTTTCCCTAATATCAAACAGAATTGCCCTTATTCTTTCCTTTGGTTTGTAATACTCCTGCGGAACCTGGTGTTCAGCAGGGAGAATAGCTTCCGTTTTCCCTAGGTCTACTATCCCGTTTTTTCTCTCGATTCTTCTCACTATACCGCTGACTAATTCACCCTTGCGACTTTTAAATTCCTCATAGATTACCTTACCCTCTGCTTCTTTAAGCTTTTGAAGAATCTTCTGCTTTGCATTCTGAATCGCAATCCTTGTAAAATCAGGGTTGATTTTTACCCCTATTAAATCCCCTACTTCAGCCTCGGGGTCTAGTTCTGCCGCTTGATCAACACTTATTTCAATATCGGGGTTGGCTACATTTGTAACTACGCTTTTAAACTCAAAGAGTTCGACCTCACCTTCGTCCTCGTTGTAGCGCACTTCAAGCTCCTTGCTTTTATCATGCATACGGAAAAGCTTCTGTGCGGCAGAAAGAACCGCTTCCACTACAGCTCCAATAATAGCATCTTTATCTACACCTTTATCCTTGCATACAGAATCTATTACTCGACTTAACTCACTAGCCATCTACATCACCTCCTAAAAATCCAATTCTAGGTTGGCTCTCTCAATTTCATCATAAGGAATAAAATATACATGCCCATCCATTTCAACCGAAGCTACATTTCCAACAAAGTCGATAAGCCTACCAATAAAAACCCTTCTACCTTGAATATCCTTCATAGTTTTAATCTTTAGCAGCTTCCCTTTAAACCTCTCAAAGTCCCTTACCTTTTTAAGAGCCCTTGTAAGTCCTGGGGAAGATATCTCAAGATTATAAGTTCCAGGAATAATATCATTTAGGTCGAGTAGAGTACCCAGTTCACGACTGATTCTAGCACAGTCTTCAACACTCACTCCACCATCCTTATCTATATAAATTCTAAGAACCCATCCCCGACCCTCTCTTCTATACTCAATGTCTACAAGTTCAAATCCATACCCGAGAAGAAGAGAATCTAAGATTTCCCGAACACTATCAATTACCTTTTGATCTAAAGAACTCATCAATCTACCCCGAAACTAAAGAAAAAGCGGGTCAAATGCCCGCTTCTTAATTATGATACTACCTAATTAAAATAGAGAGAGCAAATTGACATGTTTCTATCACCTTCATTGTAATAAACTACTGGTTACTAGTTTAATACCTCATGTTAGAATATTCTATGAAGCTGATTTTAGATCTGGAAATACAAAATTATATTTTACTTATTTAACGTTATCCTGCTGATTTCAAGGGGGATTACTAATATGTCAAGAGATATAGATATGAAGATAGTAAGGACATCCCCTTTCAACCCTGATTGGTATATTAGAGAAAATAGAGAAAAGTGGGTTCTTCCTCTTATTTTAAAGGATAGAGCAAAGAGGTTTGGGAAAAGGCCATTTCTACAATACCAAAATGATAAACCGCTTACCTTCAAACAAGTGAATACATTTGCAAATAAATTAGCTAATGGTTTGATTAAACTCGGAATTAGGAAAGGAGATAGGGTAGCAGTTTTAATGCCGAATTCCACCGAATACGTTTTAATATGGTTTGGGATACTAAAAGCTGGTGGTGTTATGGCTCCGATAAATACCGCTTACAAGATGGATTTCCTACACTATATCATTGATAATTCGGATTCGAGGTTTATTTTCATCGGCGAGGAACACCTTGAGAGATTAATACCGATTCAAGATAGAATCCCTAATGTAGAGAACATAGTTGTATGCACGAGAAACAGCGCCATTGATTTCAAGAACCCCGGTGTTACATCAAAACCCCTCATTTCCTATAGAGAATCAATTGATAATTCAAGCGCCAAAGAACCTGACGTAAAAGTTACATTTACTGATATTTCACGTTTAATGTACACTTCAGGAACCACAGGACGTTCAAAAGGGGTTCTAAAATCACACGCCGCCGATTATTACAGCGCCAGAGGATACGTAGAGGTAGCTGAAATAAACGAAAATGATGTTCTTTATACCTGTTTGCCCCTTTTTCACTCTAATGCCCAAGTGCTATGTGTTTACCCCGCCCTCTTAGCCGGGGCAATGGTTACCATTTATGAAAGATTCAGCGCTTCTCAGTTCTGGAAACAGATAAAAGATTCAAAAGCAACGGTTTTTAACTCACTTGGTGCCATGAGCTACTTTCTTTGGCGTCAGCCTTCAGTTCCTGAAGAAAAAGAACATCGCGTTAGGTTAGCCGTAATAACTCCAGCTCCTCATGATATACTCAAAGAATTTATGGAAAGATTCAATCTAAAAATCCTGGAAGGCTATGGATTAACAGAAACAGGTGTAGTCACATATATGCGTCCAAATGAGCCTTTTAGAGTGGGCTCATGTGGAAAGGAGTCCCCAGGTTATGAGGTAAAGATTGCAGACCCTGAAAGTGATGAAGAACTTGATAAGGGTCAAGTCGGTGAAATAATTGTTAGGCCCAGAATTCCAAACATAATGCTCTACCACTATCACAAGATGCCTGAAAAAACAGTAAGTGACTTTAGAAACTTCTGGTTCCATACTGGAGATGCAGGGAAAATGGATGATGAAGGATACGTCTATTTTGTTGACAGGGTTAAAGACTACATAAGAAGGAGAGGCGAGAATATAAGTTCATTTGAGGTTGAGAAAATCGTATGTCAGCATCCAGTAGTGGCTGAAGCTGCAGCAATCGGTATAAAGTCCGGAGAGGGAAAATTTGCTGAGGATGATTTGATGATAGTAGTGGTTAAAAAACCATATAAAGATGTATCTCACGAAGAACTCATCAAACATTGTGAAGAAAGAATGCCATACTTTATGATTCCGAGGTTTATAAGGTTCGTTAAGTTACTCCCTAAGACACCGACTGAAAGGGTTCAAAAACACATACTTAAGGAGGAAGGTATAACTCAAGACACATGGGATATGGAGAAGGCTGGATATAAAATCAAAAGATAGTCATCAATCAAGCAGATCTAACGCACATGTATAACTTGTCTTGAATTTTTAAGAAAGCTTCCGTTGTGCTACAATAAGTTGACTTTTATACTAAAAAACTGATATAGATAAAACAATCTCTTAAAGGAGGATTGGGAATGAATCTAGTTAATAAAATGATAAGGGCAGCTAAGCTCGATGTTCAGCTCTACGAGGAAGTAGAGAAGGACATAGGAGTAACGAAGGAAGCCTTTTTGGTGGTATTGATAGGTGCCATCTGTAACGGAATTGGAAGCGTAGGGATGGTAGGGGCAAAGGGAATAATAACAGGTCTTATATCGGGAATTATTGGGTGGCTTCTATGGAGTGCCGTCATTTACCTTATAGGGGTAAAAATTTTTAAACACACATCCGACATGGGTGAGCTTCTTAGATGCCTCGGGTTTGCTTACTCACCTAACGTGTTAAGTATCCTCGGAATTATCCCCGGAATCGGTATCATAATACGGCTAATTGCATCTATTTGGACACTTGTAGCTGTTGTTATTGCCGCACGACAAGCACTCGACTGTGGAACGGGTAGAGCGATTTTGATTTCGGTTCTAGGTTTTATAGCTTTTGGGATTGTTTTTATTCTCTTCCTTCGTCTCTCTGCCTTGTGAAATTGCATAAGCAGCAGGTACTCTTGAGGTTGTAAATAAGCAACAACTTGAAGGGGAACAGTGAATCTAGTTAATAAAATGATAAGGGCAGCCAAGCTCGATGCTCAGCTCTACGAAGAAGTAAAGAAGGATACAGAAGCAACGAAGGAAGCCTTTTTGGTGGTATTAATAGGTGCCATCTGCACCGGAATTGAAAGCGTTGGGATTATGGGGGCAGAGGGAATAATAAAAGGCATGATAACAGGAATTATAGGATGGCTTCTAGGGAGTGCTGTGACATACCTGATATGTGTAAAAATCCTCAAACACACCTCAGACATGGGAGAGCTTCTAAGATCCTGGGCTTTGCCTACTCACCCAATGTCTTAAGTATACTCGGAATTATTCCTGGGATCAGTCTCATAATCCGATTTATTGCATCCATTTGGGTACTAGTAGCCTTCATTGTCGCTGTAAGGCAAGCGCTCAACCGTGGAACAGTTACAGCGATCTTGATTTCAGTTGTGGGCGCCATTGCCTTTATGATCGTTTTCGCCACTTTCTCTGCTATTGTTTCCAGTCTCTGAAACTATTTTTGATAGTGTTTGAAGATTAAAAGACATAAACTACCTACGTTTCTTTCCATAGACAATTATTTAATGCTCCGCTTTAAACTACTTAGGAGTTTCTCTAATTCTTGAAATCCTGACTTTTCTTCTTCTATCCCGAATCTTAAATTCAGATACTTTTCTGTCAAGTCGTTAAGTATTTGGAAATCAATTCCATTCTTATAAATCAGATCCCTTACAAACTCACTTGGAGTAACAAAATCAGGTTTCCTAAATCCCCTTTTAGAGAGAAACTTGAGGGCTTTTTTATAGATTATCGATGCTTTTTCTTCAGGCTTTTTTCTTTCATATATCTTAAGAAGCTTAAATTTCTTATTTGACAAAACTGTCCACATTACTAAAGCTAAAATTACAAATCCAAGGAGCCATTTTTTATTAAATTTAAGATTAATTTCTAACTTGTTTTGAAACTTACTTTTTTGCCATCGCCACCTATTTTGAAGGCCAGAAAGGAGATTAATTTGATCCCTCTGACTGAAGTCAACGATATACCTACTCCACCTGTATCTTAAATAATCGATATAAGTAGCAATAAAATTACTTTTTAAAAATCCTCCATTGCTTGCCGGGGTAGGATCGAAGAGAATCCATCCATGACCAGGGAAAAATACCTCGACCCAAGAGTGAGCGTTACTTTGACGCACTAAGAAGAAGCTTCCATACTCATTCCACTCTCCGTCAAGGAATCCATTTACAATTCTTGCAGGAATACCTACCTCTCTTAAGAGAACAACCATTGCCGTTGCAAAATACTCGCAGTGCCCAGCTTTCTTATCAAAGAGAAAATCATCTAGTGGAAATTCAGACGCCCCTTTTTCAAGGGTTATGGTGTAGTTCATATTATTGATTAGATACCTTTTAATTGAGTTAGCTTTGTCATAGCTATTTACATCAGTAGAGGTGATGTTTTTTGCAAGCTCCTGGACTCTTTCGCTTAGCGGTGGGAGTTTTAGATAAAGATTCTTTATATAATTCGGATAGTCTTCTTTCTCACTCCCTAACTCCTCAGCGGAAGGAATACTCAAATCAGAATAGGCTAAATACTTTAATCTATAGGAAACCTGCCCGGGAATGATGTATGAATCATTCACCTCTTCTATCTTCCCACCCGCTACTCCCCAAAATCCCACTGGAAGATTAGCTGCAAAGAGTATATCCGTATCAAGTGGCTCAGTTACTATCTCCTGTGATACAGTTTTATTGTTTGTTTCATTTACCAGTATTATTCCATCTTTATTCTTTTTATACACATTCTGATTTAACTCACCCACCCTCCATTCTTTCCCGTCAAACTCGTCAAGCGCAATACCACGCCAGTAAATTGGTTTCGGGAGAGTCTCGGGATCTCTATCTAAAATTTTTACCCTCATTACAGGTGTGGTATCAAGTTTAATTTGCCCTACCTGTCCCAGTTTTACCTGGTCAGAGAAAGCAGTGCTTAACTCTGCAGGGTTAAGAAAACTCGAGGTAAAAAAACCGCTCCCTAACCTAGGAACTGACACAAATAAGAAAGCCGTAAAAAAGAATATTCCAAAGCTAGCAACTCCTGTAATCCCCAGGAAAAGAGGGGTGACTACCTTAGGGTCGTCATAGCTTCGGGCTTCAATGGATTCCCTTTTCATATTAAAGGTTATGATTGCCCAAATTGATAGGGCAACATAAACGATAAAAACTATCCCATAAGAAAAGCTAACGGTGAGAATGGTTCCAGCAAGAAATTGAAAAAAGCTCAGTATGTAAATCTGAACAATATCTCTTAACTCCTTTGATCCTAGTAGTTTTAAAACCTGTGTATATATCAAGAAAACCAATATGCCACTAAAAATCTCCATACCAAGGAGGGTTGTGTTTGCAAGAACAAAGATTAAAAGTATAATAGCGAGGACACTTAAAACCCTATTGCCAAGGTAGTATCTTTTCCCTGACCACTCATTAAAAAAACTTAATATAAGCGAGACAGTAAAGACAACGATGCTTAGCCCATCCACCTCTCCTGTGATTGAAACTGATATAAATCCCGTGAGGGCCATAAGATGAGTAAAGATTGTGAGGGCATGAGACGTCTTCATTTAAACCAACCATCTATTAAGCCCAAAAGGCCTTTAAGCCAAATACTAATAAATGCAAACACAATATTTTAATGTTTTCTCATAAATTCGGCAAAAGGCATTCTTAGATAAACAGACGATACTTATAGCAATCAAAAGAAAAACCTTTGAAATTAAGAGTTTACTTTAAAAGAGTGGTATACCTATACTAAACACTTGATTTATCATGGATATGGTTTTCCATGTTTTGTCCTAATTTCCTGTAGCTTTGTTCTCTGCTCCGGTGTCAAAACATCTCTTATTTGAAGACGCATATCTATATAAGCCTTTCTCAATTTCCCTTTGACTTCCTCCACTTCATTATTCATTTTCAAGATCTCTTCCCGACTCGAATTTGGATTTTTAACTGTATCGCTGAACTCCCTCTCTTTTTTCTTAAGATCAGAATCAAGCTCTTTTATCCGTCCTTTGTTAGAAGAAAAAATTCCCTCTATTCGATTCACCTGATCGTTACTAAGCTCCAATTTATTTACGACTTTTTTATTCTTCCACCATTTGCCTGGACTGTCGTCATCATAACCATATGTATTCAAACAGAACGTAACAAAAGCTAGCATGAAGAATAATGAAACTGATATTGTTTTTAAAATGAAAAATTTCATATGATGAAATCCGGGGGTTAGAATCCAATCTTTTTTTATTTTTCTTTTCAAGTTCTATCCTCCCTTATTTTCTTCAATTTCCTCGTCGTTCGACTGAGGCTCACGAACGTCCCAAGGTCCATAAATCTCTAGTGACTCCGCAGTTTCTTTTGTAATGGACCTGTCAAACTCGATTAGAAGCTCTTCATCCGATCTGTCTTCTTCAGTAAAAACAATATTCTCACGATGAGAAACAAGGATATTAACAAGGAAAACTACCAAGATAAGTATTATAACCCCAACCCCTCCAGATACTAAATTGACTCTCAAATTCCTAAAAAAATCGAAGACATTGACTTTCTTTTTATCTTCTGTGGTAACCCTATCCCAAAATCTGGGGATAAAATCATTCTTTGTCTGAACGGTATGCCAGTTATCTAGCAAATTCCACACCTTATGAGACTGCTCAAAATAGATATTACACTCCTTGCATTCTTTTAAATGCTTTTCGAACTCCAGCTTATCACTTTGATTTAAATCCCCTTCTGAATAATGGAGAATTAACTCCTTTATCTTTTCACATCCCATGGCATTTCCCCTCTTTATAAATAGGTTTTCAGCTTTTCTATCAATTTCATCCTTCCTCTATGAACATAAGTCTTTACCGCGCCAATTGTACATCCAATCACCTCTGCAACCTCTTCGTAAGGTAGATCCTGATACTTGCAAAGGATAATAGCCACTCTTTCTCTCTCGGGCAAAGATCTTAAAGCCTCGAAAATGGCAGTCCCGATCTCCCGCCGGAAGGTAAGATCGGAAGGGTCTTCCGATTTTGAATCTCCTAAATCTCCGGTATTTTCCTGCATCTCATCTAAACTTACACTTTGTTTTTTATTCCTAGACTTTACTTCTGTAATGCAAAGATTGGTGGCAATCTTATAAAGCCAAGTAGAGAACTTAGCCTGAGGATTATATCGCTTTACCGAGCGGTAAACCCTAAGAAAAACCTCTTGTGCTAAATCCTCGGAGTTTGCCCTATCATTTGTAAACCTGTATACGTAATTCACAACCCCTTTATAATGCCTCCTCATAAGCTCAGTAAAAGCAGAATCGTCCCCCGTCTTAGCCCTAAGCATAAGCTCAATGTCGCTTTCCATCGTTCGACTGAGGCTCACGAACGTCTGCATACCGTTCAGGTTTACAAATAATAACTAAGAGTTTAAAAAAAAGTTTCAGCTATTATAGTGCATAAGTCAAACTCATTGATAATGAAACTATGGTAAGCTAATGCTCTAAATCAATGAAGACAGAATGAAAGAAGGATCCATAATAGAAGATAAAGAGAGGCTTGAAGACAACATCCATAACATAGACTCATCAGTTGGTTCCAGCGCGGTCGAGTCAATGACAGATGCTTTAACAATTTCTCATACTAGAAGGATTTTCATAACCATGGGGGTAATGATTGGAATGTTCCTTGCCGCCATCGAGGCTACGGCTGTGAGTACCGCAATGCCTACAGTCGTGTCAAGCCTCGGAGGACTCAGCATTTATAGCTGGGTATTCTCAGCCTATTTTCTGACCTCTACAATAACTCTTCCTTTATGGGGGAAGCTATCTGACCTATATGGAAGAAGGATCTTCTACATAATCGGTATTACGATTTTTCTTTTGGGTTCCGCGCTTTCAGGTCAATCTAACACAATGACAGACCTGATTATCTATCGAGCGCTTCAAGGGCTAGGAGGTGGAGCACTTCTTACACTTGGAATGATAATTGTAGGTGAGATTTTCTCCCTCAAGGAAAGAGCGAAGGTACAGGGTCTTTTTGGAGGTGTGTGGGGGCTATCAAGCATTGTAGGTCCTCTGATAGGGGGATTTCTTACAGATCATATATCTTGGAGATGGGTATTTTACCTTAACATACCATTCGGTCTTATTGCAGCATTAGTAATAGGCTTTTCACTTAAAGAAAATCATTTTAAAGCAAAGAATATATATCTTGATTATAGAGGCGCTATTATTCTTATGACCCTAATTACACTACTACTTGTTGGGCTAATGTTGATTGGTAAAGAAAATAGCCTGAGTTTGCCTGCAGCACTTCTTATGATCGGCGTTTGCATTCCTCTTTTTTGGCTATTTATCAGTACTGAAAAGAGGGCTAAGGATCCGATTCTTCCGCTTGATTTATTCTCTAATCCATTTTTCAGAACCTCTGCCGCAACTGGATTCCTTATATCAATGGCGATGTTTGGTTCAATCACATTCATACCTCTTTTTATTCAGGGAGTAATAGGTACAACAGCGACAAGGGCAGGAACAATTCTGTCGCCACTTTTACTTACCTGGGTCTTTTTCTCAAGTATCTCAGGGAGGCTTCTTCTTAGATTCGGATATCGTCCACTTATTATCTTTGGAACAGCGCTTGTGACAATAGGCTTTTTTCTTCTAAGCAAGATGAATGAAAATACATCTCAAGGCATTGCAATAATCAATATGATATTCGTTGGATGCGGGATGGGTATGGTTTTTGTTCCACTTCTTTTGGCTGTTCAAAATTCCGTGCTAAGAAGCCAGCTTGGAATTGCAACATCTGTTACTCAGTTCTTCAGGCTAATCGGTGGAACAGTCGGTGTTACCGTTATGGGAGTAGTAATGAGTACCTATATGCACCATGGTTTTAGTTCTCTTTCAAAAGGTGTAAAGTCCTCAGAGATCCCCTACTTAAAAAGCCCTGATTTAATTGTAAACCCTTTAGCAAGAGAGTATTTATCTCCTGAAGTCCTAGGAGTTCTTAAGGGAGTGTTAGCTCATTCCCTCCACTATGTCTTCCTTACAGGCCTAGCGATAGCAATACTGGCACTAATATCGGCTTTTTTTGTCCCTAAGGAAAAAGTTAGAGACCGAAGAGATGAAAACTATGGTGAAATAGGTTTGAAGTAGAAGCACTTAACTCAGCATATGTCCATATGGTATATTTTGATTAATACTAGATCTGGCTGAAAGGAGGGTATCTAATTCTGATCGGAGTGAAGAACTTCCATATTTAGCACAAGAAATCTTCGCTTCGTTCAGTACTAAAAACAAGTTATCGTCACCCGGATTTAGTATAAATAAATATATAAGAGGTCTTGTGATGAAAAGAATAGCTATCGCTGGGCTTATATTTGTTTCAGCATGTGCCGGAGGAAGCTACTCAACCACTAGCAGTAGCGATGGATTTGAACCAAATATATGTGCCAAGATTCCCGTTGGGATTGAGGCATATCAGTATATGGATCCTTCAGTAAAAGGTCAAAAAATAAGTTGCGCTGATGTTGAAAGGTGCGCTGCACTTTACGGCGGCACTCCACCTAATGTTCCATGTGAGTAACAGCAATAAAGATAGATTCAAGAGCACTTAATTTATTGTCATCCTACAGATTCTTTTGTTTGCTTTGACTAACTTTATGAATAAAAAGGGTATTGTCTATTTAATCGGTGCTGGTCCGGGTGATCCTGGTCTATTTACAATAAAAGGTCAAGAATATTTAGCGAAAGCCGATGTTATAGTTTATGACTATCTAGTAAATCCTGAAATCTTGAAATATGCCAAAGAGGAAGCCGAAATAATATATGCTGGGAAGCAAACAGGGGCCAAAGAAATGCCTCAGGAAGAAATTAACCAGCTACTTGTTGAAAGAGCAAAGGAAGGAAGAATAGTAGCCCGTCTTAAAGGTGGAGACCCATTTATATTTGGAAGGGGAGGAGAAGAGGCTGAGGTCCTCTACGAACATGGAATACCTTTTGAGGTAGTACCCGGGGTAACTTCGGCGTCTGCGGTTCCAGCTTATGCAGGGATCCCTCTTACACATAGAGACTTTACTTCCTCATTTGCTGTCGTTACTGGTCACGAAGACCCGTCAAAAGAGGAATCCAACCTTCCCTGGGAAGCCCTAGCTAAAATCGGAACGGTTGTCTTTCTTATGGGGGTAGGAAAGATAAAAGAGAGCATGAAAAAGCTCATTGAGTCTGGGAAATCACCTAAAACCCCAGCCGCAATAATATCATGGGGCACGTTTCCTAATCAACGAACAGCCAAAGGATCAATTGAAACTATAGGGGAAATAGCAAAACAGAGGGGAATAAAACCGCCAGCAATTATTGTTGTTGGAGAAGTTGTAAATCTTAGAGAAAAACTCAACTGGTTTGAGTCAAAACCTCTTTTTGGAAAGAAGATAATTGTCACAAGAGCAAAGAAACAGGCAAGTTACCTTGTAAACCTTCTAGAAGAGCAGGGAGCTGAGGTTATAGAATTTCCCATGATTGATATAGTTCCTCCCCAAAATTGGAACGACGTAGACAGAGCAATAGAAATGTTGCACATATATAACTGGATTATTTTTACAAGTGTTAATGGAGTAGAGTTCTTTTTTAAAAGACTAAGAGAAACAAAAAAGGATATAAGAGAGCTTAAAGGAATTAATATTGCTACGATAGGAGAAAAAACCGCAAAAGCAGTTGAAAATTACGGACTTACCGTAAACATGCTTCCAGATGAGTACAAGGCTGAGGGAATAATTGAAAGTTTTGAAAAGAGTGATATAAAAGGCAAAAAGATTCTTATACCAAGGGCAAAAGATGCAAGAGAAATCCTGCCTCACGAGCTTCAAAAAATGGGTGCAGAGATTCACGTCGTAACCGTTTATGAAACAAAAAAACCTGAACCAGAAAAGGTAAAGGAAATAAAAGAAATGCTAAATCGTGGCGCCATCGATGTTGTTACGTTTGCTAGCTCCGGAACTGTGAGAAATTTCCTATCTATAATCCCTAAATATAAAGAACTTCTTTTAAAATCAACAATTGCGTGTATCGGACCTATTACAGCCAAACCACTTAGAGATATTGGCATTGAACCTCAGATTATTTGCAATAAATATACGATTGAGGAGCTTGTTAGAGAAATAGTAGCTTACTTTCAGATGAAAATCTAGTTGCAACTATTCAGCCACGAATAGTGCAGGTAGTGGAAGGACACTATCAGCAAAGCTAATTGACACAAATGAAAAGAAAATACTTTGGCTATTAGTTAGTCATTGGTCGTTAGACGGGAGAAGGAAACAAGAGTAGGAGCAGCTTCTAGCTGCGACTTGGTCGCGCCAGGGATGGCGCTCCTACGATGAAACCAGGTGTGGGGGATTATTTTATTGGGGTAAATTCGTGTACATTAGTGGCTAACAGTTTAATCCTTAAAATCGCAGCCTTATAATGCCTAGATTTCCAATAAGCCAAAATCAGATTAAGAACAACCTAGCGATTATTTCAGGCCCAGACTATAGACATATTGTAAAGGTTCTTAGACTCAAACCAGGGAATGATATTACCTTATTTGAGGATACTGGAATTGAACACATCGGTATAATAAAAGATATAGGTACTAAAGAAATTAAAATTGAAATAGCGGAATCAACAAGAGTAGAAACCGAATCCGGTTTAAATATCACCCTCCTCCAGGGCATTCCTAAGGGAGATAAAATGGATTTTATTGTCGAAAAAACCACAGAACTAGGAGTAAGAACCATTGTGCCGGTAATTTCTGAAAGATCTCAAGTTAGGAAAACTAAAAGAATCGAAAGGTGGCGTCGAATTGCATTAGAATCTTCAAAACAATCTGGAAGAATGTTGCCACCTGACATTCTTGAAGTTACAACATTTAAAAACGCTATTTACTATAATGATAACTGTGAGTTACACCTTATATTTTATGGTAAATGCAAAGATAATATTAAAGATATAATTAAACATACCGGGAAAGCCACAGAAAATATTAAGATTTTCATTGGACCAGAAGGTGGATTTTCAGAAAGCGAGGTAAATGCCGCTAAAGAAAAAGGCTTTATTCCAATAAGACTAGGCCCAAGAATACTTAGAACTGAGACGGCAGGCATAGTGGCAGTAGCGGTTTTGCAATTTCTATTTGGAGATATCTAGCACGTTGCTACGAGTTAGTCTTTCTTATCAGATCTTACAAATAAACATTAATAGAAACTTCAGTCCTTTTTAATTATTCGAGTAATCTCAACTAGTCTTTGTTTCTTCTTTGAACGTCTATTCCTATATTCTTCCTCAGTGATTTCTTTAGCCTCAAAACTGTCATCGAGTTTTGCAATCTCCTGGATGAGTGTTTTTCTCTCTTCCTCTAAATCCTTTTTTACAACCTGATCTGCTATAGTTGGATGAGAAAAATCACTTACTTTACTTTTATCCCTAGGTTTTATTACAAAGGAATAAAAAACTCCAATACATACTAAAACCACTAATACTCCAATCGTTACAAATTGTAATGAATTCTCAGCAAGTAGCCTTGATTCACCAATCTCTATCCTGATTTTAGCGCCAGTAGGAATTTTAGTCCCAGACCATTGGAGAAAACGACCTTGATCAGGTGTCTCTACAGTTTCAGATCCGGTTAGTCCCTGCACTTTTACTTTAACTCCAGAATCTGAAACTAGAAGGACAAAGCTGTCAGTTTGATAATCTACCGTTTTCAAGATAATCTCTCTACCCGATTTATATGGGAGCGTGTATGCATATACTACTCTTTTAATCCCTGGCAAAACGCTAGAAGTATCTACAAAACCGTTATTAGTCGGTACAACACTCTCACTGTTAAGTCCATTAATAAGCTCAATGTTACTAGCCCCGGGTGGAAGACTAAACCTGAGGGTTTCTCTCATGCCATCCTTTATCTCCTTTGCACCTATGTATGTTCTTTTGCCTTCATTATTAAAAACCGTTAACTCAGCTACTGAAAGTGAATTATCAGAAGTCTGTACAATCACATGACTTATATCTACCGTTATATCCTTGTCAATATCTGTAGGTTCATAAATTGGCAAATCGAGGGATTTTGTATCTTCATCAGGATAAAAAACAAGCTTGTCTGTTACATATTCTCCTCCTTCATATCTAAGCGAAATAGAATAGCTGCGATCCCATGGAAGATTTTTAAACTCAAATATTCCCTCCGTGTTTGTTTTTAACTTTTTCTCTCCAGTTGCTTTGTCACCCAGATAAACAGTAAGAGTAACCTCAATCTCTTCCGCAGGCTTTTCAGTGCTATTATTTAAAACTTTTCCTTTTATCACACCACCTTCTTTTGATAAAGAAGAGGTTTTTGCTGTGAGAAGATATTGAGCAATTAATTCTGCCTCCTTTGGAGGAATATTTAATGGAGGCATAGGTGGGTATCCTTCATTTAGAGGCATCTTCCCCTTAGATTGATAAATTTCCTGGGGATTTTCTATCCATTTCTTTATATCATCTTTGCTATACCTACTGCTAACCCCTGCTAAGTCAGGCCCAACAAATCGTCCTCTTCCAATTGTGTGGCATCTTACACAGCGGTGCTGTATAAAAAGCTCTTTTCCACTTAATTGAGTTGTATCCTTATCCTGAGCTTGAATCTCCTTGCAGGAAGATATAATCATGCATAGAAGAATCAAGAAAGTCCTTACACTTAAAAAGCTCACCCTACTCATAAACTCTCGCTCCACAATTAGAACAGAATCTATCACTAGATTTATATTCATTCCCGCATTTAGAGCAGATTAATCCTGAAGTTACTTTGATGTTAGATTGACGAGCTTTGAGAATCTCTTTTCCAATAATTTCGTCATCAGTCAATTTAGATTCTCTAACGGCTTTTATTTCCTTCTCTGTTTCTTCTTCTAAATTCAACTTATTGGTTTTCAATTGAATGTTGTCGATTTGTTTAAGCACAGCTAAGGCCTCTGCCTTGTATTTCTTCTCAAGTTCGTCATAATCCTCTCTAGAAAGTTTTCCCATACTGTAATCAAAATCGAGCTCCTTGAGTGCGGCATAGTGGGATTCCTTCTCAGAGTTAAGCCTTCTTAGCTTATGTTCCAAAGTATTTGAGCTATTTATGTCTTGGTGGATCTCTAAAGGTCTCTTCCTAAAAAATGGCAATGCTACAAAAATCGCGGCTGCAATTGCTAATATTAAAATAAATAACTTTTCCAATTTTATTCATTCCTTATATATGTATCTAGTTACTAGTCACATTTTGTTACAATTGGATATAGACTTCCTTTCAACCTCAGTCGAACGATAAACACGAATTAGTAGTTTAAATTCTAGAAACTGAATGATAAACACTGAAATCGGTAACGAGGGAGTTCCTTACCTTTGCAAAATTCTAAACCTTTGCAGTGCCTTCCTCCGAAATTTCTACACTGTATCGGACAACAGCTTCCTCTCTTCTTTCTCTCGCGCTCGGCCACATAATCACAATAGCCCCGAGGGCAAGCACAATCCCTCCAGCCCAAATCCAACTAACCATTGGGTTTATAAGAACCCTAAAGCTTGCTGTTCCGTTACCATCGAAGTTTGTAAGAATAACATAAAGGTCGTCTTTGAAAGTCGAGCGGAGCGCTACCTCAGTTTCGTTATCTATATCTCGATTTCCCTCGTACTTGTAAACGTTCTTCTCAGGAACTATAACACCTAGACTCCTTTCCGAATTGAATACAGATAACTTCGCGGCAGTTACATGTTTCATCTCAGTTGTATACTGATTAAGCTCATCGAATCTTAGAGTATAATGATTAACACTAATAGATTCTCCTTTCTTGAGAGTAGCCTCCTTCTGTGTTACAAAGGCTGATGATGCAGTTATCCCAATCACAATAAGAATTACACCTACATGGACTATGTAGCCGCCGTATCTTCTGCGGTTTCGCGAAATAAGGTGGTAAAGCGCAAGCAAGTAATTTTCTCCTCTTTTTGCGCGCACCTTTGTTCCTCTATAGAATTCTATAAATATCGTTGCAGCTACAAACGCACAGAGCCCAAACGAAATTAGCGCAACGGCTTCCCTAATTCCGACAAGAAATAAAACTACCGCTGTTAAAATCCCAAGAATAGATGGGTAAAGAAAGTTCTTCATTAAATTTTCTTGTGATGCCTTTCTCCATGATATTAAGGGTCCTATACCCATAAGCAGAATCAGAATAAGTCCCATTGGAACATTCACTCGATTAAAATATGGAGGGCCGACAAGGATTTTCTCACCCTTAATCGCCTCAGAAACTATAGGGAAGATTGTTCCAAGAAAGACTGAGAATGCTGCGGCAAGAAAAATAAGGTTATTAAATAGAAAAGCGCTTTCTCTTGAAAGAATAGAATCATACCGGTTTTCACTCTTAAGCTGATCTAGTCTCAGGGTAAACATGCCGAATGAAAAAATCAGTATAAAACCAATAAATGAGAGAAAAAATGGACCTATATTAGATTGAGCAAATGAATGGACAGAGGAAATGATTCCGCTTCGTGTAATAAATGTTCCAAATAGCGCAAGGAAGAATGTAATTATGATAAGAGCCATATTCCACTTTTTTAGCATCCCTTTTTTCTCCTGGATCATAACAGAATGTAGAAAGGCAGTGGCTGTAAGCCATGGCATAAACGCAGCATTCTCAACAGGGTCCCAAGCCCAATAACCTCCCCATCCTAGTTCAAGATAAGCCCAACGTGCTCCTAAGAGAAGTCCTATTCCGAGAAATGTCCAGGCAAGTATCGTCCATTTTCTTGAGTTTCTTATCCACTCATCCCCTAATCTGCCGCTTAATAGTGCTCCCATAGCAAAAGCGAAGGGAACAGTAACTCCAACATACCCAAAATAAAGAGTAAGAGGATGGATCGCCATGTAGGGATTTTGAAGAAGTGGATTAAGTCCCCTTCCATCATCTGGGGCAAAGGGTAACTTCTCGAAGGGACTTTCAACAAAAGCTACAAGATAAATAAAAAAGGAAGAGATAGCCGCAAGGCTTGCTAGCACGTACGGCATAAGCTCTCTACTCTTTCTTCGATTGAGAAGAACTACTAAAGCCGTATAAATAGAAAGTATCCAGGCCCAAAGAAGAAGCGAGCCAGCTTGGCCAGCCCAAAATGCAGTAATACTATATAGGGTTGGAAGATCACGGCTTATATTTGAACTTACATATTTAAGGCTAAAATCACGGGTAAGGAGTGCATGGATTAATGAACCAGAAGCAATTGTAAGAAGAATGAAGACAGCAAGTGCACCATTTTCAGCACTATTTGTAAATTCCCTCTTTCTAGTTTTGCCGCCAACCAGTGAAGCAAAAAGGGTGTATACAGATATCACAAAAGATAGAAATAAACAAATACTTCCTGTCTCAACCATATCAAGTACTTTCCTTTTTATTAGCTGGATTTGCAGGCTCGTATTTTGTCGGACACTTTGCAAGTAGTATTTTTGCCTGAAACACATTTTCTGGAGTATACGTACCCTCTACAACAGCTTGAACACCGTCCCTAAATACGTCAGGAATAATACCTTTATATCTCACATCTATGCTTTGATCTCCGTCTGTGATTTTAAATTCTAGATTTCCATCAATATCCTTCTTTATTGATCCGGGAACAACAGTGCCAGAAACCCTCACTTTCTCCTTATAAACAGACGGAATTCTTTCCTTAAGCTCCTCAACTGTAAGATAATAAACCATCGTATCTTTCACTCCACCATAAACAAGGTAGGCAAGCGTAAGTGCGATAGCTGCAATAGCAATGATAAACTTAATCTTCCCTCGACTCATAACTATTAATTTACTCTAATTTACTCCCTGCTTTTGCCAGGTGAGCTTTTCCTCTTTAGTTTTATTAATAGAATTTTTAAGTGCTTCCAACTCTTTTTGTAATTTTTTGTTTTTTCCAACTAGATTAAAAATATAAAGAAAAAGCAAAATCCAGAAAATCACATGAGCCCAAAATAGATAGGACAAATTATCCACTTATAATGCCTCCTCAAGTTTCATCCTCGTTACCTCGTCTTTCATCTCTTCAATATCCATCCTTTGTTTAAGAAGAACTATGTATAGAAGTGTAAATGTGATGAGGCACACTAGTAAAGCTACCATCATCTGTGGCGCAATTCCACCACCTCGACCGCCGAAAACCACCGGTGAGATTCCACGCATAAGTCTTGCTGAGGCGTAAACAAGAGGAAGGTCCAAAAAGGCTATTATCCCAAAGACAGCGGCGAATTTTGCTTTTTTTACATCACTCCCTGCGGAAGAGCGTAGTATCAGATACACAATATAGAGAATCCATAAAATAAAAGTAGTCGTGAGCTGTGGGTCCCATGTCCACCAGGTGCCCCATACAGGCTTTGCCCA
This sequence comes from Candidatus Dadabacteria bacterium CSP1-2, assembly GCA_001443445.1. Taxonomy (GTDB): domain Bacteria; phylum Desulfobacterota_D; class UBA1144; order Nemesobacterales; family CSP1-2; genus CSP1-2. The sequence continues at coordinate 28,465 of LDXN01000001.1, read as the reverse complement.
TATACTTCCTGTGATAATAGTCAGTGTTGTAAATAGAACACCTATTTCAGCAGAAGAGTAAGCCATAATATCCCAGAAACGTGTTTGCTTGCGTAGATACTGAATGCTTGCTATGAACACAACTGTAAAAGCAATTGTAGCAACCCAAACTGCACCCATATGGAAGTAAAAAATCCTCTGAATATTTCCCATCACCATTTCGGTTGGAGCATATATAAAAGCCATATAAAGAGACGCTATCATACCAACAAATGTTAGACCCATAAGAAGTTTCATCGTTTTTGATAAACCATTCACTTATTTTATTCCTCTACCACATACTCAAAAACAACAGAACAAAGAATAGCACTATTGCCCAGATTTTTTCATGGGCAGGAAGCCACGATTAGCCTACTTTGCCTTTTTGAGACTCATTAAATAGGCTACTAAAGCATTTAGTTCTTCATCCGTTCCTCTAAAAGCAGGCATCTTTGCTTCAGGCATAAGGGATTTTGGATCCCTTATATACTTTGTTAGCCACTCGGCATCTCTTTTACTCCCTTCGTCAGAGAGGTCTCCTCCCTTCTTACCTCCACTACCATCCACAGTATGACATAAACCGCACTTTTTTTGAGTATACAACTGCTTCCCCTTTTCGACTAGTTCCTCTTCTCCATAGGCAAACCTCATACCAAAAGAAAATACAACCATCCAAATTCCAATCATAAGAATGAATATATATTTTATCACAGTGCCTCCTTAAAAATTGTGCGGAATATTATAACACAAATTTTTATCATCGTAAGTTAAAATGTAACTTTTATACCGAAAAGTTTTACTAGTTAAAACACGACTTTCCATGGTTTGTCGTGTATCCACCAATTTAATCATTTCTTTCCCTCTAGATTTTCTATTTGCAAAACTTATGCCAAGCAATTCTTGTTGAATTTCCTCACAAAACAAAAGGTACAATTTATAGATTCTTTGTCCTATTTCCTGACATCTGACAGTCAATGGCTGATCCATTAGCTTTTCTTTCCCCATCTTTAAACTAAAAAATCTATATAGAACTTATAGTTAGCGTAAGCCATATTCGCTTTCTTACTTTTGGCATCATTCTTGCCATATTGAAAATGAGATTCAATTTCTGATATTAGACGGACTCTATAAATGCATAACCACACCAACGTTAAACCCTTACCTCACCTAAAGAAAGCGGTTTTAATTGGAAACCCCAATGTCGGGAAAAGCTTAATATTTGGTTGTCTTACCGGGAGATATGTTACAGTCTCAAATTATCCCGGAACGACGGTTGAGATAACCCTAGGGGATATGAAAATCGGCTCTGAGATAATTTCTCTTATTGATACCCCTGGGATTAATAGCCTAACACCGATATCAGAAGACGAAAGGGTTGTAAGAGACATACTGTTAAAGGAAAACATAACCTCTGTAATCCAGGTTGTAGATGCTAAAAATTTAGAAAGAGGGCTATACATCACAACCCAGACTGCAGAAATGGGTCTTCCCACTCTCATAGTCCTAAACATGATGGATGAAGCACAGACAAGAGGAGTTGATATTAATATCGCAGAGCTCTCTAGGAGACTCGGAGTTCCAATTGTTCCAACTGTTGCTACTCAGAGAAAAGGGATAGAAAGAATTAAGAAAGAACTCCCAAACTCAAGTATTCCTCGAGTTAGGGTTTCTTACTCTCAAACTGTGGAGGAATCTTTAGAAGAAATTGAAAAGATTATACCAAACCCTCATTTCTCCAGGTTTATCGGTCTTAGTATTCTATCAGGGGACGGGAGTCTAAACGAGGATCTCATAAGTAGAGTCCCAAAAGATAAGCTAAGCTCCCTTGCTCAGCTTCACCACTTCTCACAGATTAGCTCAAAGGAATATCCCATCAGTTATTTTATCGGCCTAAAGAGGCTTGAGCTTGCAAAGAACATCACTCAAAAAGTATCTGCCACCTCTTTTAAATCCGGAAGCCGCATCCTAGAGACTTTAGGGCGGATTTCAATTCATCCCGTATTTGGAATTCCTATATTAGTTTCAGTACTTTACGTTGCATGGCTCTTTGTAGGAAAGCTAGGAGCGGGGGTCTTTGTTGATTTCTTAGAGGGAACCATTTTCGAAAGATATATAAACCCCTTTTTTAAAATAGTTATACCAAAAATTATCCCTATTAACCTCTTGAGCGATTTTCTTGTAGGTGACTTTGGAGTAATTACTATGGCACTTACCTACTCGCTTGCCATAATTTTCCCTGTAATCTGTACCTTTTTTATCTTCTTTAGTCTCCTTGAAGATTCTGGATACCTACCAAGACTGGCTATTATGGTTGACAGGGTATTTAAGTTAATGGGGCTTAACGGAAAAGTCGTGCTTCCAATGGTTCTGGGGCTCGGATGTGTCACAATGGCTACCCTTACCACAAGGATGCTTGAGACGAAAAAAGAAAGGCTTATCGTCACATTCCTTCTGGCCTTAGGAATCCCATGCTCGGCTCAACTGGCTGTTGTTTTTGCCATGGCTTCTACTCTGCCTCCGTGGGGTATCCTCATGTGGGGTGGAGAAATAGCAACCCTTCTTTTCATAGTCGGTTTTCTTGCCTCTTGCCTTGTAAAAGGAGAAAGCAGTGACCTTATTCTTGAGGTTCCGCCTATAAGGATTCCTCAAATCGGAAACGTAATTATTAAAACCCTTGCCAGACTTGAATGGTATCTAAAAGAAGCAGTCCCTATCTTTATTTTGGGAACCATAATTCTTTTTATCTTAGATAGATTAAAGGTTCTCGAATTTATACAAAACTTGGCTTCACCCGTCGTAGTAAAGTTCCTTAATCTTCCAAAAGAAGCTACGAATGCCTTTTTAATCGGATTCCTAAGAAGAGATTACGGGGCTGCTGGTCTTTTTGACCTTCAACAAAAGGGATATTTAAGCAACCATCAGGTTCTTGTAAGTCTTGTTACGATTACACTTTTTGTCCCCTGTATTGCTAGCTTTCTAATAATTATAAAAGAGCAAGGGCTTAGGACTGCCCTTATTATAGGTGGGATTGTTCTTTTCCTTGCCCTTCTTGTAGGAGGTATAACGAATTGGATATTAGGGAGTCTTGGAATCTAATTTCCTGCCCCTTATGTGGAGAGGAATTTCAAAAGGAGGAGGGAATGAAAAAATGCCTCAGTTGCCCGATAAGTATAGGGAGATGCCAACTCATATGCTGTCCAAGATGTGGATATTCCTTTCCACTAGAATCAAGACTCATTCTATGGCTAAAAAAACTCCTTAAAAAAGAGGAAAGAACATGAAATACGACGAAGAACGGGATGAACTGCTAGAGCTTATTTGGAAGCTTAGAGAAGAAAGAGTCCAAGACAAAGAGACAATCTTTAAAAGGTCGTGGAACAGAGATGTAGAAGAAGCCACAAAAGGTGCTCTAGAAGCAGACCTTATAAGCTCTAGTGAAGATAAAATAACCCTTACCCATCTCGGAGAAGAAATGGCAAAAATGATAGTCAGGCGACACCGCCTAGCCGAGAAGCTTCTTCAAGAAGTGCTTGAGGTAAGCTCCAGTGAGATGGACTCTACAGCCTGTGAGCTTGAACATATTCTTGGTCCTGAGGTTACAGAATCCATTTGTGCTTTCCTCGGACATCCTAGGTTCTGTCCACATGGAAAACCGATTCCTCTAGGAGAATGCTGCCAGGTTTTTAAAGAAGATACTAACCAATTAGTGATTCCTCTAGCTAATGTTGTCCCTGGAGATACGGTAAAGATAATCTTTTTAGTACCCAGACACCATAGGAGATTACATCAACTTACCAACCTAGGAATTATTCCTGGGACAGAAATAGTTCTCCACCAGAAAAAACCCGCCTTTGTAATAAGGGTGGGAGAAACAGATGTTGCTATAGATAATGAAATAGCCAGACACATATACGTAAGGAAAGTTCTGAAATGAGTCCGTTCTTTCCTATATTGTCAGATTTTAAGACATATGACAGCGGTTTCTCACCCACAAGGCGTTGTTATATATAGAATATATGCCTATTTCTTCTTGGCACGTTCATTGCCAATATTCTATTCGCGAAGGAATCATGAAAGCATGATTGCATATAATAAACAGAAATCAAAAAGGAGGTGCTAAAAAAATGAGACAAAAAAATTATTACTGGATGATGATCGGAATAGCTTTGAGTGTAGTTGTTTTAATTCTAATTGCATACTCTACCGAGAAAATACCAGAGGGCACTAACCCATCTGGAAAAAGTGGAATTAAATTTTATGACCCTCACTTACAAGCAAAAGAATTTATAGCTTATTACAACTCCATAGCTTTAACACCGGAACAGGAAAAAATAAAGAGTGAGGCCCTATCAGCCATATCTGCCCCGTGCTGTAGTAATTATTCTATACTAACCTGTTGCTGTCCCTGCAATCTTGCTAAGAGCGTTTGGGGGTTATCAAACTTCTTAATAGCAGACCACAATTATAGCGCTAAGCAGGTTAAAGAGGCTGTATCAGAATGGATTCACTTTACCAACAAAGATGGATACGCTGGTAATGCGTGCTATAGGGGGAGATGTGACTCACCGTTTGGAGAAGATGGTTGTGGTGGCATGGATGAAAGAAAAATTTTTTAATTAACAATGGGGATCATAGCATACCGCATAACAATCCATTAATTTTCAATGTTACCATAGGGGTAACAGTAGAAGATAATAAAAATAAAGAATAACAGGGACATAAATATGGAACAAATCAAATTATGGAAAAGTTATACAGATAGAGCAGCCTCTTATTTTTGAAAGTTTGAAAGAGAGATAAGGATGCCCCAACAGATAAAATATCTTTTTGGACTCGCTGTTGTCTTGGTTTTCATTTTCCTCATTGTCCGCCATTATCTTGTATCGCCGAGTTTTGGACAATACGGACATTATCGTGCTGCATCCTTACAAACCGTCGTATCCCAGGAAATTAAGTACGGCGGGGAAATTGCATGCACGGAATGCCACGAAGACATTCTCACTTTAAAAAATAAATCATACCATCGTGGAGTTGCCTGCGAAGTATGCCATAGTGCTGCTTACGCCCATACCCAGGACCCGTATGAGCACAAACCCCCTGCACCAAGAACACGCGCCTACTGTCCCCTGTGTCATGGATACAATCCGACAAGACCCACAGGGTTCCCCCAGATTGACCCTGTAAGACATAATCCTGCTAAACCTTGCATTTCCTGCCATAATCCCCATGACCCGACTCCTCCTGTTACACCCAAGGAGTGCGAGCCCTGCCATACGGAAATTGCAAGAACAAAAATTCTATCACCCCACGCACCCTTACCCTGCACTCAATGCCACGAAGCGAAAGAAGAACACAAACTAAATCCAAGGGTGGCTTTACCAAGTAAACCCAGGAATAGAGAATTTTGTGGACAGTGTCATTCACAAGAAGCAGAAAGTCCACCTAAAATTCTGCAAGCAGAAAGTCCACCTGAAATTCCGCGTGTGGACATGAAAAGTCATTACAGCGGATTTCTGTGCTGGGAGTGCCACTATCCCCATTATCCTGAAGCCCGTTTAAAGAAGGAGGAAGAAACGGAATGAATAGAAGAGACCTTCTTAAAAACCTCCTCATAATCCCTCCCGGAATTTTTTTGGGGGGACTCTTTTTAAAAACTCTCTCCCTTTTGAAAAAAACACCTCTTGGAAAAATTTCATTGGAAAGCATTTATGGAAAATACAATCCTCACGCGCACTACTATGCAATGGGTATTGATATTGATAAATGCATAGGGTGTGGAAGATGTGTAGAGGCGTGCAAGATAGAAAATAATGTTCCGCGGGAACCCTTTTTCTTTAGAACTTGGGTAGAAAGATACGTTATTACAGTTGATGGCGAAACAAAGGTGGACAGTCCTGAAGGGGGAATACACGGCTTTCCTGAAACCCTTAGTGAAAAAGAAATCCTGCGTACCTTTTTTGTTCCTAAGTTATGCAATCATTGTGATAACCCTCCATGTGTGCAGGTGTGTCCTGTTGGAGCCACATACAAAACCATAGATGGAGTTGTCCTTGTTGATAAGGACTACTGTATAGGGTGTCGTTATTGTATTCAGGCCTGTCCTTATGGAGCAAGATATCTCCATCCCGAAACACACACAGCGGACAAATGCACATTTTGTTATCACAGAATTGTAAAAGGATTGCAACCTGCGTGTGTAGAGGTATGTCCCACCGGAGCAAGAATTTTTGGAGAGGTAAAACCCCGAAATAACCCCCTTGCGCGATTTGTTCGATTCAATAAACTCGGTGTCTTAAAGCCCTATCTCAATACAGGACCCAAGGTCTACTATGCTAATTTAGACAAGGAGGTTACTTAGTTGGAAGAATTATTTGAGCGACTTGCTTTTTCTGTTAAAGAAGTTACAGGCTTCATCTATCCAAATGAGATCGAACTCCATTGGAGTATTCTGATTGTGGTTTACCCCTATCTCACTGGTCTTGTAGCAGGTGCCTTTATTCTGGCTTCCCTGGAAAGGGTTTTTAATGTTAAAGAGGTAGAGCCTACTTACCGACTTTCCCTTCTCACTGCCCTAGCTTTCCTTATTGTCGCCCCCCTTCCTCTTGTGGCTCACCTGGGACATCCTGAGCGGGCCTTTGAAATTTTTCTCACACCCAATTTCAGGTCTGCTATGGCTATGTTTGGATTTGTATATGCCTGGTATCTCTTGGTTGTCCTTCTAGTGGAATTGTGGTTTGAGTACAGGAAGGATATAGTTGTATGGTCTAAGAAAGAAAAGGGGTTGAAAAAGGTTATTTATCTCATTTTAACCCTTGGAGCTTCTGATCTTTCAGAAAAATCTATTCAGTTTGACAAAAAGGCAGGAAAACTTATAACCATCATTGGTATTCCATCCGCTTTCCTCCTCCATGGTTATGTAGGTTTTATCTTCGGCTCTGTGAAGGCGAATCCCTGGTGGAGCAGTGTGCTTATGCCCGTTGTATTTTTATTTTCCGCTATAGTGTCAGGGATCGCACTTATGATATTACTTTATATGGTTATCACACTCTTTCGCCGTAAACCTGTAGATATGTCCTGTATGGATAAGCTTGCTTCCTTTTTGCTCTATGCAATGATACTGGATTTCTCACTGGAAAACCTTGACTTCATTCACCGCATTTATGAATCAGAAGAATCCATTAAAATACTTTACCAGCTTTTAATCAGTAAGCTTTTTATCAGTATGGTTGTAATTCAGATTTTGCTAGGAACCATAGTTCCTATGGTTTTTTTAGCATGGACAAAATTGGCGCGCCTCCCTGATGAGTTAAGGCGTCTTATATACTTTGGCAGTGCGATTCTTACCCTGATAGGAATTTTTAGTATAAGATGGAATGTGGTTATTGGGGGTCAATTGTTTTCCAAGAGTTTGAGAGGACTTACAACCTACAAAATGGAGTTGCTCGGAATTGAAGGGCTCTTGGTAGCCTTATTATTTCTGGTGCTCCCTTTTATAATTCTTTACATCCTTGTTGCTCTGTTTCCTCCCTGGAAGGAGGCTGAGGTTGAACTTGAAGCATAGGAAGTTCAAAATAGAATGGATTAATAGCAGAGAAAAATGTTTTAAAAAAGATGACTTGAAATTTCGTTTGGGAGGGTTAAAACATGGGTGAAAAGAGGGAGACTGCTCATATGAGGAATGTAGCTGATGTTGATTTTTCCCTTTCTCCTTTTATTGTCATCTGGGAAATTACGCAGGCGTGCGACCTGGCTTGTCGCCATTGCAGGGCAGAAGCGATTAACTGGCGGGACCCACGAGAACTTTCAACCCAAGAGGGGTTTAAACTCATTGAAGAAATTCACTCAATGGGAACACCAATTATGGTATTGAGCGGAGGCGATCCAACAAAAAGAGAGGATATTTTTGATTTAATCCAACACGGCACAGATCTGGGTTTACGAATGGCAACGATCCCGGCTGCCACCCCGAAGCTTACATTACAAATGATTAAGAAGCTAAAGGAAGCCGGACTGGCTCAAATGGCTCTTAGCTTAGATGGTCCGAACGCTGAAATCCATGATTCTTTTCGAGGAGTCCCTGGAGCTTTTGAGTTAACCCTGAGAGGCGCCGAATACGCCCATTCAGTAGGTCTTCCTCTCCAAATCAACACCGCCTTTAGCGAGTACAATTTTGATGCCTTTGATGATATTGCTCAACTGGTCAAGGATCTAAACGTTGTCTTCTGGGAAGTGTTTTTCTTAGTACCTATCGGTAGAGGAAAACTCTTGGAACAAATGACGGCCGTCCAGTATGAGAAGCTATTCCAAAAGCTTTATAGCCTTTCTAAAGAGGTTAATTTCATAGTTAAGATCACTGAAGCACCACACTATAGGCGATACGTTATTCAGCAGGAGACAAAAAACCAGTCTGGAGGGAAGAAGCCTTCTGAAGTAAGGTTGCCCAGCCGCTTGACCCGTGATTTTGGACCAGGAGGGAGCATCGGCCATGCACCAAAAGGGGTGAACGCAGGTAACGGTTATGTTTTTATTTCTCACACCGGAGAGATCTATCCCAGTGGATTTCTCCCACTTTCGACTGGAAATGTCCGATGTGATTCACTTGCTAGAATTTACCGAGAGCATCCTACTCTTCAGCTTCTTCGCAATTCTGATCGTCTGAAGGGTAAGTGTGGAATTTGCGAATACCGAGCTATCTGTGGTGGGTCCCGTTCTCGCGCCTACGCCATGACAGGCGACATCATGGCTGACGAGCCCTTCTGCCTCTATCATCCATCCAGAGAAAAAGTAGAAACCAACTTCAAAGATAACAAACTCAAGATGAGCAAGGAGGTTATATGAAGCATGTGTTTGAGCCTTTTTTCACTACCAAAGAAGTGGAAAACCAGTTAGCAGGAATGACATTTACAGTCATCCTACCTCTTGTTGGAGTCTTAAAAAACCTGTTTTATAGCTATTCCTTGGATAGCACAGGCAATTAGTTCCTCGCACGGAGATTGTCATTTTTAAGGTAAAAAGGCATGGCTTCTAAGCGATATAATAAGTTGGTGTTTTTTTTCATCGTCTCCCTTTCACAATTTCTTTTCCTCTCACTAAGAGTCTATCCCGGAGAGATAAAGAGTGAAGACTGTCTTATGTGTCATGAAAGCCAAGAACCGCTTGTTGATAAAAAACTCTTTGAGGCCTCCATTCATGGCAACTTAGAGTGTACTGACTGCCATAATGATATAAAGGAGATTCCCCACGAGAAACCAGATAAGGTTAATTGCTCCCTTTGTCATCAAGAGGTTGCAAAGGAGTATTCTGAAGGTATACATGGTAAAGCAAGAGCGGGGGGTATTGAGGATGCTCCGAGTTGTGCCAGTTGCCATGGCTCCCACAACATCTTTCCAAAAGACGACCCTAGGTCCCTTGTAAATCCTTTGAATATTCCTGAAACCTGTTCAAGATGCCATGAAGACAAGGGGATTACAGAGAAGCATCCCATTCCTCAGCCTGAATTTATAGAGAAATACCGTGAAAGTGTTCACGGGCGTGGGGTGCTTATGAGCGGACTTATAGTTTCAGCAGTCTGTTCTGACTGCCATGGCGCACATAATATAAGACCAAAAACGGATAAAAACTCAACTATCTTTAAAGCAAATATACCCCTTACTTGCAAGAAGTGCCATTTAGGAATTTATAATCACTTTGAGAAAAGCACCCATGGGAGGCTTTGGAAAGACGGAGATGAACGTGGTCCTGTATGCACTACTTGTCACAAGTCCCACGAAATTAAAGAGCCTTCTATGGCAGGATTCCAACTTCAAATCCCCGTGGAATGTAGTAGGTGTCATGAGAGCAGAGCCCCCACGTATCGTGACACGTTTCATGGGCAGGCAACCTCACTCGGGTTTATTGTTGCCGCAAAATGCTCAGACTGCCATACAGCCCATCTCAATCTCCCTGCAAATGACCCGCTTTCTACAATCGCCCCTGGAAATCTTATTAAAACCTGTGGAAGATGTCACTCTGGAATAAATGGAAAATTTGTAAGCTATGATCCACATGCTGATCCTAGGGACAAAGAGAAGTCCCCTCTTCTTTATTACACCTATACCTTTATGAATTGGCTTCTAATATCGGTTTTTGGCTTCTTTGGCTTACATATGGCTCTTTGGCTTCAGCGCTCGGCTGTAGCAATTGCAAAGGGGGAGGTTCCTAGGCATTGGAGCAGCGGCAAATATGTTCTCCGATTTGCCACTCCTCATAGGATTACTCATATTGCTGTTGTTATAAGCTTCCTAGGGCTTGCGGCAACGGGACTCCCCCTTAAGTATAATTACACAGAGTGGGCAAGGATTCTGGAAGGGATACTCGGTGGAGTGGAGGTTACAAGGTACTTCCACAGGGTTTTTGCAATAGTAACCTTTGGCTATGTATTCTTCCATCTTGGGTACATGCTACATCGTATCCTTATAAAACGGGAACTCACCCTTCTCTATGGACCAAACTCTATGTTTCCACGAAAAAGAGATCTCATAGACCTCTACCATAATATCCGCTGGTTCTTATACCTGGGACCAAGACCAAAGCTGGACAGATGGACATATTGGGAGAAATTCGATTACTTCGCTGTCTTCTGGGGAATACCCATAATAGGTATTTCAGGACTTATGCTCTGGCTGCCGGAGGTCTTTACAAAGATTCTCCCCGGCTCCTTTCTAAATGTGGCAATGGTGATCCACGGAGAGGAAGCACTTCTTGCCATTGGATTTATATTTACATTCCATTTCTTCCACACTCACCTCCGTCCAGAAAGTTTCCCATTAGATACGGTAATCTTTACAGGTAAGATACCTTTAGAGAGATTTATTGAAGAAAGACCGGAAGAATACGAAAGGCTCCTTAGAGAAGGAAGGCTGGACAGTATCATTGTTGAACAACCGTCTCAGCTTGCTAGAACGTTATCCACATGGTTTGGATACGCTGCGCTAGGGGTGGGAGTGATTTTGATTGTGGCGATCTTTGCTACCTTTCTTTTTCACACCTAAGAGGAGATGAACACCGTGATATAATATTTGTTGCTATGTTGCTATATGGGTGAAGTGACGTTTACCAAAAGGGAGATAGCATTTCGTTATCCAAGCAATTTAACTAGGTAACTGAAAAGCTTTCAAAATTCTAAGAGGAAACCAATATGAGACCACCCAGTATGAAACTACCTAGGTTTGTTCACAACTGGCTGACATATGTCGGTGCGACAATAGCCATTTTGGCGCTTATTCTGTTTGTCTTCTTGTTCGTTCTTCAAACATTGACCGACGCCGCTAAAGCCCCCTACGCCGGGTTGGTTATATTCGTAATTGTGCCAACGGTCTTTGTTTTTGGCTTGATTCTCATTCCGATTGGCATGTTCTTCGAGTGGCAACGTTGGAAGCGCACGCAGACGCTATCTATTCCGCGATTCCCAATAATTGATTTGAATAATCCTCATCACCGAAATGCGATGTTTATCTTCGTCGTGGGCTCGCTCCTACTCCTATTCCTTTCTGCCTTTAGCAGTTATAAAGCCTATCAAGAGACTGACTCGGTGGCCTTCTGCGGAACGCTTTGCCACAGCGTGATGGCGCCGGAGCACACCACCTACCTGAATTCGCCCCATGCACGGGTCCGTTGCGTAGACTGCCATGTAGGGCCAGGAGCCGATTGGTTCGTTCGATCTAAAATGTCAGGGGCGTATCAGGTCTACGCCGTGCTTTTAAACAAGTACCCACGGCCGATTCCAGTCCCCATAGGGCACTTACGCCCGGCACAAGAGACATGCGAGCAGTGTCATTGGCCGGAGCGATTTTTTGGCGCCCAACAAAAGAAACTGATTCATTTCTTGCCCGATGAGAAGAACACACGGTGGGAGATCAATCTACTTATCAGGACTGGTGGCGGTAGCCCGGAGTCCGGTCTGACCGAGGGGATTCACTGGCATATGAACATTTCCAACCGGGTGGAGTACATTGCCACTGACGAAAAGCGGCAGGAGATTCCCTGGGTGCGAATAACCAATTTGAAAACCGGAGAGGTCACCGAATACATGTCCACAGAAAAGCCGCTTTCAGAGAAAGAAATCGCCCGTGCGAACATTCGTAAGATGGACTGCATGGACTGCCATAACCGGCCCACCCACATCTTCCATTCACCGAGCTATTCGGTGAATCTGGCTTTGGGTACCGGCAAAATTGATTCGACCCTGCCCTTTATAAAAAGCACTGGCGTCAATCTGCTGGCGGCAAATTATCCCTCCACGGACTCGGCATTGAACGCCATAGAGAATGGGGTGAAAAAGTTCTATCAAGACAACTACCCCAAGTTGACAAATGACAAAGAGGATGCGATTTCGCGTGCCATCGTCGAGCTCCAGAATATTTATCGGAACAACTTTTTCCCCGAGATGAAGGTGCGCTGGGATATCTACCCGAATAACATCGGTCATCTAAATTTCCCCGGTTGCTATCGCTGCCACGATGGACTTCACAAAAGTGCCGATGGGAAGATGATTACCAACGAGTGTATTGCCTGCCATACAATTATAGGGCAGGGAAACCCGCAGAAAATGGCGTTTTCAATGGAGCCAAAAGGGCTTGTCTTTCAGCATCCTGAGGATATTGGAGAGGTTTGGCAGGAGATGAAGTGTAGCGACTGCCACAGGGGCGAGCTCCCATAAATCGGAACAGTTTATCAAGAGTAGTGGTGTGAAAAACTTTTCTTCAGTGTGCACAATTTGCACCTCTTAGGGTTTTAGCTCTATTAACCCCTTTCGAATAGCAAATTTTACAAGTTCAGTGCGGCTATGAATATTAAGCTTTTCCATTATGTGAGTTCTATGACCCATTACAGTTTTAACACTCATGTAAAGCATATCGGCAATCTGCTTATTTGTATAGCCCTCTGCAATGAGCTTTAGCACCTGTTTTTCTCTATGGGTTAGGCTCTCGTAAGGGTCTTCCTCAAGGTCTTTATCCCTTCTTTGTAGGTAACCCTCTATAACAGCGGGAGCCACATCGGGATGCAAAAAGGAACCGCCTCTATGCACCGTACGAATGGCGGATATAAGCTCTGCACCCGCCGCTTTTTTAAGGACGTAGCCAGAGGCCCCCGCTTTTAAGAACCTGTATATGTACTCCTTATTGTCATACTGAGTGAGAACGAGGACCTTCGTCTTGGGACAGGTCTTACTTATTTCCAGCGTAGCTTCAAGTCCACCTAAACCAGGCATAGCTATATCCATAAGCACTACATCTGGCTCGAGCTTTCGGGATTTTTCTATAGCTTCCCTACCGTCTGCGGCTTCCCCTACGACCTCTATATCTCCACAACCCTCAAGAAGTGCCCGTATTCCTTCACGGAGGATAGCATGGTCGTCGGCAATAAGTACCCTTATCTTACCCATTTATTGACTCACCTCCCTTAGAGGAACTGTAACTACAACCCTTGTCCCGGAGCCGGGATGTGATTGAACCTCAAGCGTTCCCTCAAGAAGTAAGACTCTTTCTTTCATCCCGAGAAGCCCGAGACCTCGGCTACCCTCCTTTGTATCTGATATACCCTCCATATCAAATCCCTTGCCGTCATCCTCTACCTCTAAGGTAAAAAGACCATTGCCGAGTTCCAAGTTGATAATTACATTTTCAGCTTCAGAGTGCTTGGCAATGTTTGTTATAGTCTCCTGAGCAACCCTAAAGAGCGCGGTTTCAATCTGGGTTGGAAGCCTTACCTCAAACATATCCCCCTCGAAGTAAATATTAATGCCCAAGGGCTTAAGGCGCTCTTCTGCATACCACTTTATAGCAGCAGAAAGTCCGAGGTCGTCGAGAACCGCGGGACGAAGGTCAAAAATCATACGATGTGTACCATCTATAGCACGAAGGACAAGTTCCCTTATACTTCCCATTTTCTCCTCAACCGCTTTTGACAAACTAGCCTCTCTCACTGCCTCAAGGGCAAATAGCAGTGCCGTAAGGGTCTGGCTCATTTCATCGTGTAGTTCCCTTGCGATTCTCTTTCGCTCTTCTTCTTGAGCTGAGATTATCTTACGGAGAAGTTCTCCTCGCATCTCCTCCTTCCGCCTGAGTTCCTCGTAGAGAGAAAAAGCCTCTTTTGTTCGCTCATCTACCCTTCTCTCAAGTTCTCTTGTCCACCGCCCAATTTCGTCTAGAGAATCCTTCAGCTTAACCCTCATTTCATCCAGCGTTTTCCCAAGTTGCCCAATTTCATCATCTCCGGATATAGAGATAGGTTCAAAGAGGTTACCAGAAGCGATTCTTCGGGCAGACCTTATTAAAGATTTTACCGGTGCTATAACGCTCTGAGCTACCCCCCAGGTTAGAATGAGAGCCACTATAGACAAAATGAAGCCGAAGGCGAAAAATCGTCTCTTCATATTTTCCACCGGAGCAAGGGCTTCTCTCTCAGACTGTCTAATATTAACTCCCCAAAGAATCTCTGAAAGAGGAGTAAAAGCCATGATCTCTTTCTTGGGTTGTTCCGTTACTGCCTCTTCATGGCAACTGTGGCATGTACCTACTCTAGTCTGGCCCGTCTTGATAAGATTTGAAAGAGATCCACCATGGTCGCTTTCCCTTAAGATGTTCTCCAACTTAGTAGAGGCTAAAACAAAGCCGTTTCCATCTATAATTTCGATATAACCGGTCTCTCCTATTTTTACCGGCTGGATAACCTTCACCAGTGCAGTGCCAGTTGGGTCAATTTCCCCTCCCACAAGACCTAAGATTCTTCCACCCTTACCTATAGGAATAAGAGCAAATACAGCCTTTTTCCCCTGGGGGCTTATCTCAAATAAATTAGAAATAGTAGGCTTTCCTGTAAGGATAGCCTCTTTCACAGGGGGAAAATTCCCAAAATCGGCTCCAGCTAAAGCAGGACGCGGGGGTTCCATGCACAGGAGATGCCCAGAGCTCGAAAGCAAAAACACATTGGTAAAAATGGACCGTAGAAATGCAGTATGAAGAGCGGATTTTTCTGGTCCGAGGTCCTCATCTTCCAAGTTTACCCCTTTAGAAAAAGTGACATCCTGAAGATACATAAGATTCTGCCTCATTAGATGTTCGAGATTGCTCGCAACCGTTTGGGCAAGCACAAGACGCTCCCGCAGCGTTTGGTTCACACTCTCGCGCAGGCTGAGAAAATCAGAGACCCCGAGTATTACCAATATAGTAAACATACCAAAGGCAGTAAGTAAGATTGTCCTTCTTTGCAGGCTAGGTTTCCCAAAAAAGGATTTTAAGCTCACCTCAATGAATGCTCCTTGCTATCTTAAGTAAATCCTCAACCGAGCAGTTAGCTATTACGAATATCTTTCTATCTACTGTTCTCCAACTGAGCTGTGCCCAGCGTTTTCCATCCTCTCCCACACCAACTATTAGTGTACCCTTTGCTCCACCAACTAAAACTTGAGTCCTTTGGAAAGGTCTCTTAGGTTCCATAAAATCGAGATCCACCTCTTTATTTTTATTATCCGAAATAATTTGGTGAATTACTAAACTAGGGCTACTGTGACTTCGTGAGAGGAAAACCAATGATATAGTAAGATAGGGCTTTCTCACCACCTTTATTTCCGAAGGCGGCCAGATGAGATACTCCGGGAAGTATGAGGGGAGAAAAATTCTTAATCCGAGTGCATACTCAGATTCTTCAACGGTACTGTAAAACTTCTCTTCGGTTTCCTGAATATATGAGGGGACTTTTTTCAAAAGGTATAGTGATATCACTATCGTGCACATAACAAGAGTGATAGATAATATTATCTTCCACATTTCTCTTAGAAAGTGAGCCGCCTTTCGAGTCATAGCTCTTTAACCCTTCTACTTACTTATTTAAAATCCTAAAACCTCCCAATACTCATACAACAAAGAATAGGAGCAAAATAAGTGAAAGAGTTGTGAGTCCGAGTCGGATATGCGGATACGGAGGATTATGGCTTTTCTTTGGGCGTACCATCCTTATTACTCTATTCTCTACTCGTACCCTATGCGAATGCCTCTCAAGATTATGAACTATAAATAAGATTCTGCTTCCCAAGTTGTGCTGTGACGTATGAGTAACTCCATTTGCTTCAGCCATTCGAAAAACTTTTATTAAGCTTGAGGCAAAAGCAAGCGGCTTTCCCGTTAAAGATGAGGCGATGTCATCGCAGAGCTTCTCCTTCTCGTGAATAATTCTCCGAAATTCAACAAGGGCAACCGGATTATAAAACACGATGAATCGGAAAAGAAGTAAAACCCAACCTATAGCGTTATCCCTTCTCATTATATGAGCCATTTCATGGGCAAAGACCCCTTCTAACTCTTCTCGGTTGAGAGCTTCTATGAGAGACAAGGAAATGTTAATAGAGCCTTTCCTTATCCCATTTGTGTATATTACCGGCTCTTTCTCAGTTAAGAGAAAAATCCGTGGTACCGTAAAAGAGGACTTTTGCTTTAACTCTTCTAGAATCATATCCAGTTTGGGGATCGTACCACTCTCATAAAGGGTTTTAGAAGCCTCTCGATGAAAGTAAGCAAGTAGTATTGGAATAGCTTCCTGCATGAGAAAAACGGCAGTTGTAACTCCCAAGAGAACGAGCGCTGCATGCCAAACCAAGATACCATCCCCCAATCTTAGGAGTAGCCATTGGTTTATATCAAAGATAGCTATATCCTTGCGAAACCCAAAACCGCCCCGCTGGGGATAAACCAACTGATAGAGGGGGAAAGACAGAACCGGAATAAGTATTACAAGAAGGCGGAATCTAAGACGTAGGAGCGGACGCTCCTCGCGCCATATTTTTAATAAAGCTTCTATAACAAAGGCAATGATAAAGGAGTGCAATAAACACTGAAATACATATTGGCTAAAACTAAATTCCAAAAGGTACATTTTTTCGTTCTATCAAGGGACCACCTAAGTATCTTTTCTTCTATAGAACACCTACTAAATTTATTATACATAATTACTTTTTTCTTCCCCAGTGGATTTCTTATCCTCTCCATCTTTAGCCAAGGATCGAAGAAGGCGAGCGTATTCTAAATGATGTTCTTTTTCCATTCTCTCTCGTGAAATCTTTCCTGTAAATATGCTTGAGTCGAATGGAAATACATCGGGATTAAAATGTGCTCCATACATATGCCAGATAATGATAACGAGAAAGGCAAGTAGGGCTTCATAGCCGTGAACGGCTTTCGCTACAGGGATAATCACTCCGGGTAAGAGTTCCGTAAAGAAAACAGGAAAGTAGAGGATAAAGCCCGTAACAATCATAATTATCCCGCCAATCATAAGCCCCCAATATTCAAACTTTTGCCTATAATCATAGCGGTCGAACTTAGGGTGCTCTTCGGAAAGCCCCAGGTAGTATTTAAGCGTCCCTGTAGCATCACTGAAGTCCTTAAAAGTAGGTATCATTGAAGGTCTTGCTTTTCTTAGAAGAACCAGCAGGGTAACACGACCCAAATGCCAGATAGCCAGTGCAGCGAATAGAATACCAAACACGCGGTGAATAAAACGAGTCATATCAATACCACCCAGACTCATTATAATCCACGCCGCCCAAGAGGTTTCAAAAAACCCCTGGGGAAGCCCAGTAATTACAAGCACGATAAAAAAAATCATAACCAGTAGATGCTCGACCCTTTGGAGGGGACTAAATCTTACAAACTCTTCTGGAAGGCGCATTTCCACCCGGCTAACTTCATTTTGGGGATTTTCACCTTCCCCAGAGTTTATTTTATCTTCCATTTTACTATCCTCCTTTTGGAGGATTATTATACACCTATCTATTTGTAGCCACACGCCAGATATGAAGCAAGATATGGAGTCCGAGTCCGCCTATGGTAAAAGGAATAAATATCTTATAAAAGACCTTCACATAATACACAAGTGGAGCCTTTTTAGGGTTTGGCTCGTAGTGAGACAGCCAGGCCCCCGGAAAATTTGTAGTAGCATCCGGGTGGCATTTTCTACACGTATGCACAACATTGGCTTTCAGAACAGGAGAATTAGGGTCACTTACTTTAGTAATGTTGTGAACCCCATGGCAATCGGTGCAAACAGCCTTCCAAGAGGTGATATCCTCCCTTTGGCTCTTATAAAATGTAACACTTACACCATGAAAATCTTTAAGATAGGTTTCTAGAACCTTAGTCGAAAGTCCATACTTCTGCATGAGTCTTTCATTTGCATGACACTTCCCACATAATTCAGGGGTTTTTAACAGGAAGGTACGGGTTCTTGGATCCTCTATATTATGGGCATGGTGGCAACTGGTACACACTGGAACATCCGGGTTGTCTTCTTCAATTAAGGCTCTTCCATGAACGCTTGCGCTATAGGTTTCGTAAACTCCGAGATGGCACTTTTTGCAAGTTTGAGAAACTCTGGTCCTTGGCTTATCGGGTCTTGTTACATTGTGGGCTCCGTGACAATCAACGCAGACAGGAACCCTTGGATTTCCCTTTGATAGGAGGCTGTAGTGAATGCTCTCCAAGGTCTTTGTATAATTGGCAAAGTGACAACGTTTACAACCCTCATAGAAGGCTAGGCTATAGGATCTACGGTTTTTAAGCTCTTTTACAGGGTGCGGATAGTCTGAAATGTCGCTGTGGCAGTCCGTACAGCCTAGCTTGTCACCATGAATTGATGCAGCAAACTCCTCTGGATTTATGTAGAGGGGCATTTTCTCTTTACTAGGTAACACAATACTCAAGCTCGAATCACTATGACACCCAAGACAAAACTCAACTCCTTCTGAGAAATTAGTTTGGGGCTCTGCCAAAGCAACAAATGGCAGTATCAAGGCGATAATTATCCCCGTGGCACTTTGCCACAAAGTAGAGAGAATCGCCGAAGCATCTTTTGAACCTCTTTTGCCTAACATCTCATATTCAGCTCTTATTCTCTTCTTCTCGCCTCTTTGCAATTTCCTTCTCTAATTCACTGAAAAGGTCAGGAGTCCTTGGCTTTTTCTCTCCTTTAGGTTCCACATGATGCCGAGGCTTTTTCCCCTCTTTAGATTGTCTCCACCATGCGAAGTAGGCTACGCCCGGTCTCCAATTCGCAGCAGCAACTCCAAGCAGGCTCTCTCCTATCCACCGCACTCCCAACCATAGTTTGTTGGCCACAAGTCCTACAATCATCGCAAATGAGATAAAGGGCAAGAAGATCACATAAATGAGCCCCATAAGAGGTCCTACCACAATCATAAGTAGAGGTGGTACCTCAAAATAAGAGTCGTTGCTTCCGCTCGGCAAAAGCCCCTCTTCATTCTCTATCGTAACGAGGTCCTTTCGCTTTAGGCTGAGATAAATTCCTCTCTTTACAACTTCTCCTCCATAATATCTTTTCATGTTTGACACCCCCTTTCTTTTAATGTCACCTTTAATATAATGATAGGGGGGTCAATCTTACAATAGGGAAAACACCCCGTTTTGCAAGAAAAAGTACTCAGTTTTTCATAAACAAAAGACCTATACGAGAAGAAAACGACTATTTTGCTCCGCTCTGCTTTTTAAGGCTCATAAGATAAGTCACTACAGCATCGAGTTCCTCATCTGTACCTTTAAAAGGTGGCTGTTTTGTCTCTGGGATGACGGATTTCGGGTCCTTTAGAAATCCCTTTATCCACTCAGCATCTCTCCTACTTCCTACATCCGAAAGGTCCGGACCAATCTTTCCACCAACTCCTTCTATCTTATGACACATAGAGCATTTCTTTTCAGTGTATATCTTCTGTCCCTTCTCAACCAGAGCTTTTCCCCCCTGAGCAAAGCCCAGGCTCCCAAGAAATAACACTGCTATAATACCCATAACTATATTTAAAATCTTCCTGTTTATCATTTAACCACCTCCTTAAATTATTTTGTTATTAAAGCCCTCTCTTCATATTGTATTCTCACAAAGGGCGGTGATTTTGAGCCTACTTTTAGTATTTCTCTAAATCCCAATTCAGAGCTCCATTTTAAGGCAAGGTTTTTCTATATATGTGAATTATAAAAGCTGAAATAAATAGAAAGGCTATAAGAATTGCTCCTCCGATTTTTCTGCGTTTAATTGTAGCCTCATCACTCCCTACAGACTTCTCGACTTTTTTAATATCGCCTCTAATTGTTTCGGTTCTATCTATGATTAAGTCTACTGAAAGTACATGGGTTAAGCGGTGAAACTCATTCCTGTTTGCAAAAAGTGCATCTCCAAGTCTTTGGGTATTAAAACCCTCTCCTCTAAGCTTTTCTATTCTCTCATCAAGTTGAACTAAACTTCCTTCTGTCTCTTCCATAACAAACCTTATCTTTCTTGCCCGTTCGTAGGTGTGACACCTTGAGCAATCCTTTTCGTTTATAAGCTCAAGCGTGGCTCTTTGCTGATGGTGAGCGGTATGGCAAGTAGTGCAGACCGGATGCTTTTCCTTCTTTGTTTGCCAATGAGGACTCTTTATATAGTTTTCCATAACAGCCACATGGCACTTGCCACAGAACTTAGGAACGTCTTCTTCTTTAGGTGATCCAACAAAACCCGCCTCTGGGTTCATTGCGTCCATATCTTGTACCTTGGAATTGCCACCATGGCAGTTGTGGCAGGAGATAACGTTTTTTTTATGAATGCTTTCATGCCAAAGCTCTATAGGCTTGGCCAAATCCCCCCCCATCTCTCTATGACAAGAAATACAGGAGCTTTCTTCCTCTTGGGCGAAAACCTGAGGTATAAAAACAAGAAGCAAGCTAAAAGAAAAATGGATTAAGTATCTAATAATTATGCTCCCTCTCACTATCACTAGAGAATTTCTCCTAAAACGGTAAGTGCTATGAAGGCTAAAACCCCAAGAATCGCAATCGTCAAGAAAATAGGTCTTTTTAGAGGATGCCTTTCACTTCCAACATCAATTAGAGGCAAGAAGAAAAGAAAAAGAGCAACCGCAAGCTGTATAAAGACCCCCAGAAACTTATTCGGAATAAGCTTTAGCATCTCGTAGTTTGCAAGAAAGTACCACTCAGGTTTTATATGTGGAGGTGTAAAAAATGGGTCTGCAGGACTGAGGGCATCAGGTGGGAAATAAAGCTTTGGGTAAAAAAAGACAAATATAAAAAGGATTCCGAGGAAAAAGTATATTACCTTTAGGTCCTCTAAGGCAAAATGGGGGACGAAGGGAATCTTTTCTACCTCTTCTTTCATCGTTCCCGGAGGGGAGGATATGCCGGTTCTCCTCATAAAGAACAGATGTGCTGCAACTAACCCTAAAAATAATAAGGGTACAACTATAACATGTAGAGCAAAAAATCTACTCAGAGTTGCCTGTTCTACTCTTTCAGCACCTCTTAGCCCCCGTACAAGCTCATCACCAATAAAGGGAACCGCACCCACCGTATTTGTTGCAACTGTAGTAGCCCAGTAGGAAAGCTGGCTCCAGGGAAGAAGATAACCTGAGAGCGCTGCCAAAAATCCCAGGCCAAAAAGCACCGAGCCCGACATCCACTGAAGTTCCCTCGGCTTCTTATAAGACCCCATGAAAAGGGTACTAAACATATGAAGGAAGAGCACAGCTATGAATATGTTCGTTGCCATAGCATGAACCCTTCTTATTAACCATCCAAACGGAACCTCATTCGTTATATAGGTGACGCTTTCAAAGGCTTTATCTACATCAGGCACATAATATATAAGAAGCAAAATACCGGTTATAAACTGAATAAAAAGCATTGCAAGAAGTACAGAGCCCATAGAGTACCAAAGATTCAGGTTAGCCGGAACCATATGCCCAGTAAGATGATTCTCTATAACCTCTATAATTTGTACCCTCTCATCAATCCAATCGATGATTTTCTTTAACATGCTACACCTTTGAAAGGTTTATTTTACTTCCCGCAACTTTAACTCTATACTGGGGAAGCGGTTTAGGAGGCGGCCCCGCAATAACGTTCCCATTCGTGTCAAATTTCCCCGCATGACAGGGACAGAAGAAAATGCCTTCATCCTTTTTCCAGCTTACAATACAACCAAGGTGAGTACACACTGCTGAAAAAGCCCTAAGCTCTCCTTTATAATTAATAACAACTGTGGCGTCTCCAAAAGCAAGCCCTGTTTTAGACCCCTCTTCTAATACAGACGATACCATTATGGGGTTGCCCGAAGGGTCCATAAAGACGTTTTCTGCCTCCCCCTTAGATTTTGGGAAAAAGTACGCTATCATAGGGATTATCCAGCCTACCACTGTAAGACCGAATACCCAACCAACTAACGTTCCCAAGAAATTCCTTCTTCCGATTTTCTCATCCACTGGAGTTACCTCCTTAGCATTCGTAATGTTATCTGGAGGATAAATAAAAGCACTAAAACTACCACAAATGAAATAGTCCATTTCCATATATCTATCCCTTCCTCCTCGACGTTTATCGTTTTTAGATCACGAGCCATTTCCATTCTCATTATATTTGGTTCAAGATAAGGAACACTAAATTCATATCTTAAGGTAGAGTCTACCGTTAGAACCTTTTCTATTCCCTTAGTAAGAGGAAAGATAAACTCCTCCCTACGTGTTTCCTTAGGTTTAATGCGGTTGTCACTCTTTAGGGACGTAGCTTTTAGAAACATATCCTTAATATTCTCCTCTGGAATCTCTCTTCCCTCTTCATCAACAAGAACCCGCCTATATGCAACCTCCTTTTCTCCAACTACCCCTCCCTTTGTATCCAGAAGTTTTACTGTAAGTATTACCTTACGTGAGGGAATGCCTGTAGGGAGGGAATGCCCTGCCTCTGAGTTGGTTACGTAGACTACAACGGATAGAGAGTCATTGGCTTTATCTAAGACCTGAGTCAGCGTTGCAGCCCTAGTTATATTTATCTGAGAGTGCCCACCTAGAAATTTATGCGCCGTTACGCTATGTTTGGTCTTTGCAATTTCAGTGTTAACGATAGGAGTACCGAACTCCTCGGGCATATGACAGTTCTGACATTGAATCCCCTTTTCCGCATAAGGACCCGCTTTCCATTCGCTGTAGGTACTCATCACGTGAAATCCTTTTTCGTTCACAACCTCATGACATCCGGCGCAGAACTCCGACTTTAGGTGAATTCCGGAGTAAAGATTCTTATGGCCTGTTTCTAAGTCGCTTTCAAATGGACCTCTTTTTACAAATCCTAGATCAAATTCAAATGGCTCTTCTTTACTTAAATCTACGCTTTTTACAGTGTGACAAAAGTCACATGTTACCCCTTCTTTTGTTATAAACTGGGCAAGCTCATAATCCCCTGTAACTCTTACAGTAGGGGCATGGCATTTAAGACAAAAGTTTTTCTTTTCCCTCTCTACTTCGTTAAAAACACTAAGGAAGACAGGGTCGCTAATGGAAGAAGCGTGTAGAGAATTTTTCCACTCTTTATATATCACCGTATGGCATGCACCACAGGTTTGACTTTCTGTGTAGCCTTCCTTTCTTACGCTAGGATAGTCCGTTGAGGCTCCTATAAGGAAGATGTAAGCTAAAACACCAAGAAGAAGCCTCATAGAATCCATTTTTATTTAAACTTCAATAACTCGGATTATTGTTTCTAAATCACATTCGATTTCATTGAAAGAAAATGCGGGTAGAGGTCGGGCATTAGACTTCGTAGATAATGCCTAACCCTTTACCCACACTATTCAGCGTACTCAAACTACTTTTTGCTTCCCTCCGTTACTTTTTTTCCCGTTCCTGTTGTATTTTCTTTTCCTGTTCCTGCCGCAGATGCTTCTGGATCTCCTGCCATAGTTCTAGAGAACCTGATGTTATAGGACTTATAGATGTTGTAGGAATTAGCGGATAAAAGGGAACTCCATGGTTTACATGACAGGTAACACAACTTGCGTAAAGTTTTCCAAAGGCAGCTTGAAATTCATCTGATCTTTTTGAATCTATCGCTTGTATGAGACCCGGATAATTCGCAGAAAGAAGTCCCTCTATTCCTCCTCTTCTTGTGGGATCAACCAAAGCGGCCTTTTCCAGGGTTTCTTCGATTTTTTTTGCTTGAAGCTTTGCATACTCTGTTTTCCCACTAATCCCCG
This sequence comes from Candidatus Dadabacteria bacterium CSP1-2, assembly GCA_001443445.1. GTDB lineage: Bacteria > Desulfobacterota_D > UBA1144 > Nemesobacterales > CSP1-2 > CSP1-2. The sequence continues at coordinate 4,384 of LDXN01000001.1, read as the reverse complement.
CTGCAAATAACTCATTAAGGCGGATTCCATTCCACAACATAAGGTCGGCATAAGAGGGCTGAATAAGCCCAAGTTTTTGCACTTTATCTTCGGTTGTTCCAGTAAACCAGGCAGGTGTTGGAGGTCTATAACGGCCAAGATCCGCCGCCATGATAGCCAATATTCCTCCCGTAGCTAATGAAGAAATCACTACTAGAATTAGAATCATTTTTCTCATTCTGCTAATCCTCCTTGGTTCAATTTGGTAGGAATCATCATAACAAAGACCTAGTTAGACTTCAATAATTTATCTTTAAAAAATACAATAAACCCTCCTCACCCTCACTGTATGAATCCTATTTATAAAAGACATGTTGCGAAATTAAAAATCTGACTTCTAAGCCGTTGATTTTAAGGCTCGAAAAACGCGAAAATCCTATTTCGCAACATGTCTAATATTATTTTCTTCGGAATATTCTTTTAGCCTTCGTAGTATGCTTATTTTCCCTTTCTCCTCTCAAGTTCGAAGCTCTGGAAGATCTAAGCACCCCTTCTTGCAGGTGACTTTGCCTTTAAATGAAGAACACTTAATAACATCATCGTACGCTCTATATGTGAAGAAGCTTGGTCGGAATTTCACTTCAACGTTTGTCTTCTTAAATGGGCAGTAAAACGTTTTTACTACATAACGGTAAGGTATAGTAATAGCCTCTACGCCGAAGAAAATAACTGCAGATATCACCATTAAGAGAGTAATAGCTATTCCCACTACACCATATGGATTAAGAACAAGAATAAAGAAAAAACTAATAATATCTCCCCATGTCATTTTGTTTCACCTCCTCCCTTTATAACTTCACTAAGAGAAATAATGGCAAGTTACATGCCAAAATAACATTTAATGTTTTTATAATATTTAGCGGGAATTACAAAGCAGGTATGGATTACAAACTGTCTTATGTTAGAAAATCTGACAGTAAAAATAACAGAACTTAAAGAGGTATTAGGTGTATTCTCTCTACTTCTTTTTTCTGCTGCATATACGGGACCTCCTCTCATAGTTCCAGAGACTCCGTTGTTATAAGATCCATATCAAACGAGAGTCAATCCAACTTTATATGACACGCCCTACAGAGCTTATTATCCTCCAGCGGAAGGCGGAGAAGCACCTTTGTTTTCTCTGTAAGAGATACCTCTTTTACCTCCTTCTTAGGAAGAACAACCTCTTTTATAAAATCCCTTTCATATCCTCCAAGATGAGCCGCATATACAACTCTACCCTTAATTATCCCCTGGGGATGTGGATCATGGCAGGTAAAGCAGGCAATCTTATTGTTCTCGTCCCCCGGGAGATTACTCTCTTTAGGATTTACATAATTCAAGTGTATATTAGATCCTACATGCTCTGTCTCCGAATGACACACCAAACAGACCTGAGAGGGTTCGGAGTTAAGGAGATAGTTAGGACTCTTCTCTCCCTCCTTAGGAACCTCTGAGTGGCAAACGAGGCAATTCCCCTCATCCTTTGGATTTGCCTCCATAGCCGAGTGAGGACTTTCTTGAGACCTAGAAATCGAATAGGAAATTAAAAAGAATGTTACTAATGCTATTAATGTTACTAATAACTTCCGCTTACCTATCAATTTATCTCTCATATCCACCCTCTCTGTGACACTGATTACAGAAGGTAATCTCGTGACAGTTTCCGCAAGTCCTTGGATTTGCCCTAGCATCAACTGTATGAACAACTATATAATTCCGATCATGAACCAACCGAGTTGGAACATCCCTTCTTTTATGACAGTCTTCACAGAACCTAGGGGTATGACAGCTCTCACAGTCTTGGTCATCTGTTTTTGCAAAAACAGCGTGTTTTATTGCCCAGTCAAAATTGTGATTTGCAGGCTGAATTTCAAGCAGGTTGAAATGACATACGCCACATTTTTCAGGAGCTACATTTCCTGCCATAGGATTATAATGGCAGAAATGACACGTCTCCTTTCCGGGGAAAAGGGCCGCCTCTGAGATTTCAGCCCTCTTCTTTTCTTCTTTCTCTTCAATTTCAAGTCCTATAGGATGACACGTAACACAGGTAAGTCCCTCTTTCTTTAGTACATTCTCATGCACTTTATGAGAGAATGTCTCCTGAGGTCTAAGCGGCTTTTGGTATTTCCATCCCCATTCCGCTCCCTGCTCCTTACTAGGGCAACCATATAATATAAATAAAGCGAGAATCGTAATACAAGCAATACCTTTTCTCATAGGTTCCTCGAGAAATAGTAGTTCAACCCTAGATTTACTCTAACATCGTCTTCAAATATAGGATTAGTATTTATCTCCACTTCAGCCTTGAACGCAAGATCTTTAATCAAGAGATACTCAGTACCCATTATATAACTAAAGGCGTCCCCATCTATATTACTTATCGTTTCAAAGTGCGCATAGGCAAAAGAGAACTGGAGGTCTAACCCTTTGTATATCTCCTCCGAGGCTCCAAAGTTTAAGCCAAAAGCCCAGTTATCTGGGCGCCCATTCATAAAATAAAAACCCTGAAATGCCCTGAGACCGATTTGGCGCCAGAAGTCCCATGAAAACCCTAATTTTGCTATATTTCCATTAGTTGATTCATCGTCGAAAACATCATAATTGGCATAAGAATAGTTTGACGAAACCTTAAGATAGTTAGTCGGTATGTATGTAATCCCGACCCTCGCCTCCTGGAGCCGCGTTATAGAAAAGGTGTCAAAAATAGGGTCTATGAGAAACTCATCCCTGTCCTCATCCGGCTTATAATTATCGTATTCCAGGTTTAAGTAAAGGGATTTATGCAGAGTAATCCCAGTACCTACCGTAAGGAGAGCAAGATTTCCTTCTCCGATGTCAACCTCAACGAGACTATATATATCCGCAGATTTAGTAAACGGCACTACTCTATTAAAGGAAAAATTTAGAATGTGTCTTGGCGAAAAATCATTCGGATCAAGTAACTCATATCCGATTGAAATTAGGGAATCTAGTAGCTTATCCGACTTAAGTTTTATACCAAAGAGGCCAAAGCTTTCTAGAGGTTGCTCCGGCTCCGGTTGAATATCCTTATCCTGATAACCACCATAAGCTACAAGCTGAATTCCATCTACAGGACGGATTCTTACTAGCCCCCCATCAAGCAGATAAAAATTCGTGCTCTCCGTTATTATTTGCCTTCCTAGACGTATCTCAAACGCATTGGATATAGCACTATATTGAACAAAGGCGTTATAAACATCAAATGATTCCTCTTCCCCATTTAAGACCTCTCTTCCTCTCAAAAAGGTATTAAAGGAAATATTGTGCTCGGGACTTGCAACGCTAAGCTCCAGATACTGATAAAACGGATCTACCCTCTTTATACTCCCATCAGGACGGATTACAGGGGTATTTGCCTGAAATAAAGGAAAGAAATTCCCTGATACACCAACTGTTCGGGGTAGAATCGTTTCCCCTTGGGTGTATTGACTATAAGCTAATTTTTCTTGCACACATACTAATAGAAGGACAGGTAAGGCAGCTTCGAGTAGTTTTCTCCGCACCTATTCGATCACTCCATTATCTCCATGACATAAAGGACAACTATCAAGCCCTTCTTCCTCGACAAATTTTTGTATCTCTTTTAGAGGGAGCACACCTGTTCCTGTCCGGTCAACTCTATGTATCTCGTATATGGGATGACAAAAAAAACAGTCCGAACGCCCCCAGCCGTCTGGGTGTTCTTCCTCTGTTAATACCGTGCCCTCAGGGCTATCAAAGAGGTTTCCGAAGCCCTGTCCTTCATCATCGCTACTTACACAACCCAGTAGCCCTAAAAGCGACAAAATCAGTATGAGCCTCTTCATTTAAATCCCCTTCCAATTTACTCAATAGGTTGAGGACGGTTAATTCGTTCCTCCGGCGAAAGCGGTGGTAAATGGACTTCTTCCACACCAAGTGGCTCACCAGCGCCATGGCACTCTACACAGTCGCTTTCATGCTGCGGTCCACCACCATGTTCTTTTCCCTCGATAAGCGAATCCCCAGTAAGCGCATCTCCAGCCTCGTTTACGACAAGGTAATCATGACAAGCGGTGCAGACTGAGATAATCGGCGAAGTATGGAAAGTCTCTGTTATTGTTTTGGTAGTCTCCCCCCTTATAATTTTACGGTTAGTAGGTGGAGATATCCCATTACCCAAGATGCCTCGACCCGGATCTAAGATAAACGTCTCAGGTAAATGACACGCCTCGCAATCCCTAACATCGCCAGGGAAGCGAACCTCAGCAAAGTCGTTTGCTCTCTCAAACAAGTCCTTAGGGCTTGTTCCTCCAAGTGGAAGACCAGGTGGAGAATAAAGTTCGTATGGCTTAATAGTTAAATCCTCTCCTCTATGAAT